>NZ_JANOBI010000059.1:0-21500 GCF_031411595.1 Flavobacterium sp. | reverse complement strand
AAAATTTATCGCCATCGTCTACACCGGTAGGAAAACTGATTTATTATAAACGAGTAGCCGGTGTATCGATCAATAATTCGATATTCACTTGCAATTACGATGGAACCGGCGAAGCGCTTGTCAATATTACACTGCCGGCAGGTGTTTACCTTGGTTTCAACATCGAAGATTTGAATTTGCGGATCTCGCCCGATGGTCAAAAAGTATTTTTTATCGGTGTTGATTCAGCAACACAATTCAGAACACTTTACTCCTGCGATGTTACTGGAGCAAATGTTACACCGGTTATCGTATTAAATGAAGATGGTAATATTACTCTCGGAGGAGCTTATTAAAGTATGGGAATACAATAGTTGAGTGCCAGTTATCATGTAATGCCACGGCACCAAATTATCGATTCATCAGCTCCATCAATTCCAAAGCTTTCCGGATTGATTTCACATGATCGAAAGTCAATAACAGTCGCAATCCGTTCGGGGTTTGTTTTTCTTTCATCACACACAACTGCGATTGCTTCTGTACAAACTGCAACACTTTATGAAATTGTGCCGAAGCATAATAATAACTCTGCTGATCCGACACAAAATAACCAATCATTTTGCCTTGCTTCATCACAAGTTTTTCAATCCCAACTTTAGAAGCAATCCATTTGATTTTAATGCTGTTCAATAACGAAATGGCAGGTTTTGGCAACGGCCCGAAACGGTCAATGAGTTTGGTTTCGTAGGCTTGCAGTTCGTCTTCATTTTTTATTAAACTCAATTCGTTATACAAATTCAAACGCTCCGAAATGTTGTTGATGTATTCATCAGGAAACAACAATTCAAAATCAGTATCAATCTGCAAATCCTTCACGTATTCTTTTTCGGGCTGATCTTCCGATTCGTATAAATCTTTAAACTCGTTTTCCTTCAATTCCTCAATGGCTTCGTTCATGATTTTTTGGTAAGTTTCAAAACCAATCTCATTGATAAAACCACTTTGCTCGCCACCCAATAAATCACCGGCACCACGAATCTCCAAATCCTTCATCGCAATGTTGAAACCGCTTCCGAGTTCACTGTATTGCTCCAAAGCTTGAATTCGTTTGCGAGCATCATCGGTCATCATCGAATACGGCGGGCAAATAAAATAGCAAAATGCTTTCTTATTGCTTCGCCCAACTCGACCGCGCATTTGGTGCAAATCCGACAGTCCAAAATTGTTTGCATTGTTGATGAAAATGGTATTGGCATTCGGCACATCTAGTCCGCTTTCAATAATCGTGGTCGAAACCAAAACGTCGAATTCGCCATTCATAAAAGCGAGCATGAGTTCTTCGAGTTTGCTGCCTTCCATTTGTCCGTGGCCGATTCCGACGCGCGCATCTGGCACCAATCGTTGAATCATTCCGGCAACTTCCTTAATGTTTTCAATACGATTATTAATGAAAAACACTTGACCATTGCGTTGAATTTCATACGAAATCGCATCGCGAATCAATTCTTCGCTAAACGCAACGACATTGCTTTCTATCGGATAACGGTTCGGCGGCGGTGTGGTGATCACCGATAAATCGCGTGCTGCCATCAACGAAAATTGTAAGGTTCTCGGAATGGGCGTTGCCGTTAATGTCAATGTATCCACATTCGCAGCAATCGTTTTGAGTTTGTCTTTGACATTCACACCGAATTTCTGTTCTTCATCCACAATCAATAATCCCAAATCTTTGAAGACTACATTTTTATTGACCAATTGGTGCGTTCCAATCACAATATCAAGTTTGCCATCGGCCAAATCTTTGAGTGTTTCAGTTTTTTGCTTGGCGGTTCTAAAACGGTTGAGATAACCAATCGTGACTGGCATATCTTTCAAACGTTCCGTAAAAGTTCGGTAATGTTGGTACGCCAAAATGGTCGTTGGCACCAAAATCGCAACTTGTTTGCTGTTGTCTACGGCTTTAAAAGCGGCACGAATAGCAACTTCTGTTTTTCCGAAACCAACATCGCCACAAACGAGACGATCCATTGGGCGATCGCTTTCCATGTCGGCTTTGACTTCTTGCGTCGATTTGGTTTGATCGGGCGTGTCTTCATAGATAAAAGAACTTTCGAGTTCCGCTTGAAGATAACTGTCAGGTGCAAAACGGAATCCTTTTTCGAGACGGCGTTTCGCATACAACTGAATCAAATTGAACGCAATGTGTTTGACACGCGCTTTGGTTTTTTGCTTCAAAGCTTTCCACGCACCGGAACCCAATTTGTAGATTTTCGGCGGCGCGCCATCTTTGCCGTTGTATTTCGAAATTTTGTGCAACGAATGAATGCTCACATACACAATATCGTTGTCGGCATAAACGAGTTTAATCGCTTCTTGGGTTTTGCCTTCCACTTGAATTTTCTGCAAACCACCAAATTTTCCAATGCCATGATCGATGTGCGTCACATAATCGCCAACCGCCAAAGTGTTGAGTTCTTTGAGTGTAATGGTTTGTTTTTTTGAATAACCGTTCTTGATGTTGAACTTGTGATAACGTTCAAAAATCTGATGGTCGGTATAACAAGCCACTTGATTTTCTTCATCGATAAAACCTTGATACAACGGAAAAACAACGGTGTGATATTGCTTGCGAATGCTTTCGTGATTGGCTTCATCGAGCGATTCGAAAATGTCGTGAAAACGTTTTTCTTGCGCGGTACTTGAGCAGAAAAGATAATTTTTATAACCGTTGAAATGGTTGTCATTGAGATTGTTGAGCAACAAATCGAATTGTTTGTTGAACGACGGTTGTGGCTGTATGTGGAAATCGAAAGCTTTGGCAATTTTGAAAGTGGGTTTTGAACTCAATTCAACCACCGTAAAATCTAAAGCTTTCTTGAGAAATTCTTTTTGATGCAGGAATATTTTTTCTGGAGCAACATGTTGAATCGTTGCGTTCAAGTTCTTGAAAATATCTTCGGCTTTGTCGAACAGCTTTTCTAATTTCGAGGTAAGCAATTCGGTATTTTGAATGAATACAATCGTATTTTGATGCATGTATTCAAGGAAACTTTCGCGATTTTCCTGAAAGAATTTATTCTCGACATTCGGAATGATGGCTATCTTTTTTTGCTTTTCAATCGAGAGTTGTGTTTCTACATCGAAGCTTCGAATGCTATCGACTTCATTGCCAAAAAACTCAATGCGATACGGATTGTCATTCGAAAAAGAAAACACATCGATGATACCGCCACGAACAGAAAACTCGCCGGGTTCGGTAATAAAATCAACGCGCTTGAATTCGTATTCAAACAACACTTCATTGATAAATTCAATCGAGATTTGATCGCCAACCGACACTTTCAAAGTGTTTTTATCGAGTTCTTTTTTGGTGACTACTTTTTCGAAAAGCGCTTCGGGATACGTTACAATAACAGCAGGCTTTTTACGCGAATTGATGCGGTTTAATACTTCCGCCCGCAACAATACATTGGCATTGTCAGTATCTTCAATTTGATACGGACGACGGTACGAACCCGGATAAAACAACACATCTTCTTCGCCAATCATACGCTCTAAATCGTTGAGATAATACGCGGCTTCTTCTTTGTCGTTTAAAATAATCAGAAAAGGATGCTCGGCATTTTTGAAAAGCGACTGTACAATAAAAGAAAACGAAGAACCAATCAGTCCGTTAAGGTGAATTTTTTGACCGTGTTGTTTTAAGCTATCGCCAATTTGTTTGACTTTAGCCGACGAATCATACAGTTGAATGAGATTGTTTTTACTCAAGGTTTTGGTAAAATGTTTAGGATTGTATTAGTTGTGAATGGCGCGAGTAGTATCTAACATGCGAATCATATCCGATTCACCTTCTTCTTTTGGAATTTGGTTTTTTCGAACAATTTCGTCCATTTGTTGGTAAAGCGATAACAGTTCGACATCCACTTCAGTGACCAACGCGATTACTTTTTGTTCCGGAATGGCGTCGAGGTTGATGAATAAATTAATCGAATTGATTTTCGTAATCAAAGCAGCAATTCTACTTTTTATTTGCGGTTTATTGAATGAAGCCGGAATATTGTTGTTTAATGCAAGCGCTTTGACAGAAAGATCTTTTGCCTTTTTTTGAAAAGCTCCAATCGAACTTTTTGGTGTTTGATTTAATTCGACGTTGAACTCTCGCAATTCCTTCCAATTTTGTATCATGGTTTGCGTAATCGGATTCAACGTTGGTGTTGAAAAACGCCACCCATTACTGATTTTAGAAAAGATAAGTTCTTTAGCTTTGGCATCTTTTTGCTGTTCTGCTAATTGTTTCTCATCATTTTTTTGACAGGAAAACACTAGTAAAATAATAAAAAAAGCGGAAAAGCATTTGTAGTTCATAGTATGAATATTGAGCGGTAAAGTTACAAAGGTATAATGAAAGTAGAAAGCAGATTGTGGTTTAACATCAAATTAGATTTTGCCACAAAAAAGCCAAGACACTAAATAATTGAAGTTTATTATTCTTTGCGCCTTTGCATCTTTGTGGCCATACTTTACCTTTCTTAGTTCTTTCAAATTCGTATCTTTATGCTCTCAAACAGCCACAACAATGAATACAAAAATCCTTATCATCGGCGCCTGCGGACAAATCGGAACCGAGTTAACCCACAAGTTAAGAACCATCTACGGTACTGAAAACGTAATCGCATCTGACATCCGAAAAATGAATACCGATGTTGTTAATTCCGGGCCATTTGAAGTAGTAAACGCCCTAGACTTCAATCAGATTGAGCATTTGGTTGAAGTACACCAAATTACCGATGTCTATTTAATGGCGGCATTGTTGTCGGCTACGGCAGAAAAAAACCCGGCATTCGCTTGGGATTTGAATATGAATTCGTTGTTTCATGTGTTGAATTTAGCGAAAGCCAAAAAGATTAAAAAGATTTTCTGGCCCTCGAGCATTGCGGTTTTTGGACCTACAACGCCAAAAGAAAATACACCACAGTATACCATCATGGAGCCGTCAACGGTATACGGTATCAGCAAACAAGCCGGTGAAAGATGGTGCGAGTATTACCATCATATTTTTGGGGTTGATGTTCGCAGTATTCGATATCCGGGGCTGATCAGTTGGAGTTCACCTCCGGGTGGTGGCACAACGGATTATGCGGTTGATATTTATTACAAAGCATTGAGTCAAGGAACGTATGAGTGTTTTCTTTCGTCTGAAACCAAAATGCCAATGATGTATATGGATGATGCAATACAAGCAACGATTGATATTATGAAAGCAGATGCGGATCAAATTAAAATTCGATCTTCTTATAATTTAGCAGCGATGAGTTTTACGCCTACAGAAATTGCTGCTGAAATTAAAAAAAGCATCCCTGATTTCGAAATTACTTACAAACCTGATTTTCGTCAACAAATAGCCGACAGTTGGCCGGCAAGCATTGATGATAGCAGCGCACGAAAAGATTGGGGTTGGAAACACAAATTCGATTTAACTTCGATGACGCAAGACATGCTACTGCATCTGAGCAAACAATAAAAAAACCGCCTCATCCTTTTTCATAAGATAAGACGGCTTAAAACCTAACCTAAATTTTTCTGAAGTTTTTGTTATGGTGCTTGAACAATTGTTGATCTTAAAGATTCTAAAACCGCAACGATATCAGTATACAATTCTGTATTAGAAGCCACGCCATTTTGATTGGCAGCCGCGCCGACATAACCTTCAAATTTCGTATAATCTGCTGCGGTTGCTTTCACTCCCATTCTGTTATTAGTAGCCGGATTGTGTGCCGCCGCCATACTCAAACCTGAATAGGTATTCACAGCATTGGTCCCGCCTGTATTGAAAGAGAAGAAATCAGTAAGATTGTCTGATAATTCAGCAATATTAGTTGATTGGGTTGTGCCTGTTTCAGCTAATAAAGGAGCAAAATGAGCGTTTAAATTTCCCGGAGCACCCGCGGTAATGTCTGCAACGATAAGCTGAATAGTAGTGTTTACAACTTTACGGTAACTCAAACGGCCGGCTTCGATTTTTACAGCAGGATCAGTGCTATCTGGATCATCAACCAATGCGGTTCCGCCTAATCGCTCGTAGATTGATGGTTTTGCTGCAACTGTGTTGTCATCATCTTTGCTACAAGATGTAAATGCACCCGCTCCAATCAATAGAGCGAAAAATGCGAATTTTGAAAAATTTGTCATAATAGTAATATTTATAGATTAATTAAAAATTTGTTGTACGGTTTTAGAGAATTTATAATAAACGCCATCGTGGTTCATCACAGGACAAACTGATTTTGAAGCCAAGTTTTTAGGAACCAAAAAACGTTGGGCTTTATAGTTGCCTTTCGCCATCAATTGGTCGAATACCTTTTTAGAATCGGCTACTCTGTTGTCGTGAAAGTATACGACGACATTTCGTTTAACGAGCACATCGCTTTTAACACCGGGAATTGATACCATGTTTTTCTTGATTTCAACTGCGCCGATCGAATCAAAAGGTTTGTCGAAATCGATGCGACTTATTTGAATGGTGGCATTGTCTATTGGTTTAGCCGTAGCAATATGAGCGACTAAAACAACAAACAGCAACAGCACCGTGCCTAAGACACTGACGACTGCTATTCTTACTTTTTTGTTGATTTCCATTTGTGTTGATTTATTGGTTAAACTTTTTGTGTTAAGGGCATGTACGGCATAAAATCAAATTTGGTTTTATATTAACAGAATAAAATCAATTTTTTTTGAAGATACACTTAAGTCAAACAAGCGGGAGGGTTTCAAAATTTGGTTGTTTTTTGTAAAGATATCTGATGTTACTTCTCAATTCTTACAAGATTTTGGTGAAAAATTACAGAGTTTACGGGGCATTTTCAAAAACTAATATGTCAATACATGATGAAGCAGCGCAATCAGTAAAACACAAAAAAGGGATAAAAAAATGCCGCTATCATTAGCGGCATTTGCATATCTGTATGTTATTAATCTAGGCCAATGGGCAACTAAAAGTATCGGTTTACTTATCTTTTTTTAGTTTTTGAATGAAGGTGTCTTCAATCGAAGATTTGATTTTGATGACTTCATTAGTATTGTCATTCGGAACGGTCATCGATAAAACATAATGTTGAATTTTCCAGTCATTTCCGACTTTCACCATCACGCCCGAACCGCGGCAGACTTTCATCCAAGTGTCTAATAATTCATCAAACCAAGCTGTCTTTTGATCTTTACTTATATAAACATGGCGCTCTATCGGTTTGAAATCCCAAGCTTTTCCTTTGTCGAAAAAGGGTTTGGCAAAGGCTTCAAATTCTTTTTTATTCCAGTTTTCTGTGGCATCAGTTCCTATGAAAATGGCATCGTCAGTTAGAGCGCCAAAGTAATTTTTGGCATTGGCTTCGGCTGCCGATTTGTGCCAATCATCGAGTACAGTATTGATTTTTTGCCGCTCTTCGTTTTCATTAATGTTGTTGGACATGAATGAGGAAAACAGCAATAAGCTTAAAACGAGTAGCATTATTTTTTTCATAATAATAAAAATTAAAAGTTGAAATGAATGGGAAAGCTTCGAAGTAAAAGTACTTAAATTATAGAAAAATTTTTCAAAATTCTGATAACTTCATGTTGCTTGTTTGTGTATTTTTATATCGCTTAAAGAAACGGCAGTTTATGAAAAATAGTGTGCGATTTACAATAATGCTTTTTGGATTTTCAATTTTTTTCATTTCCTGTAAAAAGAAAGAAGCTCAGCCAACAAACGAAAATCTTGAAGCTTCGACTGAGACAGGTAAAACCACTTTCGACAGTATTGCTGTTACTTCTTTTTTCGAAAAGTATCCCAAACTAAAAACATACGAACCACAAGTCAGAGCATTGTATCGAAAACACCAATGGCATTACATCTGGTATGATGACAAAGGGGTTACGGAATTGGCGGATTTGCTTTACAGTAAACTCAGCACCATTGAAGACGAAGGTGTCAAAACTAAGATTCCATACAAGAAAAGTTTAGAAGTTGTTTTTCAAAATGATGCAGCATCAAAGGCGAATGCCGGTAAAGAATGCCTTATTTCTGCTTTGTATTTTTTTTATGCGGATAAAGTTTTCCATGGTTTGGACGCTAAAACCACCGCAGAATTGGGTTGGTATTTGCCTCGAAAGAAACAATCTTACGTAAATTATTTAGATTCTTTGATTGCCAAACCATCATTAATGAATGATGAAAAAGAAGTTTTGGGGCAGTATTATCGTTTGAAATCGATCTTAAAACTTTATCGAGAAGCCGAGAAAAAAACCGTTTGGGACAGCATTGCTTACGACCCAAATATGGATCCGATTGTAGTTGGGGATTCTACAGAAATGGTATCCAAAATCAGAACTCGTCTGTTTGCCTTAGGGAATTTAAAAACCGATTCGAAGAGTAATGTTTATGACAAATCGATGGCGGAGCAAGTTATACTTTATAAAACCAGTATGGGTTTGACGCCGACTTCAAGAATTTCAGGGAAGATGATTACCGAGATGAACGTTAGTTTAGACAGCAGAATTAAAACCATCATGATTAATATGGAGCGTTGCCGCTGGATTCCAACCGATATTACAAAAGCAAAAGAATATATAGTGATTAATATTCCGTCGTATAAATTAACTTATTTCAAAGACGGAAAACCCGCTTTACGATCGAACGTTGTGGTTGGAAAAGTGATGCATCAAACAGTCGTTTTTAGCGGCATGATGAAGTTTATAGTGTTCAGTCCGTATTGGAACGTGCCCAAAAGCATTATCGAAAAAGAAATCAAACCCGAGATAGAAAAGAACAAAAACTACCTCGAGCAACACGATATGGAGTGGAATAAAGGGCAAATCAGACAAAAACCAGGGCCTAAAAACTCATTGGGATTGGTGAAGTTTTTATTTCCGAATTCGAACAATATTTATCTGCATGATTCGCCTGCCAAAAGTTTGTTCGACCGCTCTAGTCGTGCGTTTAGTCATGGTTGCATTCGTGTCGCAAAACCAGCCGAGTTGGCCAAAGCAATATTAGAAGATGATAAAAATTGGACACCTGAAAAAGTGGATGAAGCGATGCATTCTGGGGAAGAATCTTGGTATACATTGCGGCACAAAATCCCGGTTTATATTGGTTACTTCACGGCTTGGGTTGATGATGAAAATCTCATCCATTTTTATGAAGATGTATACAAAAGAGATGGTCGTTTGGGCGAGTTAATTTTTAAAGAATAAACATTTTTTGAAATCCAATTTATAATTACATTTGAAGCATTAACAAAGAATATTAAATATAAACCTTAAAATTTACCTTATGAAAGTACTTAAAATCGTTTTATTCGCATGTTGTATGGTGGCTCTAACTCCTTCTGCACAAGCTCAGAAATTTGGTGTTCGCGCCGGATTGAATATTGCTACAGTAACCGGAGATGGTTTCGGAGACACAAAACCATTGACCGGATTTTATGCGGGTGTTTTCAAAGAAATTACCTTGGTGCCCGAGTTGTTATTTTTACAACCTGAATTACAATATTCGATGCAAGGTTTCAAATCTGAAGACACAAATTATTCCATTAGTTATATTAACATACCAGTTCTTGCTAAGGTTTATATAGTGAAAACTTTTAGCTTAGAAGCAGGACCGCAGGTTGGCTTCAAAATTAGCGACAATTTTCCAGGCAATACGGGTGACGACCTCAAAACGCTAGATACGGCAATTGTTGGTGGACTTGGCTTCAATTTTCCGATGGGTCTTTCATTAAATGCTCGCTATGCCATGGGCGTTTCAGAAATTTATAAAGATTCTGATGCTAAGAATCAGGTGATTCAATTGGGTGCTGCATTTAAGTTTTAGGACTTTCAACATAATAATATAACTTATAATAAAAACTATTTCCAAGTCAATCTCGGAGATAGTTTTTTTATTTACACTACCTTGCTTCATTGTCAGTCAAATCAGGCAATTCCGATTCTTATGGAAATTGCTTTTGAAGCTTTGATTGCTTCTTATCTTGAGAATACCATAGGTATTTCTGATCATTTTATTACGGATGTATTGGCGCAACATTTACAAGACAACATGCTTCAATTGGTTCATGATAAAAAGTTGGTAGCTGCCGGAACAGGCAATGATCAAAAGTTAGCACACAATACGGATGTGCGTAGAGACGCCATTTATTGGCTCGACAAAAGCCACAACAATATATACGAAACCGAATTTCTGGAGCAAATGGAAGCTTTTATTGCTTACCTCAACCGCAGTTGTTATGCCGGAATTACGGGTTATGAATTTCATTATTCGCTTTATGAATCAGGTGCTTTTTATGTAAAACATCTGGATCAATTTCAAGATAATATCAGCAGAACTTATTCGATGGTTAGTTATTTAAATGCCGATTGGAAGGTGACAGATGGCGGCGAATTGCTTGCTCATCTAATCAAAAAAGATCAAAGCATTGCACCCACACAAGGTAAAACAGTATTTTTCAAAAGCAACGAATTAGAGCATGAAGTGTTGGTTACTAATGTAAGAAGAATGAGCATTGCCGGTTGGCTCAAACGAGATTAACTACAAAAAACAATGTTGTATTTGATATATCAATAACGCTGCATTAACTCGATCTATAGGATGTGATGTATTGGGCATCACCAACAATTGCGCGTTCGGCAATAATCGATATGCCGCTGCAGTTTCTTCAATGCTGACCATGATATCTTTATCGCCAACTGCTACTAAAGTTGGTGTTGTGATTTCAATAAAATCAGTGTTTTTAAATGTAGGATTCATTCCTAAATCTAACATCATGGCCGCTGTTTTTTGCACCAACATTTCCCAATTGTCGCCATGAAGTGCGGCTAATGAATCGGCGTATTTCGGCACTTTTTCTTTAATTGTCGATGGATTAAGCATTTTCGATTCATGCGTGGCGTTTTCTAAAGTCCAATCCCACTTGGTGGCTAAAGTGAATAATTTTGCTACTTTTTCGGGAAAGTGCTTTGCCAAATACAAACCAACATAGCCGCCCATGCTGTAGCCGAATATATTGGTGTTTTGAATGTGATGCTGCTCCATAAAAGCCAGCACTTCATCAGCAAATTTGGAAATCGAAAAACCGTCATTAGGTATTTCAGAACCGCCGTGTCCTTTAAAATTAAAACTGTACACTTCAAAATTTTGCGACAATTCAATCTTTAAAGTATTGAAATGATCTTGACTTCCCAATGCTCCGTGAAGCAATAATAATTTTTGCATGATGCCTGTTTTAGGATTCACGAATATAAAAAAACCACTCGGATTAGGAGTGGTCTTTTATGGAATCAAAACAATATTAATTCATTTTCAAAATTTTAAAATTCGCTTCTTTGTTATTGAATTTCAATTTAAAGAAATACGTTCCGTTGGCGAAAGGTGTCATATCTACTTTAGCATCAAACGCATTGGTTTTCTTTTGATATAAAAGGCGTCCTTCTATATTATAGATCAACACTTCTGACAAAATGGTTTTCGAAGTAATCGTCACATTGCCGTTGGTTGGATTTGGAGAATATGTAAAATCAATATTCGATTCAAAAGCAGCATTTCCTAAGGAAGCTTCACAAGCTACATCGGCTACATAACCAGCCGTAGTAACGCCGCCATCGGAATAAAATTTAACGGTCAACGATCCGTCATTAGCAGTGGAAACAAATGGGCCGGGAATTGCATTTCCGGTAAAACCACCACTGCTTAAATCCGGCGCACTGGTCGAATTTCCGTCATACACATACAAATAATCGTAATCCAATTCTAAATCAAAAGCAGAGAAAGTCAACCTTATTTTTTTGTTTGGTAAGTTCGGTATGATGGTTCTAATATAAGTTTCAGAATCGGTATAATCGCCAGAAACTCCTCCGGTATCTGTAATTTGCACACCATTACAATAACTAGTACTGGTTACTAAAATCGTTTGTTCGTTAGGTGCAACCAAACCGAAATTACAATTAGGACGTACTCTTACAATATAGTAAGTGTCAGGAGATAATCCGTTGGCGGTGTATGAGTTTGTGGTTACCGCTACCCATGTGTCGGTTGAACTTGAAAAAGGAGTAACCGCGATTTGCCAAGCAGTGGCACCACCTAAGTCTGCCCAGGTAATGGTAGCTGAAGTATTCGTCGTTGTTGATACAGTTATATTCGCTACAGTATTGATGCAGGTATTAATACAATCTGAACTCAAACAAGTGCCTCCGTTGACCTTAGCCAAAATTCTAGCTGCCGGTTGAGGTCCGAAACCATTGGCTAAATTAATGCCTACACCACTCACCAAATGGCAATAACTCATAATGGTTCCTTTTACAGATGAATCCGGAATCGGGCCTTCATCACAAGTACCTTCAAAATATCCGGCCGATTGACCGCAACCATCAATAGCTGTTTCATCACCATTCCAATGACAACCATGCGTGTGTGGCGAACCTAACAAATGCCCGAATTCGTGTGTTATTACCATAATCGTCCATGAAAATGTTGGGACGGTACTGTAGCTAAAATTGACATCAGAGTAACTGAAATTATCTTGCGAACAAATCCCGTTGATGCCGACCGCTACACCACCTAAACCACCTTCGTCAATTCCTAAAAGTTGTCCTACATCGCCATCAAAAACAGGTCGAAGGTCATTAAATTTATATAAGTAATCAGCAGAAGATGCACTTCCATCAAAAGCGATTGAATAAGGATCTTCTGTTGTCCAGATGTATAATGATTTCAATGAAACCGTAATGCCGTCATTATTGTATAGCGTTTGTACATTATTGAAAACAGAAGTCATCCAATTCGTCGTCGTTGTCGTATTGCTGTCGTTGGCTTGGTATAAATCGTTGTCAATTTCAAAATACATTGTCACACACCTTGCACTCGATGGCGCAGCAGTGTTTCTAGAATTATCGGCTCTAGTTTCCGGAGTTGATTTTGTGCCGCAAGTGAAATTGTTTTTGGCTTTTAAATCACTATCTGAATACACAATATAATCTGATGTATTATTTACTTTGTCAAGTTTGGCAACGACAAGATTGTTCAATGACTTGCTCGAAAGCATAGCGTTGAATTCGCCTTTAAAAAAATTAAAAGAAACTACAGAATTCACATCATCTTTTACGATGCCCCGATAATACAATCCTTTGTCATAGGCAATCGATTTGGATTTATCAGTATCGATATGAAATCCTTCAGCAAACAAATTAACCTTATACAATTGCGTTGTGATGTTGTTGCCTAGGTAAGGAATTTCAACTTCAATATACTCTTCTTTGTTCGACATTAAAGCGGTAATGGCTTGAAGATTGATTTTACCATAAGTCGCTTGAGAAACGGCTTTTCGGGTATCATTATTCTGAATTCCATCGGTTGCCGTCAAAACGCTATACTTTTTGAAAGTTACATTTTGCGACAACAAATCATTCACTTTTTTAGCTACTGTTCTTTGTGCAAAAACACTGAAACTCAACAACAGTATGACAACGGTAATAATTTTTTTCATGGTGATTTTAATTTTGCAATTTTTTCCAAATATAGTTATTAAATCGACTTGAATTGTTAAACCAGTCGAATTAAAAATGATGAAAAGCATCCTCTAAATGCTCTATAATGAACTCGTTACCTGCTTTGTGAATGGCAATAATGTCGAAACGCACCGTAACATCGAGGTCATTGCTAATGACGTATTCATTTACGGCTTTGACGAGCAATTGGATTTTTTTAGGTTTCACGAAATCTTGCGGCAATCCGAAATCGGTAGATGATCTCGTTTTTACTTCCACAATGGCAAGCACATTTTCCTTTTGTACGATGATGTCGATTTCGGCTTTTTGAAACGTCCAGTTGGTTTCGAGAATTTCGTAATGGTTTTTTTGCAGGAATTCCACAGCAAGTTGTTCTCCGAGTTTACCTAGTTCGTTATGCTCAGCCATTTTTGTATTATAAGATTGTAAGATTTTAGGACTCTAAGATTTATTCGAATTTGACGATGGCTTCTTTATCGTTAACATCGATACTTACCGTTTTCCCTAATATCAAGGCGCGGTTGTCTTTGATATGACCTGCGGGGAAATTGTAAATGATGGGAAATTTATAGTCTTTCAAAACATCTTGAATAATTTCGAGCGCATCTTTTCCCCATGGAATTTCGTTGTCATTCATGCTGCTCATGCCGCCTACAATCACCGCTTTTACTCCGTCAAAATAGCCGTTACGTTTGAGATTCATCATCATTCTGTCGATGTGGTATAAGTATTCATCTAAATCTTCTATGAACAAGATTTTGTCTTTATAATCGACTTCGGATTTGGAACCCATGATGCTATACAATACCGATAAATTGCCGCCAACCAATTCGCCTTTAGCCGTTCCTTTTTTGTTGAATGGATGGCTTGGAATACGGTATTCGAGTTTTTCTCCAAACAAGGCTTTGCGTAAAGATTCGATGACTAGTGGCTGCGCTGTTCCGGCATTCATGGCCATGAAAGAATGAATGGTTTCAATATTCATACTGTTGATGTGGCTGTGTAAAACCGTAACGTCGCTAAAACCGGCAACCCATTTTGGTTTCTTTTTGAAATGAGTGAAGTCGATTCTGTCGATGATGCGAACGGTTCCGTATCCGCCTTTAGCTGCCCAAATCGCTTTGATGGTCGGATTGTCGATCATCTCCTGAAAATCAGTAGCACGAAGCCAATCCGGACCCGCAAGTTGGTTTTCTTCTTTTCCAATGGTTTTGCCGATGACAACATGCAAGCCCCAACTTTCGAGTAATTTGATGGCGGGTTGTAGTGATGTGATGTCGACTTTTCTGGCCGTAGCAAGGATGCCGATGGTGTCGCCTTTTTGTAAAAATTCGGGTGTAATCATTTTGCGTTGTGCTTGTGAGGTTTGAAATAGGAAAAGTCCAAAGAGTACGATGCGGAAAAGAAATGTTGGCTTTTTCATGTTGATAATGTTGAAACAAATATAAATAATGTTTGCCACAAAGACGCGAAGCTACCAAGTTTTTGAATGCCCTAGCCCCGATAGGAACGGTATCCTTTTGTGCCGGTGTTCGGCGCAAAAGATTTAGTGGATAGCGGGAATCGGCTCCTAATAAAAAGCATAAAACTCTCGAATGTATTGCTTATTTTTGCAACGAAAATTTCTCGCAAAGTCGTGAAGCCGCAAAGTTTTCATATGTAATTTCTTTGCATCTCTGCGTCTTTGCGAGAAAAACAAAATCTTTATATGTTACAAAATCCAAAACGATATACCATAACGGCGGCATTGCCTTATACGAACGGACCCATTCATATTGGACATTTGGCGGGCGTTTATGTGCCTTCGGACATTTATTCGCGTTACTTACGACTTCAAGGAAAAGACGTGGCGTTTGTTTGCGGAAGTGATGAACACGGCGTGGCGATTTCGATGAAAGCCAAAAAGGAAGGCATTACGCCGCAGGAAGTGATTGATAAATATGACGGGATTATCCGAAAATCATTTTTGGATTTTGGGATTTCGTTTGATAATTATTCGCGTACTTCTTCGAAGATTCATCATGAAACGGCTTCTGCATTTTTTAAGAAATTGTATGAAGACGGCAAATTTGTTGAAGAAGTAACCGAGCAATTGTATGATGCGAAAGCCGAGCAGTTTTTAGCCGATCGTTTTGTGACGGGAACTTGCCCGAAATGCGGAAATGAAGAAGCGTATGGCGATCAGTGCGAACGTTGCGGATCGACTTTGAACGCTACGGATTTGATCAATCCTAAATCGACAATAACGGGAGAAACGCCGGTTTTGAAATCGACCAAACATTGGTTTTTGCCTTTGGATCAATATTCAGATTTCTTGAGCGAATGGATTTTGGTTGGCCATAAAAACGACTGGAAACCGAATGTTTATGGACAAGTAAAATCCTGGATTGACGGCGGTTTAGAACCACGTGCCGTAACCCGTGATTTGGATTGGGGTATTGATGTGCCGGTTGCTGGAGCCGAAGGGAAAAAGTTGTATGTGTGGTTTGATGCTCCAATTGGTTATATATCTTCAACGAAAGAATGGGCCGCACGAGAAGGAAAAGATTGGGAACCGTATTGGAAAAGCGAGGATACTAAATTGGTGCATTTTATTGGAAAGGATAATATCGTTTTTCACTGTGTGATTTTCCCTGCGATGCTCAAAGCAGAAGGCAGTTATATTCTTCCCGAAAATGTGCCTGCAAATGAGTTTTTGAATTTGGAAGGCAATAAATTATCGACGTCTAAAAATTGGGCGGTTTGGCTGCACGAATATCTCGAAGATTTTCCGCAGCAGCAAGATGTGTTGCGTTATGCATTGACGGCGAATGCGCCTGAGACCAAGGATAATGATTTTACATGGAAGGATTTTCAAGCGAGAAACAACAATGAATTAGCGGCGATTTTTGGAAATTTCATCAATCGCGTCGTGGTTTTGACGCATAAGTATTATGATGGAATTGTACCACAACCGAATGAATTTTCGGAAGTTGATTTGCAAGTTTTTAATGAATTGAATGCGTATCCAGCGGTGATTTCAAGTTCTATTGAGCGTTATCGTTTTAGAGAAGCATTGGGCGAAATGATGAATGTCGCGCGTTTGGGGAATAAATATTTGGCCGATGAAGAACCGTGGAAAATGTTTAAAACCGATCCGGCCCGTGTGCAAACACAAATGTATGTAGCGCTTCAGATTGCTTCGGCATTGCGGGTTTTGTGTGAGCCTTTCTTGCCTTTTACTGCGGGAAAATTGGATGTGATTTTGAATCAAAAGCAACATGGGAAAAGCTGGAATGACATTTCTGAAAGCTCGGATTTGATTTCTGTTGGACACCAAATTGGACCCGCTGAAATTTTATTTTCTCAAATAGAAGACGAACAAATACAAAAACAAATCGATAAATTGGAAGCTACAAAAACGGCTAATGAAGCCGAAAACAAAACGATAACGCCACAAAAAGACTTGGTGCAATTTGAAGATTTTGCCAAAATGGACTTGCGTGTAGGGACGATTCTCGAAGCTGAAAAAATGCCGAAAGCGAATAAACTTTTGGTATTGAAAGTCGATACTGGCATTGATGTTCGAACGATTGTTTCCGGCATTGCCGAGAGTTTTGCTCCTGAAGAAATCATAGGAAAAAAAGTAACAGTGTTGGTTAATTTAGCACCGAGAAATTTGCGTGGTGTAGAAAGCCAAGGCATGATTTTGATGACTAATAATGCGGAAGGGAAATTGGTTTTTGTGAATCCGGATGCTGAGGTTGGGAATGGGGAAACTATTAATTAAAAACAACATCAAAGTGAAAAAAATAATATTTGTTATTTTCTATTTTGCTTCCTTTTCAATGTTTTCGCAAGAACTCGTTAAAAATGTAAATTTGAACATATCGAAAAAGGCTGATGTTTTTCAGATTGTTGAAGAAGAAAAAAAACAATTGTCTTTGTTCTTTTGCAACAAGAAAACGACTCGTTGCCTGCGTTTCGATGAGCATTTTACGATTGTTGATTCTATAGCTTCCGACCGTCCGTCATCTGCGTCCGATAATATAGTTGGTTATAGTTTGTCTGAAAATAATTATTACGCTTATTGGGCAGGTTCAAACAATAAAGAAATACTAGGACAATGCTTTGATTTTAACGCCAAAAAAGTCTCTGAAAAATCATTTCATTTAGAATTTGAAAAGGAGAAAGTGATAACGAGGATTACAATTGACAATGTTTTTTATGTTGTTTCGATTGTTAAGAATACCAGTGTTTTGAATTTTTATATGTTTAAAAATGGGATATTAGAGAAAAAAAGTATCGATTTATCGAACAAAAGATTTCTTGATTCTAAAAGTAAACCGGCACCTTTGTGGGATTTGGTTTCTGGGAGCACCTCGTTTGAAGGCCCTTTTTCGTTTCAGACCATTGCTTCAGACACCCCGCCTTCCTTGGCTTTAAGCGCCAATAAACGCAAATTGTATGTTTTTGGAAACAGTGTTGTTTTTTCTATGGATATCAATAAAAACTTCACGCAAACATTTACCGTCAATTTATTGGATTTTTCAGTAAATCAAAAAGTGTATTCTCAACCTTTTTTTGAAGGAAGAGTTCCGAATCCTGACGACAATTTAGATACTTATTACTTGGCAGAAAACACTAGTTCATTTATGTTGAAAGATGCTATTGTTCAAATAAAAGCGGTAGATAATGTTATAAAAATTTCTGCTAAAAATCTGAATGGGGATGAACTGAAATCATTCAAAATTAGCGCGGTCGATTATATAAATTTCAAAAATTCAGCAATTTATCAAGAAAACGGCAGTGTAAAAAGCCTAAAAACCGTAGAGAATTCGAGCCAGTTTGCCAAAAAAATGAGCGATTTAAATCCATCATTGTCAATATACCAATCTAATGGCAGACTATGCATGGTGGTTGGCGGCGTATCTTTGGTTCAGCAAAATGATGGGATTATGATTGGAGGCATGATTGGCGGGTTTACTGGAGCACTCATAGGTGCTGCTCTAACATCTAACTATTATTTAGACAATTTAAATTCCTATAAAAATAGAAATGTAGTGTATGCTAATTGTTTATTTGATAAAGATTTTAATCATCTAGACGGAGATGCCCAAAAAACTGCATTTGATGTATTGCGAGGTTTTGCAGAAAAAAATGAAGAACTTACCAGTGCAACTATTTTAAAATTGAATTCGAATTTATATTATGGCGGATACGACATTAAAAATAAAACCTATTCGTTTTATAAATTTAACGATTAATAAGCTGAACCCATACGGTCATTTACCAAATAAACTATGAATCTAAAAGTAATAGCCTTCGATGCCGATGACACTTTGTTTGTCAATGAGCCTTATTTCCAAGAAACGGAACAAAAATTCTGTGCTTTGATGAGTGATTATTTATCGCATCAAGGGTTGTCTCAGGAGTTGTTTAAAACCGAAATCGCCAATTTAGATTTGTATGGTTATGGCATTAAAGGTTATATTCTTTCGATGATTGAAGCGGCCATGCACATTTCGAACAATACGATTTCGATTGAAATTATAGAAAAGATTATTGAACTCGGGAAAGAACTGCTTCAAAAACCAATTGAATTATTGGATGGTGTTGAAGACACTTTGAAGGCGCTTCAAGGAAAATACAAACTTGTGGTTGCAACCAAAGGCGATTTGAAAGACCAACAAAGCAAATTGCACCGTTCAGGATTAGGCCCATATTTTCATCATATTGAAGTCATGGCTGACAAACAGGAAATCAATTATCAAAAATTATTGAAACGTTTGGAAATAGAACCTAAAGAATTTTTCATGATTGGGAACTCTTTAAAATCGGATGTCTTACCGGTTTTAGCCATTGGTGGTCACGCGGTTCACATTCCATTTCACACGACATGGGAGCATGAAAAGATCAGTCATAAAGTGGAGCATCCTAATTTTAAAACACTAGAAAAAATCACAGATGTTTTGAAACTTTTATAAGAATCGAAGCGACAAAACTTCAATTTTGTCGCTTGTTGAAAAGATTCTTTTTGTAATTTACGAGTTTAAGACACTCAGAATTTCTTGACCGAATTTGGCAGTTTTAACTTCTCCAAAGCCTTTTATCTTTTTTAATGCGGATATGGTTTTAGGTTTCTTAATGGCTATGTTCATCAATTCAGAATTATGGCTAATCATAAAATGTTTCAAGTTTAATTCCGTGGCTTTATTGTTTCTCCATGTTTTTAAGACTTCGTATAATTCTTTCTCGACTCCTGTTAATTGATTTTCAATAATAGGCGTTTGCGTTTCTTTTTTTGATTCATAAAAAATTAATACCGACCAATAATCCGTCGTTCCAGTGGTAACAAAATTAGATGACGTCAATTTTACATTTACACTATCCAGAAAGGCATTCATACTATTTTGATCTGGTTGTAAATGTTCTTTGTCTAGTCGAATGTTGCAGACTTTAATACTCATCCTATTGCGGTTTTTACAATAGTACCAATTCCGAAACGATTACTTCGGTAACATATTTTTTATCACCGTTTTTATCGTCATAGCTGCGATGTGTGAGTTTTCCTTGCACAGCAATTTCTTTCCCTTTAGTAACATATTTTTCTATGAGTTCGGCAGTTTTTCCCCAAGCGCTAATGCGATGCCATTGGGTTTCTTCTACTTTTTCTCCTTTGTCATTTTTGTAGACATCGTTCGTAGCGAGAGATAAACTGGCTAGTTTTTTTTCTCCTTCAAAAGTTTTGATTTCAGGTTCTTGACCTACATGTCCGATTAATTGTACTTGGTTTCGTAATGTACTCATGGCGTTTAAAAAATTAAATGTGATTAAAATAATACTTGTGAACAGGTTTGATTCTGACTTTGCAAAGTTGTGAGGATTTCCGAAAGATAGTCGGTAGTTAAACGTTTAATTTCGAATGTAACTATTTGCAACCGTTTGTAAATGCAAATTAATTATTATATTTGATTGGTTTTAAAAGTTTTATCGACGGAATTTATTTACCGTTTCAGAGACATTTTTAAGGACAGATTACAACAATACCTTTCGAATCCATACACCAATAATCAATATCAAAGCCATGAAAACCTGTTTAGAATGCGATGAAAAAATCGTCGGTCGTGAAGACAAAAAATTTTGTAGTGATGGTTGTAGAAACAGCTACAATAATAAAATGAATAAGGATAGTAATAATTTTATGCGCAACGTCAACAACAAATTGCGTAAAAATTATCGCGTTCTTTCCGAGCTCAACCCCAAAGGAAAGCGTAAAACCAGTCGAGGAAAATTACTGAGTAAAGGTTTTGAATTTGAATTTTTCACAAATTTACTTCAAACCAAAACCGGTAATACCTATTATTTTGTGTACAATCAAGGCTATTTACATTTAGATAACGATTCATTTATGCTGGTCAAAAAACAACAATAATCCCCACAAACTTAACCGAATGAAAAAAAACAACGCATCACTTTTAGCGACGCTGTTTCTAGTCGGAATGCTTGGTTTCATCTACTACATGACGATGCCGCAAAGGGTTTCTGATTCGACAGATTTGTCTGAGTTTTCTACACCCAAAGCCTTAGAACACATTCGAAATGTTGCTCAAAAACCACATTATATCGGTTCGCAAAATCATCAAGTGGTAGCCGATTACTTAATACAAGAATTAAAAAAACTAGGGTTGAATCCTCAAATTCAAGAAGGCACAACACTAACCGAATGGGGAAATCTCGTTAAATCAAAAAACATTATTGCCCGAATTGACGGAACAAACTCTTCTAAAGCACTTTTATTATTATCCCATTATGACAGCGCGCCGCATTCTTTTTCTTTTGGAGCAAGCGACGACGCTTCCGGAGTAGCTACAATTTTAGAAGGTATACGCGCTTTTTTGCATCATAAGGCTACCCATAAAAATGACATTATTATTTTATTTTCCGATGCAGAGGAGTTGGGTTTGAATGGCGCGGCGCTTTTTGTAACGCAACACCAATGG
>NZ_JANOBI010000058.1:0-80972 GCF_031411595.1 Flavobacterium sp. | reverse complement strand
TCCAATTCCTGGAAATCTGCCGAATGTGAATTGATCGGCGTATGGTCGAATTTTTCAGGTTCGTTGACGCGCCGGATTTTAGTGTCGATGATTTTATAGAACGGTTTCAACAGATATTCTATGAACACCGTATCCAAAAGGAAAGTCACAACCAAAATGACAAATAAAACAATCAGGATAAACAAGCGTATCGCAAAAGTCAAATCTTCTATTTCGCTTAAGCTGTTTCCGATTTCAAGCAGGTAGGCTTCCTTTTCATAAATAAATTCATATTGCAGAATACGGTAATCATTCTGCTCTTCCTCAATAATTCTGGGTTCGTTAATAAAAACCGTTTTGGGATTTATTCGGTTTTGTGTCAACCGCGACAACTGCAGAAACTCATTGTGCAGCGTAGAAAAACTCGCGTAGGTTTCCGACGAATCTTTACGGATTACAAAATCATTGATTTCCTCTTTGTCAAGATGTTCGATGAATTTTTGCTTCTTTTCAATCAATCCTCTATTGATGTGTTTGTAGACTACTTTTTCAATCAAAACCGGCAACAACATCCACAGAATCAAAACCACCAACAGTCGAGTCAGCGCGTTGAAAATGGCGAGTTGGTGTTTGATTTTCATTTCAATTGATTAATCATTAATGCGATAACCCACATTGCGAACGGTTTCAAACCATGCAATCGAATCGTGTTTGTCGAGTTTTTTTCTGAGATTCCGCACATGCACATCGATGAAATTAGAATCAGAATTGACTTCCAAAATATCACCCCAAATGTGTTCCGTGAGCTGCAATCGGGTGATGACACGGTTTTTATTGAGTACCAAATATTGAAAAATATCAAATTCCTTTTTGGTTAAATTAATCGGAATGGCATTATAACTTACTTTATAATCTTGCAGTTGCAAACTAAATCCGTGTATGTTCAATTCATTAACTGTAAATCCATGAATCCGACGAATAACCGCGAACAACCGTGCGCCCAATTCTGTCAAAGCAAAAGGTTTCGTGAGATAATCATCGGCACCCAATTGCAAACCTTCAATTTTATCATCGAGTTCGCCACGTGCGGTAATGACAATCACAGCGACTTTCGACTGTTGTTTTCTTACGCTTTTCAACACTTCAAAACCATCGCCGTCTGGCAGCCCTAAATCGAGTAACATCACATCATAGGAATTGACTTCCATTTCTTCTAAAGCCGCTTCACAACTCGACACCCATTTGCACAGATAGCCAGTCTTCGATAAGAAGTCAACAATTTCGACAGCCAATTCTTGATAATCTTCAACAATTAAAACATTCATAAACTATGGGTAAAAGCGAAAGTAAATATAATCAAAAAGCCGGCAAATGGTTGCGCCGACTTGATCATCAATCTTAATAATCTTCCATTACTATTTTGCAACAATTTCTAGAAACTCTCCTTTATTATTGAAAACAGCATCGCTGAGTTGGTCGTTAATCTTAATTCCAATTTCATAGGTGACTTTGTTATTGTTATCGATGACTTTCATGCTGTCTAAAATTTGGTTTTCAGGGTAATTTTTTTTCAAATATTTTGAAGCTGCTACTGGAATTTCAGCCAACGAAATTTCGGAATGCAACACTTTAAAAACGCCAAACACATTATAAATAGCAGTCATTTTGATGTTATTGACAATAAAATCTGCATCGTAATTCAACTCCGTTTGGTCATTCCCACGATAGGTTTTTTCCCAATGCGGCTCGATTTTAGGAAATGCTTTTTGAAATTGTTTTGTCACTTCTAATGGCGGGACAATCTGTTTTTCTACTTCTTGGTTTTGAGCAACGAGAGCCATACTAAATAGAAGTATTATTGTTGAAAGGATGCTGTTCATGATTTCTAAAATTTAATCCAATGGCATTCATTTATCGAGATTGAAATAAAAAGCCGATATAATGAATACCGGCTTTAAAACCCAATTAATTAATCAACCTCAACTACAAAACTATTTTTGAACTTTCGCTGTAGGTGCTGCCGCTTCAGTATTTTTTGAAGTTGCGTTTTTCACTTTTCTATGGTGTTTTTTACGCACCACCACTTCTTTTGACGTGTTCGCTTTTTTGGTGATGGTGTTTGCATTTACCATAAAACTTGTGCCCAAAAGCACTGCCAATAACATTACTACTTTTCTCATGATTTCTAAAATTTTGAATTAATAATCTTTTTTGATGAAGTAAAATTATAATCCTAAAATGAAGTCTAGGTGAAGAAATCGCGCTTTAAAAAAGTTTAACTTTCCTTTGTGATTTTCCAAAAACATATCGTTCAAATTCCTATTTTTACTCGCACTATAAAATTTGATTTATGTCACAAAAACGCCTTTACCTGCTCGATGCTTACGCCTTAATTTTTCGCGGTTATTTTGCTTTTATAAAAAACCCGCGAATCAATTCGAAGGGCATGGATACTTCAGCCATTATGGGTTTTATGAATGCTTTAATGGATGTTATCAAGCGAGAAAAACCTGATCATTTAGCCGTTGCTTTTGACAAAGGTGGAAGTACATATCGTTATGAAATGTACCAGGAATATAAAGCCCACCGTGATGAAACACCTGAAGCGATTAAGATTGCTGTGCCATACATTCAAGCATTATTAAATGCGATGCACATTCCGATTATTGAAGTAGCAGGTTTTGAAGCCGATGACTTGATTGGTACGATTGCCAAACAAGCAGAAAAGGAAAACTACCAGGTTTTTATGGTGACGCCCGATAAAGATTTTGCACAATTGGTTTCTGAAAATATCTTTATGTATAAGCCCGCAAGAATGGGCAACGATATCGAAATTTGGGGTATTCCTGAAGTATTAAAACGATTCGAAATTGAACGACCGGAACAAGTCATTGACTTTCTCGGAATGATGGGCGATGCTGCAGATAATATCCCGGGATTACCCGGTGTTGGAGAAGTCACAGCCAAAAAATTACTAAAAGAATTCGGTTCGATGGAAAACCTTTTGGCAAATACAGATAAGCTAAAAGGTGCGATGAAAGAGAAAATTGAAGCCAATAAAGACAAAGGGATTCTATCTAAAAAATTAGCAACAATATTATTAGATTGCCCGGTTACTTTTAATGAATCGGATTATGAATTGTCGAAACCTGATGTTGAAAAAACCGATGCGTTATTTCAAGAACTCGAATTCCGTCAAATGAAAACGCAATTCGATAAGTATTTTGGCACCGGAAAAGAATATGATGAAATTGACACCAACGAAAATACCGAAAATTCATCCGATGCAACACCCAAAAAAGCT
Organism: Flavobacterium sp.; assembly: GCF_031411595.1. Taxonomy (GTDB): domain Bacteria; phylum Bacteroidota; class Bacteroidia; order Flavobacteriales; family Flavobacteriaceae; genus Flavobacterium. The sequence goes on along the minus strand of NZ_JANOBI010000058.1, from coordinate 77,689 downwards.
CCAGCCAAGAAAACCAACGAAGACCAATTCGATCTTTTCGGTTTCTCAGATGATGATTCCAACGAAGTCAAACACAGTTCTTTCTATACCAATTTATCGAATACCGAACATTTTTACCAAACCATTCAAGGCGACTTATCGATTAAGTTACTTTTACAAAATTTGACACATCAAACATCGGTGTGTTTTGACACGGAAACTACAGGTATAGATACACTTCACGCCGAATTGGTCGGTATGTCATTCTCGTATGAAAAAGGCAAAGCTTTTTATGTTCCATTTCCCGAAAATCAGCAAGAAGCTCAAGCATTAATCGACAAATTCAAACCTTTTTTCGAGAATGAATCAATTGAAAAAATTGGACAAAACATCAAATACGATTTGAAAATCCTTGCCAATTATGGCGTTCAAATCAAAGGAAAATTGTTCGACACGATGATTGCACATTACCTCATCAATCCTGATATGCGCCACAATATGGATGTTTTATCGGAAACTTATTTGAAATATTCTCCGAAATCCATCGAAGATTTAATTGGAAAAAAAGGCAAAAACCAAAAGTCGATGCGCGAAGTGCCTTTGGAAGACATCAAAGAGTATGCTGCTGAAGATGCTGATATCACGTTTCAATTGAAACAAAATTTTAGTCCAATTTTAGACAAAGCCGAAACCAAAAAACTGTTTGATGAAATCGAAATTCCATTAATTCCGGTTTTGGCAGCAATGGAAATGGAAGGCATCAACCTCGATGTGGATTATTTAAAATCGATGTCCGTCGAAATGCAAAAAGAAATCGATGCTTTCGAACAAAAAATATATGAAACTGCCGGAGAGAAATTCAACTTGGCTTCTCCAAAACAACTCGGCGACATTTTATTCGACAAAATGAAAATCGGTGGTGCCAAACAAAAGAAAACCAAAACCGGACAATATGCTACCGGAGAAGAAGTTTTGAGTTATTTAGCCAATGAGCATCAAATCGTGAAAGACATTCTCGAGTGGCGACAAATGGTCAAACTGCAAAGCACATACATAGAAGCATTGCCCAATCAGGTTGACACGAAAACCGGGCGCGTACATACCGATTACATGCAAACCGTAGCGGCAACAGGCCGATTGAGTTCCAACAATCCGAATTTGCAAAACATTCCGATTCGTACGGAAAGAGGCCGATTAATCAGAAAAGCATTTATTGCGCGTGATGAAAATTACACTTTATTATCTGCCGATTATTCTCAAATCGAATTGCGCATCATTGCAGCTTTGAGCGGTGAAGAAAACATGATTGCTGCGTTTAAAAACAACGAAGACATTCACAGAAGTACTGCTGCAAAAGTATTCAATGTGCCATTAGAAGCAGTCACTAAAGAACAGCGAAGCAACGCCAAAACGGTCAACTTCGGAATTATTTATGGTGTTTCTGCTTTTGGGTTGAGCAACCAAACTTCATTGTCTCGAAAAGAAAGTGCGGAATTGATTGACGCTTATTACCAAACTTATCCAAAGCTCAAATCTTATATGCAGGAACAAGTTGATTTTGCTAGAGAAAATGGTTACGTACAAACCGTTTTGGGACGAAGACGTTATCTCAAAGACATCAATTCTGCGAATATGATGGTCAAAAGTGGTGCGGAACGCAATGCTGTGAACGCTCCAATTCAGGGAAGTGCGGCTGATATTATCAAAATTGCAATGATCAATATCCATAAGAAATTAACTTCAGAAAACTGGAAATCTAAAATGCTATTGCAAGTGCATGACGAGTTGGTGTTTGATGTTCATTTATCAGAACTCGAAAAAATTCAACCGATGATTAAGCATGAAATGGAAAATGCTTTTATCATGGCTGTGCCTTTAGATATTGAAATGGGTATTGGAAAAGATTGGCTCGCGGCGCATTAATTACAACACAAACCGATACGTTGCTTTGATTAAAAAGATATTCTCAGGTTTTCTGTTGAATATCTGATTGTTGATGCCTGTAAACAAATCATCTCGCGAATTGGCTTCTCCGAATATTCCTTGCGACCATACCAAAAATATTTCCGAACCCGGAATATATTCCCAACGAATGACCAAATTAGAATTGAAAGACACTTGAGAAAAATCTGGATTGTCAAATTCATAATCGGCTGTTCCATCAAGGTTTTCGTCTACTGAATATTGATTGTCGGCTTCATTAAAACTAATTTGATTGGGATTGTACATTGTAATCCTGTCGCCATAATACTTCGCTCTGGCATCGCTTACATAATTGAACGATTGATACTTTCCTCTGGAAATAAAAGGTTGCCCATAATACTGAATCGTCAAGTTTGGATTGATACAATAATCCACTCGAATCGTGGCATTTAAAGTTTGCTGAGACAATGCAGCGGTAACATATCTTCGTGTATCGCCAAAGCCAGCATCAGGTACAAATTGCGTTTTACTTTTATTGATTTGAAAATTTGGACTCAAAGAAATCGTCAAAGCATTGATGGGTTGATACGTGATTCCACCGTCATATTCCATATAAGAAAAAGAACTATTCCTACCTTCGGAATGGTAAATTCCACCATAGAAACTGATTTTTTTCCTGCCATCCGAACCGAAATTAATGTACTGGAAAAATTCCTCAGAATATCTAAAACGCGGCCCGCCTTGCAAAACCGTATTCGAATAAATTCTAGGTTTATAAACAAGTTGCCCATTGATATTCCAATTGCTTTTGAGGTTAACATTACTTGTCAAGGTGTATTGCATTCGATTGTAATTTCCATCGAAATCATAACTCGAAAATTGCTCGAATCGCGTAAATACTTTTCGGAATTTCCCAAAAGGTTTAAGTGTTTGGTAGGTCACAATCCCAAATTGACGAACCTCGTCTGCTTGTCTCAAAAATCCAACATCATTCAATTCCAATTCCGGTGAGCGCCACATCATAATTCCGGTGTAACGCCAATGGCCTTCGCTAGATTTTCCCATTTCGAAGCGGCCGCCGGTTCCTGTTAATGAGGTTCTGTTATCATCAACTTCAACATGGCTGGCATCGATGCGTTGAAACAAATGCGTCAAGCTTCTTTGCGTTCTTGTGATGGCTTCTTTGCTGCCTTCTACGCGACTGGTTACGACGTTTCCTGAAAAATAATATTTTCTGTTTTTCCAATTGTGTTGAAAATCTATTCCGGCAGTATAGGCTGATTTTCTTAAGAAATTTAATTCTTCACCTTGTAAATTCCTGTTGGTTGCGGTGAAAATTCCTCCGATAAAACTATTTCTATTGTTGAAATCCTTTTGCGCTCGTCCTACAAAATAATTGGTTAAAGGCTCTACAATTTCTTCTCTTCGGTCACCAGCATTGTCAACTTCTGCAAATTCTTTATCGGTGACACTTTCTAAAACCCCAAGCGACCATCCGTTTTTGGTTTTTCCGCTGAATTTCGCAGCACCAAGAATGGTCGTGTTTTTGGGTGCATCGATAAACTCATTGCTGTCAATAAAGTCTTCCCTTTGTGGACTTCTTCCAATTCTTCGAGAATAAAACAAATTGTCTTGGTTATCGGCGAATTTGAAATTAAAAATATTCTTGTTTTCTACAAAAAAAGGTCGTCTTTCTTCAAAAAAGATTTGAAAACCATCCAATGCAATCGATGCAGGATCTGCTTCAACTTGCCCAAAATCAGGATTGATCGTAAGGTCTAAAGTCAAATCGTTGGTCACACCAATTTTCGCATCCAAACCGCCATTGATTTTGGCATCGCTCCCATCACGAAACGGATTTCCTTTTTCTTCAGGATAAGTATTGAGCTGTGAGGCAAAAAACGGTTGGATTTCAATTTGTTTTTGTGGTTCGATATCTTTCAAACCGTGAAGTTCACCAAATTCACTAACCCAACCTGCAGCATCTAAAGGAATGCGTTGCCAAGTAGATCGCTCTTCAGCTCTAAAATACCGGCGCTGCACTTGAATTCCCCATATTTGTTCTTTGTCATTTCCGAATTTGAGTTGGCTAAAAGGAATTTTAAGCTCTGCCGTCCAACCTTCTTCATCGATGTTGGTTTTTAAATACCATATCGGATTCCAACTGCCGTCCCAATTGTTGCCATTATTAGAAATAAACTCATCGCCTTTGACGCCCGAAACGGAAGCTGTAAATGAAAACCCCGAGCGTTTATCATGATAACTGTCGATATTAATCTCCACCCAATCACCTTCAAATCCGTCGCGTCTTGACATTCTTTTTACAATGCCCGCCGGATCTTTATCGTAACAGCGGTAAGCGATATATAAATATTTTTTATCGTAAATGATTTTGAACTTGGTTTGCTCTGTAGGTGTGGTATTTTCGTCAGGTTCATGTTCTATAAATTCGCTGGACCAATCAACAATATCCCAACATTTTTCATTAATAAGACCATCCATCGTAGGCGATTCATGTTCGCTAAGGGCTTTTGTAGTATAGATTTTCTTTGGGATAATATTTTTATCTTGTCCATAAATAGTATGAAAAAAGAAAAAGATATAAATAAAAATAAGCTTACTAATGATTCTCATACCACTTGGATTTTTTGATTCCTTATATAGACATTCAAATGATTTGTATGTTACAGTTTCATTTATCTTTTAACTTATGAATTTATAAATAGACAATAAGATTGTGAGATTTTAAGACTATAAGATTCAATCGCCTCAAAATCTTACTGTCTTATAGTCTTAAATCTAATAATATTTAAGTAGACAAATAGTAAACATTGAAAATTGACTCGGCTTTATTCAAAAACAATTGTCTAATTTTATCCCAATCAAAATCAACCATTTTGGAATCACTGAAAACCATATTGTATTTTTCGATTTTTAAGTATCCTTTAAAAATAGAGGAAATTCATAGTTACACCAACCATGAGGAAATCGCTGAGACATCGAACGAATTGGCGCATTTGATAGCCGAGAAAATCCTCACTAAAGTGGATGATTTTTATGTATATGGGAGCGACTTAGACAGTGTAATCAGACGAATGAAAGGAAATGTCTTAGCCAAAAAAGCGCTTGTAAAAGCCCAAGAAAGAGCTAGCCTTATCGCTAAATTCCCTTTTGTGGAAGCTGTTGGCGTTTCGGGTTCTTTGTCAAAAGGATATTATGACACTGATAGTGATATCGATTTCTTCGTCATCACCAAACACAACAAACTTTGGATTTGCAGAACGTTATTAATCCTTTACAAGAAAATATTCCTGCTGAATTCTAAGAAATATTTCTGTGTCAACTATTTCATTTCTTCAAAGCAATTGGAAATTGTAGAACAAAATCGTTTTACTGCCACAGAAATAAAAACCTTAATTCCGATGCAAGGCAAAGTGCATTTTGAAAATTTCTATAAAACCAATTCGTGGGTGACAAAATATTTTACAAAATTCAATACCGATTTGAATCAAATTCCCACCATCAAGAAACCATTGTTTACCAAAAGCATTGAGTTTACTCTGAATAATGCATTCGGAAATGCCATCGACTACTGTTTAAAATCGATTACGCTTATCAAATGGAAAGCAAAGTTTGATTATTTAACCGATGAGGATTTTAAAATTGCTTTAAAATCAACCAAAAACATTTCGAAACACCATCCTTCTAATTTTCAAAAAAAAGTTATCTTATCTTTGAATGCCAAACTTGAAGAAGTGCGGCTGAAATTTAATTTAGTTTTACAAAAGGAACATGTCTGAGATTCTTTTTTCACATTCCTATTATTACAAACTCGACCCAAAACAATGGAAAAACAAAACACCTTTTCCGCCATTGGGCACTTTGTATGCGGCCTCTTTGATGCGAAAAAATGGTTATGAAGTTGACTTATTCGACACCAATTTACTCGACAATCCAAACAACATCATCCCAATTCTTGAAAAAACCAAGCCTAAATATTTGGTGATTTACGATGACGGTTTCAATTATTTAACCAAAATGTGCTTGACCAATATGCGTGAAGCTTGTTTTGAAATGATTGCGATTGGTAAAAAATACGACTGTATTGTTGTGGTTTGCAGTTCTGATTCGACCGATCATTATGAAAAATATCTAGATCAAGGTGCCGATTTCATCATCAAAGGTGAAGGTGAAATTACTTTGCTTGAATTGCTGAATGCTATTGAAAACAGCCAACCGTCGAATCAAATTTCGGGAATCGTTTATAGAAAAGAAACCCAAACGATAGTCAATCCGAAACGCAACGTACTTCAAAACTTAGACGAATTGCCGCAACCTGCCTGGGATTTGGTTGACATCGAAAGTTACAAAGCCATTTGGAAACAAAGCAAACAAGAATTCACACTCAACATTGCTACCACGCGTGGCTGTCCATACAAATGCAATTGGTGCGCGAAGCCCATTTATGGCAACCGATACAATGCGCATTCACCAGAATATATTGTCAAGGAAATACAATATTTGCAAGATCATTTTGGAGTCAAACGCTTTTGGATGTGCGATGATATTTTTGGATTAAAGCCCAATTGGGTGCAAGAATTCAATCGCGAATTGGATAAAACGCAATTAAAAATCAAGTACTTCATTCAAAGTCGCGTCGATTTATTATTGAAAGAAGATACCATCGATGCTTTAGCACAATCGGGATTGGAAGAAGTTTGGGTAGGTGCCGAAAGTGCCTCACAAAAGATTTTAGACGCTATGGATAAAGGCACTAAAGTTGAAGAAATTTATCAAGCGACTCAATTGTTGAAAGCCAAAAACATCAAAGTAGCGTTCTTTTTACAGTTTGGTTATTTGGGTGAAAATAAGGCCGATATTCAGAAAACCATTGCGATGGTCAAAGCATTACAACCTGATAACATCGGCATTTCCGTTTCGTATCCTTTACCCGGAACATTGTTCTACGAAAAGGTAAAAGACGATTTAAAGCTCAAAGCCAATTGGTCGGATTCGGATGATTTCGAAATGATGTTTAATGGCACTTATTCTTCGAGTTTTTATAGAAAGTTGCAGCGTTTCGTTCATAAAGAATATAGAAAAGCACAAGGCATTGGTCATTTGAAATCGATATTGAAACAACCATCGCAATTGAATTTTGGAAAATTAATGTCGATTTTGAAATTGGGTTATTATGTTCCAAGTGTTTTTATGGATGGTTGGCATTTAAAAATGAATGACCATGAAAGCTGATTTCGACCAAGCCGCCGCCGATTACGATGCTGCTTTTACGAATACTGTTATCGGAAAACTACAGCGTGCTTTGGTATACAAACAATTGACACCATTACTTTCTAACAAAATTCGCAACATACTTGAAATCAATTGCGGCACGGGCGAAGACGCGATTTGGCTGGCAAAACAAGGCTTTAATGTTACAGCAACCGACATTTCTGAGAAAATGATTGCTATTGCAAAAGCTAAAGAAAGTCAAAATGGTATCCGATTTATTCAAGCTGACACCAATGATTTATCTGTTTACTTTCCGTCGGAAAAATTCGATTTGATCTTTTCCAATTTCGGTGGATTGAATTGTTTGTCGGAAATTCAAATGGAATTATTTTTTAAAAACGCAGCGCAATTGCTTACCGAAAAAGGAAAATTGGTGTTGGTGATTATGCCACGAAATACACTTTGGGAACAAGGATATTTCTTGCTCAAAGGAAATTTAAAATCCATATTCAGAAGAAAAAAAGACAGTGTCATCGCCAATGTCGACGCAGAAAAAGTCATTACTTATTACTATAACCCAAAAGAAACCCTAACTTTAGCTGATTATTATTTCGATTTGAAGCAGCAGAATCCGATTGGTTTTTTTGTACCGCCTTCGTATTTGGAGCCATTTTTTAAAAACAAACCGCGATTCATTGCACTACTGAATGCATTAGAAAGAAAAATTACAACGTATCGTTTTTTAGCAAAATATGCGGATCATTATTTAATTGCTTTTGAAAAAAAATGAGTATCCTACTAACCCACGCTTACTATTTATCTGCTGATCCGAAAGAGCAGAAGATTATGAAACCCTATCCTCCATTGGGGTTGTTGTATGTGTCTGGTTATTTATTGAGTAAAAACATTTCCAATGATGTTTTCGATTCGACGTTTTCTTCGAAAGCGGAACAGCTTAATTTTATTTTAGAAAAACAGCCCAAAGTCATTGCGATCTACACCAATTTGATGACGAAAATAGAGGTCGTTTCATTAATCAAAATACTCAAATCCGAATCTTACGGATTTCCGAAAATTATTCTTGGCGGCCCCGATGTGACCTACAATATAGACAATTACCTCAACACCGGCGCAGATTTTTTAGTCATTGGCGAAGGAGAAGAAACGACTTTTGAGTTGTATAATGCGATTATGAATCAAGGTAATTTTCATGAAATTAATGGCATCGCATTTAAGGAAAACAACCTCATTATTCAACCACCGGCAAGAACTAAATTCCGCGAACTCGACGATTTGCCATTACCAAATCGCGATGCCATTCCAAACGAAAAATACTTATCGACTTGGAAAAAAAATCATGGCGAAAGTTCGATGACGATTTCTACGCAACGCGGTTGTCCTTACACTTGCAAATGGTGCAGCACCGCGGTTTACGGGCAAAGTTATCGCAGAAGACCGGCACATTTGGTGGCTCAGGAAATGAAAATGCTCAAAGACCAATACCAACCCGATGCGATTTGGTTTGTCGACGATGTGTTTACAATCAGTCACAAATGGCTCACGGCTTTTCATGAAGAAGTCGTCAAGCAAAACGCGCAAATTCGTTTTGAATGTATTACCAGAGCCGAACGATTAAACGAAGAAATTCTACGCTTGCTCAAAGAAGCCGGTTGCTTCCGCATTTGGATTGGCGCCGAAAGTGGTTCCCAAAAAATCATCGATCTCATGGATCGCCGCGTCGATGTGAATCATGTCAAGAAAATGATTCAAGACACCAATGCTTTGGGCATCGAAACCGGAACGTTTATCATGGTTGGTTATCCCGGCGAAACCGAAGATGACATCAATGAAACGATTCAATATTTGAAAGACGCGAATCCGACGCAATATACCATTACGATTGCTTATCCGATTAAAGGTACTTCATTGTATACTGAAATTGAAAATGACATTACCATCAAACCCGATTGGCAAACTTCAACCGATAGGCAGATTGATTTCAAAAGAAAATATTCTCGGAAATATTATGATTACGCGGTTAGAAAAGTGGTGAATGAAGTCGAGTTCCATCGAGAATTGATCAAAGGAAAGCAAAGCAATGTCTTAAAAATATTAAAATTAAAAACCAAATCGATTGTAGCCAATACGTTGATGACGCTTCATAAATAATTTCTTTTAATGTTACTATTGAGAATAAAATATCGTTTAGCGCTGTTATATAAAACCATTTTGTTTCAATTGGGTTTAGGAAATCATTTGTTGAAAAATCGGTATGGTGAGCGGATTTTAGTTTTTCATAGCCTTGATTTTGACGGAAACACAGACTACAACAGTCGATTCGTTTCGAAGGATTATTTTGAAGCGCTCATTCAATATTTTTTAGAACATTACAACTTGATTTCGTTGGATGATTTTTATGCCCAGAAATTTAAAAAAGACATGTTGAACATAGCGATTACCTTTGATGACGGGCTCAGCAATAACTACGAATTGGCACTTCCAATACTCGAAAAATATAAAGTTCCTGCAACGTTTTTCATCACAACAATTCCCGAAAACAAAAAGATTATTTGGTCTGATTTTCTCGATTTGGTAACCTATTATACCCCAAAAAAAGAAATCCTTTTCAATGGAAATTACTTTCGCAAAAACCATAAAAAGGAATTTGCCTACCAAGGCATCACTTTAAAAAATTATTGTACGAAGCTAGACTATGAAAAAATCAAATTGCTGTATGAAGTTTTTGAAGAAGATTGGAACAATATCAATTCGCCACAACTCGAAACCTATTGGAAATTAATGTCACAAGAACAACTTCAGGAAATTGCTCAAAATCCTTTGTTTACAATTGGTGCCCATGCCATGACGCATGCCAATTTAGTAGCGATATCCAAAGAAAAAGCGCAGCAAGAAATACGGTATAGCAAGACGATTTTGGAGGATATTATAAAAAATAAGATTACAGCCTTTGCTTTTCCCTTCGGAACTTATACGGATGAATTGGTTGACCATTGCGAGGAAATAGGGTTTTCAAAAATCCTGTTGCTTGATTATAATGTTGAAAAAGACAGCCGTAAATCCGCGTTGAAAAATCGATTTGTGATCAATCCGTATATTTCCAAGAACCAACTTTTGGCTTGTTTACTAAAAGGCAGTTACCGATAATTTATGGAATATTCGATCAAACCTTTCACAAAAAACAACATTCATGATTTGTATGTACTGTATCAACAAGTATATAGAAAGTCGCTTTTGCGTGGTCTTTTAGAGAAAAAGTTTGATGCTTCGTATCTTGAAAAAGATTATTATGGTTACTTCGCTTATGATGGCCAAAAACCCATTGCTTTCTATGGTGTGATTCCGGTTTTGATGCGCTATAAAAATCAAACTGAAATGGCCGCGCATTCGGTCAATACGATGACTCATCCGAATTATCGTGGAAAAGGATTGTTTACAAAATTGGCGAAACAAACCTATGATTTGTTACAAACGTCCGGAATTAGTTTCGTCTGGGGATTTCCAAATCAGCATTCTGAACCTGGTTTTTTGAATAAACTCGATTGGAAATATTCTGAGCGAATCAATGGTTATTCGACTCGAGTTGCTCGATTTTCGATAGAAAATTTGGTCAAAAAAAATAATGCCACAGCCGTTGTTTATCAAAAATATTGTGGTTGGATTTTTAATCAATACAAAGTAGACAGAATCCTTCAAACCAATGCGATGATGCCCGAAAATGCCGTTACGGTTGACCGAAATAAAAATTATTATCGTTATAAATCTTTTTCCGGAAGTTTTGTAATCGAGCTTGAAGGTTGCTTGTTCTGGATCAATATTAAAAACGGATTGTATCTTGGAGATGTTGAAGCGATTTCTGAAGCGCGTTTTACCAAAGCACTTCAAAAGTTAAAACAACTTTGTCGCAAAGCCGGCATTAGCGAAATCATCATGCAAACCTCGCCACATACGACTATTGATCTTTGGATGCAAAACCAAAAATGGAATACTTTCGATTCTTGGATTGCAGGTTATATGAATTTAAATTCCAACTTCCCGTTGGAAAATCTAAAATTTACTTTGGGCGATGTCGATATTTTTTAAAAGAGAAAGAACCTATAATATGATGCATCTGATTGATTATTTCTGGACAAAAAAACACAAAGAGTTTGTGCAGTTGCCGCTTATAGAAAGTGAGCAGCAGCCTGTAGAAATCGAATTGAATCACCGGAAATATTATGGTACTGTTTTTCATTTGTTATATGAGCCTCAAATTATAGGCGTTACGATTCCAAGAGATTTAAAAGTCGACGACGCATTACAAGAAATAAAAAAACTAACGATTCTCAACGAAAACAAACAACCCATTATCGTATGGCAAGTCACATTTGAAAATTGTATTCCGTTGGGAGAAGAAACCGTCGTTATTTTTAAAGTGGATTTTGCTACCCTGAATGTCGGATGGCTACAAAAACTATACATCAACCGATTTTACAAAAGAGCTTTAAAAAAGAACAACTTCGTCATTAAAACTTTTAACGCGGTCATTTTTAATAAAATTCTTTCGTTTTTTTATTATCCAAAAGCCGTTTTTTTAATCAGCACGAAAGCCGAAAAAACCAAAAATTCGTTTCCGGTAGACACTTGCCGCCAAATTGAAAATCACTTTATTTTTGGTGTCAGAGCTTCTAATAAAATCATGAATCAAGTGATTATCGGTGGTGTTTTTTCGATTGGTTTTTCTGATTTTTATAAAGAAAACGCCATTTATGAACTTGGGAATTACACCACTGAAAAAAATGAGATTGCCTATATTGAAAATCCGCAGTATGCTATTCAAATTCCCAATATCGTTTCAAAATATTGCTGGGTCGAATTAACCCAAATATATTCCTATCAAACACAAAATATTTATACCGCGAAAATGGTTTCAGAAGAAATGATCATCAACCGATCGCCTTTTTTATCACATATCCATAAGTTTTGGTTGATCAAAAAACAAAGAAGTCGATCGTATAACATTTAATCTTTTAAAATCATATCTTTAATAAAAGACACCTTGCAAAAAAACAAATGAAAATCATTACTACAATACAAAACATCCATGCGGTAATTCCCGAAACTAAAAGAAAAAGTTTTCGGAAGTTTTTGTATGGTGCTGTTGTTTTTAGTTTTTTGGATCTGATTTCGATTGCTTACCTCGTTCCGGCGATTCTGATATTGCTAGACAAAAACAAACTCGCAACTTACTTTAAGGAACAGCAGCTTCCGATAGATATTTTGAGCCCAAATACTTTGCTCTTCGGTGTGCTCCTTTTAGTGGTTTTCTATGTTATTAAAAACCTTTTACAAGCGCAATATAATGTTCGGTTGTATAGGTTTCTATACGATTTGTCGCATGCGTTATCGATGGATATTCTTGAAAAATATTTAAATGGTGATTATTTGTCTTTTCAAGAACAAGAAAAAGGGGCTTTGATCCAAAATACAACGACCGCTACGCGCGATTTTGCTACGAGTTTGCTTGCATCATTATTGCTTTTGGTTTCTGAAAGCCTCACTTTTATCAGTATTTTAATGGTGCTGTTGATTTGCTATTTCAAATTGACATTGGTGGTTTTAATGGCTATTGGCTTTTTCGCTTTATTGATTTTCAAGTTGAAAAAAGCGGAAATGAATTTAATCAATACCACTTATAAAGAAGCTTCATCCAAAGCCAATGCGGAATTATTGAATATTTTAGATGGTTACATTGAAATCAAAAGCGCCGGGAACCAACAGTCATTTTTAAGCAAATTTAAAACCCACAACCAATCACTCAATCGCGTTACGAGCTTATTGACTTCTTCTTCGAGTAACTATTCGAAATACTTAGAATTGTTTCTGATTATTGGCATTGCCGGATTGATTTTTTATAATTTCTTTTCGACCGGAAATGGCGAAAACTTTGTGTTGATTTCCGTTCTGGCCGCTTTGAGCATCAAGATAGTGCCTTCTTTGAGTAAGATTTTGAATGCCATCACGATGGTCAATGCTCATTTTTACAGCGTTGCAATATTGCAAAAAGCACAAAAAGCAAATAGAACGACTACGGTTTATTCAAAATTTGAAAACCATATAACATTCCGCGATATTGCTTTTGAATACAACAACAAGATTCCGGTATTTGAAGGCATCAATTTCACGATAAAAAGAGGCGATATCATTGGAATAAAAGGAATTACGGGCGCCGGAAAAACCACTTTCTTACATTTGGTTGCCGGATTATTAATGCCAAATAAAGGCAGCATTACTATTGATAATCAACCCGTAAAAAGCCACCCGTTTTTTCCATTTATCAGTTATGTTGCGCAACAACCGTTCTTATTTCACGGTTCATTGTTGGAAAACATTACGATGCGACAAACTGCTGCAAAAATCGATTTTGAATACATTGACTATTTACTTGAAAATCTAGAACTCAAAGAATTAATCCAAAACCAGTCACATGGATTGGAAACCATAATACAACACAATACCGCGAAATTATCAGGCGGACAAAAGCAACGACTGGCTTTATTAAGGGCTTTATATCAAAAACCGCAACTCTTGATTTTAGACGAAGCGACCAACCAACAAAACGAAGAACTAGAAATAAAACTCTATGATTTTATTCGAAAAATTGCAGCATCAACCAATATGGCAGTGCTTATCGTGTCACATAATCCAGCGATCAATTCGTTTTGTGAACAGACTTATGTTTTAGAAAAAAGCAGTTTATCAATAACCCGCACCCAGAAATCATCATGAAAAAGCTGTTGGTTATTTCCCCGAGTTTCCCAAAAGATGCGAGCGAAAGTCATGTGATTCCATTTTTGCAGCATGTATTTTTAGCTTTCAAAGAACAATACCAAGATGTCGAATTGACAATTGTCGCCATTCACAAACCGTTGCTTGAAAAGCCTTATGATTGGAATGGCATCAAAATCATTCCGCTGCAAGGCAATGACATCAAGTATCCTTTGAAAGTAGTATTTCTTTTGAAATCATTTTATAAACTACATCGGCTGGTTAAAGCCAACCAATATGATGGTATTTTAAACTTATGGCACAACGAATTCAGTGTATTCACTCAGGTATTCCGGTGCAAAAAATTCACCTGGATGCTGGGGCAGGATGTCAAAAAAGACAATGTCTATTTGCGTTATTTCAAACCCAATCCGAACAAAATCATGACGTTGTCAAATTACAATAATGAAGCGCTTTATAAGTCTGCCGCCATTCGTGCACACAAAATAATTCCGATGGCCATTAATGAAAACCTGTTTCCGCCTCTTAATAACGAGCAACGCTACATTGATGTTTTTGGTGCGGGATTTTTATCGCCATTGAAAAACTACAAATTCTTTCTCGAAATCATTCTGGCTTTAAAAGCAATAAAGCCCAACATCAAAGCCGAATTGGCTGGAATGGGTGAGCAAGAGCAAGATTTAAAACGTTTCGTAGCAGAAAACAATCTCGAAGACAATGTTACTTTTTTAGGAATGATTTCACACGCTGCAACTTTGGATAAAATGAACCATTCCAAAATATTTTTGCATACTTCTCTTTTTGAAGGTGGTTCGACGGTGTATTTTGAAGCATTGTATTCGGGCTGCCAGCTCATCGGCACACTTCCGATGATGGATAAGCCAATTGAGAATTTTCATTTTCATGAAATCAAAATGGATATTGTGGATAAAATAAGTGTATTGCTAGAAAACCTGCCTCCGGCCAAGCGCGTTCGATATTATTCGATGGATTTTGTTTGCAAAGAAATTTATGACCTATACTATAAATCAGCATAAAGATGATGAATCACTTCCGACGTTTTTTTACCAATAGCTTGAAAAGAGAGCTTTCCCACGAATATTTCACGGGTTTTTTTTCGTTCAGACTCAATATTGATTCCGGTTAGTTCGGTTAATTTTTGAGCCAAGTGCATTGGATTTCCTTTGTTGAATAATTTCCCAACAGCGCCATTTTCGGTCATGTATTCAAATGATGGAATGTTACTCACAATTGGAACGCAGCCACAAGCCATCGCTTCTGCCAAAGCCACGCCACTGCCTTCGGAATGAGAACAGGAAACAAAAAAATCCGAGGCATTAAACCAATATTCCAATTGAGCATTCTTGATTTTTCCTTTAAGAAAAACAAAAGATTCCAAGTGATTTTGGGTGATGAAGGTTTCCATCTCGGATAATAAATCGGTTTTGTTATAAAACAGATACAGTTCGAATATGTTGCCTTGATTTTTATAAAATTGAAAAGCTCTGAGTAAGCACATCGGGTCTTTATTTTCATCAAGGTTTCCCACCCAAATGAAGATTTTTTTTTCAGTTGTGATTCCGAGTTTTGCCCTAGCGGTTTTTTTATCAAAAAGCTCAAATGAAGTGGAGCATTCCATGATTTCAAAAACGGAATCTTTTGATGGAATTATTTTGTTTTCAATAAAAGCAGACGCTTGTTCTTGCGTAACAAACAAATAACCATCAGCCTGAGAATAAGCGATTCTTTGGATTAAAGATTTTAATTTATTTTTAGAAGGATTGCCCGCATGATGTTGAATGATCCATTTGAAGTTTTTCCCTAAAAGGAATTTTAAGAATAGAAATCTAAAAGGAAATGAAAATCCGTGAAATAAAACAATGGCTGGTTTTTGAGAATGAAGAAATCGAAACAAGCGCAAGCTGTCATTTAGATGGTATCGATAAAGTTTATAGCGGTCAAATGCTTCACTTGAATCGCCAAAGCGAACAATTGTAGTATGGATATTTTTATCCAAGAAATCAAGATAACCCAAAGAGTGCGGCGTGAAATCAATCTCTTCCTGAATCGATTTTATATTCCTGTTGTAAACCGAAATATCAATGAAGTTCACGCTATTAGTGTTAAACATCCACCAAATTTAAAAAAAATATTTAAAATGCCTATTTTTGTTATGAAGGAGTCTAAATTAAATCTATATCGCTAATCCCATGGTCGAAAGAGTTTTGAAATATGCCAATAAAAAGATGCTCCCGGAGCATTATTTTTTCTCGCCCGAATGGATTGTTTTGGGGGTTAACAACACCTGTAATCTGCACTGCAAAATGTGTGATGTAGGTACCCAAAGTTTAGAGACAAACTTCGCCACCAATTTAGTCGGCACCACACCACTCAACATGCCAATGGAGCTTTTTGAAAAAATAGCGGATCAAACGCAACGTTATTTTCCAAAAGCAAAATTAGGCTTTGCATTTACGGAACCTTTGGCCTATCCGGGAATTGTAAAAGCTGTTGAATATGCAACCAAAAAAAATCTATATACGGCAATAACCACAAATGCTTTATTGCTGCCTAACAAAGCGGAAGCCTTAGTTAAAGCAGGACTTAGTGAAATATACGTTTCGCTCGACGGATTGGAAATGACGCACAATATGATTCGCGGCAACGAAAAATCTTTTCAAAAAGCACTCGAAGGGATTCGGAAATTATTTTCGTTTCCGAACCATCCAAAAGTATCTATTGTGAGTGCAATCACCGAATGGAATGTAGATAATTTGAAACTGTTTGCTGATTATTTTAAAGATTTGCCTTTGCATGAAATTGGATTCATGCACACCCAATTTGGAGAACCTGCGATTGCGATTGCCCATAATAAAATATGGGGAAATACTTATCCCGCAACGGAATCTAATTTGGATGAAATGAGCCTCAACAATATGGATTTACCACTTCTTTTAGAACAGATACAAAAGATAACGCAAGAAAAATATCCTTTTAAAATTTACTTTTCCCCGGAAATCCATGATTTAGAAAGTTTAGAAACGTACTACCACAAATCTGAGGTAATTCTCGGCAAAAGATGCGAAGCGGTTTATTCGAGCATCATGATCAAATCGGATGGTTCGGCTATTCCGGCACACGGCAGGTGTTATAATTTGAAAGTTGGAAACCTATACGACACCTCGCTAGAAGACATTTGGAATTCTAAGGTTTTTGGGAAATTCCGCAAAGACCTTCGAGATGCCGGTGGATTTCTTCCGGCTTGCAGTCGCTGTTGTAGCGCCTTTTAATTATGAAAAATAAAACCATCATATTCAATCCGCGCAGCGCCAATGGCAAGCATCGCATTCCAAATTCGATTCTGCAAGTTGGCGCATCGATTCATGATAAATACGACTATGTTTTTGTGGACGGCAATCTCGAAAAAGATCCATGGCAAACTATTGAAAACTATTTGAAAACCGGTGAATTCAAATACTTCGGTTCGACGGTCATGCCCGGCCCACAATTGCGTCAGGCGATTCCATTCACAAAAAAAATAAAGGAACAATATCCTGATATCGTTACGGTTTGGGGCGGATATTTTGCATCGAATCAATATAAAGTAGCACTCAATTCCGGTGTTGTAGATTATGTCATCAATGGTCCTGGCGACAATACTTTCCCAGAACTCATCAAAACCATTGAAGCCAATGAAACCGAAGCATTGGTTTTAATCAAAAACCTGATTTATAAAAATGCTCAAGGTGAAATCGTTAAAACGGCTGTCGAAGCTTTACTCGATCAAGATACATTGCCGAAGTTTCCTTATGATTATTTGAATTCGTTTTATCCTGTCAAAAATTATCTCGCGAAAACCTTTATGGGCAACAAAACCTTGTCTTACCATTCGAGTATGGGTTGTCCGTTTTCGTGTTCGTTTTGTGCGGTCGTTCCAATTTTTAATGCCAAATGGAAAGGCATGTCGGCTTCAAGAATCTATGAAGATGTGAAATATTTCAGAGACCTATATGGTATTGATGCGATTGAATTTCACGACAATAATTTCTTCACGGCTAAAAAAAGAGTGCTCGAATTTTCGGAATTGATCATGAATGACAATATCAGTTATTGGGGCGAAGGGCGTATCGATACGATTAATATGTATAGCGACGACGATTTGAAACTCATGCGAAAAGCCGGTTGCAAAATGATTTTTCTTGGTGCCGAAACGGGAAACGATGCCGTTTTGAAACAGATGAATAAAGGCGGAACACAATCGGGACAAATGATTAAAGATTTTGTATTGCGCATGAAAAATGCCGACATCATTCCTGAATTATCATTTGTTTTAGGCATGCCCGCCAAAACGGAGAAAGAAGTTTATGATCAGATTTTGTGGGATATCAATTTCATCAAAGAAATCAAAGTCATCAATCCTGATGCGGAAATCATCATTTATCTTTTTAGTCCAGTGCCGACGGAAGGTTCGGAATTGTACAAGCAAATTCTCGAAGCCGGTTTTTCATTTCCCGAACATTTGGAAGATTGGATTTCGCCGAGTTGGGAAAATTTCGATCTCAGAAAAAACCCACTGACGCCTTGGCTCAAACCGTATATGATTGATACGATTAAAAATTTCGAAACAGTGTTGAATGGGTATTATCCGACAGTTTCTGATTTTAGAATCAAGGGTTACAAAAGACAAATTCTTAGAACCATTTCGAGTTTGCGTTACCAAAGTAATTTTTATCATCATCCATATGAAATTAAGGCTTTGCACAAACTTTGGAAATACCGTCAACCTGAAATAGAGGGATTTTATTCAGAGTAATTTTTCATATACCACAAATCTCTTTGCGTCTTTGCGCCTTTGCGAGAAAAGATAAAATCTCGCAAAGACGCGGAGACGCAAAGTTTAAAATTTAGATTTTAAAAAATTCATGAAAGCCATTATTAAAAGAATCCTCAGTCCAATATTGCAAAAAGCCAGTGCTGTTTATTTGAAAAAGCGCCGAAAATATTCATATAATAACATTACTGTTTGGGTCGAGCCGACTGTGTTTCCGCCATTCATTACCATTAGCACAAAACTGTTGTTGGATTTTATCGACACGCTTTCGCTCAAAGACAAAACGGTTTTAGAATTGGGTTGCGGTTGTGGTATAATTTCAATTTTAGCGGCGCAAAAAGGAGCAGTCGTTACGGCAACCGATATTAATGATGTGGCGTTGTCAGCTTTACATCAAAATGCAAAAGACAATCTGGTTTCAATGGCTATTCTCCAATCTGATTTATTCGAAAAACTGCAAGGAAAAACATTCGATTACATTATCATGAATCCGCCGTATTATCCTAAAAGCCCAACTTCGATTGCTGAAAATGCTTGGTTTTGTGGAGAAAATTTCGAGTATTTTGAAAGGCTTTTTCAACAGCTTCCAGCATATTTAAATGCAACCAACACAACTTACATGATTCTTTCAGAAGATTGTGAACTCGAAAAAATAAAAGCGATAGCATTACAAAATGACATCGCTTTCGATTTGATATTGGAAAAAAAGGTGGCCTTAGAATCCAATTTTATTTTTGAATTGAAAAAACTATAATTTTCTGGTAGATTCGCGTTGTCGCAATTCCGTTCTGATAATGGTTGTCGCAAAAGGCAGTTCTTCGTCTTCTTTACTTTCCAATCTTTTAATAAGCAATCGGGCAGCAGCTTCACCAATTTCCGGCCCATGTTGGCTCACCGTTGACAAACTCGGCGTTAACCTTCTTGACCAAACGCCATCGGCAAAACCAATAATCGAAATTGCTTCGGGAATTTTGTATCCTTTTTTCAATGCCATTTTGATGGCGGTTACAGAAGCATGCTCGTCTAAAGCAAAAACAGCATCAATTTTTTGGTTGTTAAATAGAGCTTGCGCTTTGATGTCGAAATCAGTTTCTGAATCGGAGCGTATGATTATTTCTTGATTGACTTTAATATTATTCAATTCCAATGCTTTGAAATAACCGTCGGCTCTGAGTTTTCCAACACTTAAATTATCAATGGCGGAAAATAATGCGATGTTTTTACAACCCAATTTGATTAGATGTTGCGTGGCATCTTGAGCTGAATCAAAATCATCGACGATCACTTTGTCACATTCCACTTGATCCGAAATACGATCGAACATCACAATCGGAGTTCCGCTATTGATAATCTCATTGAAGTGATTGTACTCTTGCAATTTTTGCGCTTCTTCTGAAACCGACAATATAAATCCGTCAATCGTACCATTGTTTAAAACCTCCAAGGTGCTGATTTCCTTTTCAAGCGATTCGTTAGAAATACAAGTAATCACGTTATATCCTTTTTCCTCAGCCACTTTTTCAATCCCTGTAAACACTTTGGCAAAAAACGGATTGAGTATATTAGGAATAATCACGCCTATGGTTTTCGTCTTTCTATTTTTAAGATTCAAACCAATAACATTGGGCTTGTAGTTTTTGAGTTTGGCGTATTCCTTAATCTTGATTTTGGTTTGTTCACTAATTTCCGGGCTGTCATTCAATGCTTTCGAAACGGTAGAAACCGATACGTGAAGTTCTTTGGCGATTTGTTTTAAGGTGGCTTTCGATTTCATATCTCTTAATTTGAATCGTAAAAATAAGAAACTAAATTGATAAACAGGTCGATGCATTTCGGTTTCAGGATTTACGATAAATATATCGCTGATAATATCTATTCCTTAAAAAAACGCTTAGGATTTAGGATTAAGTATGACATATTGTGAATATTTAGTGTCACCGTTTTGAAGAATTTCACAAGTTATAGCTTGAATTCTACAAGTATTCATAAAGTACAAAGAGGAACTTTACCATAATCAAAAAAAAGGTCATTAAAAAATTGGAAGGAAATCTAAAGTTTAACTGTAAATTAAAGAAATACCAATCAAATTCAATATTTCAAAGCTCTCATTTTGATTAATTAACGGAATGTGAATATTAAACTCTAAATTATGAAAAATGAAGTAAAAGTTCATGAAGTTCATCCTGTGCGCTATCACACTGACAGGAGAAATTTTTTAAAAATCAGCGGCTTGTCAGCAGTCGGAGTAGGTTTACTTTTGGTGGGATGTAACAATGATGATGACAACACCACTATACCAGCTGCATCACAACTTCCAGGTGTCAGAAATGGTGTGTTTGATTTGGGCGGTGGCGATTTAGGAGTCCTGACTTACGCCTATGCTTTAGAGCAACTTGAGGCTGACTTTTACACTAAAGTGGTCAACAGTTCTCAATTTACGACCATTTTTAACGCCGACGAACAATCAGTCTTGACGGATTTGTATCGTCATGAAGTCATCCACAGAGAATTTTTTAAAACTGCGTTGACCGGAGCGTTGCCTGATCCAGGAACACAATTGCTTCCTGCATTGGCCTTTAATTACGATTCTGTAAACTTTAATAGTCGTAGCAGTGTGCTTAATACTGCGAAAGCATTGGAAGACACAGGAGTCGGCGCATATAATGGCGCAGGAAAAATAATCACAAATCCTGACTATTTGTTAATTGCGGGGAAAATTGTTTCAGTTGAAGCAAGACACGCATCGGCCATTAGGAATTTGCTAAATCCCGGTTCGGTAGATTTTGCCGGAGATGATATCGTGGATCCAATTACCGGGCTTGATACTGCTAAAGTACCTTCACTGGTAATCCCTGTTGCCGACCCATTCATCACGACACAATTCACAGCGATGTATTTACCATAAAATTAATTTAAAAAAATAAAAATCATGAATATCTCAAAATTATTAGAGATTTTTTCCGACGATAATTTGATGACCGGAAAAGCCTCAAGAAGAGAAAGTTTTGGACAGTTTGGAAATATTGGTAAAAAAATAGCATTCGCTTCTATTCCTTTTGGGCTTTCCGCTTTATCAAACAAAGCATTCGCTTCTGATATTGGCCCAACGCCAAACACACCGACCGGTGCTTTACAGTTGGCGTTGACGCTTGAATACCTCGAAAAAGAATTTTATCAAATTGGTCTTGACACAGTAGGTTTGATTTCTCTCGCTGACCGTACGGTAATCGCGAAAATTTCACAGCATGAAAATGCCCATGTGGATTATCTTATAGCTGGTCTGGGTGGCACTGCAAGTGCAAATTTTGTCCCAAAACCAACTTTTGATTTTACCGCTGGCGGTGCGTTTCCAGATGTTTTTTCAAACCCAGCTACTTTTATGGCAGTTGCACAGGCATTTGAAGATACGGGGGTTAGAGCATATAAAGGACAGGCTGGCAACTTGCTTGGTACAGATCTTCTTACTGTCGCGCTTCAAATACATTCCGTTGAAGCACGCCACGCTTCTCAAATCAGAAGAATGCGAGGTCAGAAAGGATGGATCGGAGGAGCCACCGGAGCTTCTAATGGTATAGATTCCCGTGCCGATGCAAACTATGTCGGCGAGGAAAATACCATGCAGGCAGGATTTAACACTTCAACTGTAAATAATGGCTCTTTAGGACCGGCAATTCCGGGATTTGCTGGTGCGGAATCATTTGATGAAGCTTTAAATACACAGCAAGTAGTTACAATTGCAAATCTATTTATCGTTTGATACCAGAATTGATATATTATAAAGCCATCTATAATTATTTAGGTGGCTTTTTTTATGCTGTATAAAAGTCTGATTTACAAAAAAAATGACGAGCCAAAAAAAACCTTAAAATAATCTTTTACAGCTATTTGGATTTAAAATAAAATAATGTACTTTTGCAACCCCTTTATTGGGGATGGAATGTTTAATTAAAATAATATTATGGACGCATTAAGCTACAAGACAATGTCAGCCAACAAAGCCACGGTAACGAAAGAGTGGATTGTTGTAGATGCTGATGGTCACAACTTAGGTCGTCTTGCTTCAAAAGTCGCTATGATTTTGAGAGGTAAGTACAAACCAAGTTACACACCACACGTGGACTGCGGAGATAACGTCATTGTTATCAACTCAGAAAAAATTAACCTTACGGGTACAAAAATGGATGACAAAATTTACATGCGTCATACAGGCTATCCAGGAGGACAAAGAACTTTAACTGCTAAAGTATTGCAATCAAAAAACCCTGCATTATTAGTAGAAAAAGCGGTGAAAGGTATGTTGCCTAAAAACAAATTAGGAGCAGAACTTTTCAGAAATTTAAATGTTGTTGTAGGTTCAGAGCACAAACAAGGCGCTCAAAAACCTAAAACAGTTAACCTTAACGATCTTAAGTAATGGCAGTAATTCACAAAATCGGTAGAAGAAAAACCGCTGTGGCACGTGTTTACGTTTCGGAAGGAACAGGTAAAATCACCGTGAACAAAAAAGAATTTGCAACTTATTTCCCAACGGCTACATTACAGTACAAAGTATTACAACCAATGTCTATGACAGAAAACGTAAACAACTTTGACGTAAAAGTAAACGTATACGGAGGTGGTTCAACAGGTCAAGCAGAAGCTGTTCGTATGGCTTTGGCTAGAGTAATGTGTGAAGTTGGCGAAGGAAACAGAGCTATCTTAAAACCAGAAGGTTTATTAACAAGAGACCCAAGAATGGTAGAACGTAAAAAATTCGGTCAGAAGAAAGCTCGTAAGAGATTCCAATTCTCTAAACGTTAATATTGCCTGTCTTGTCTATTGGGCAAGACATCAGATTAGTAAAATTAAAAACAATGTTGTTGTTGTCCTGATTCATCAGGAAATTAGTTTAGCATCTAAATTTTTAAGACCATCGCAAGAGCTACTTAGAAATTGCTAATTCAACAGAACGTAAACTAAGAAAAAAATGTCACAAAAAGTAGAAGTAAAAGAATTACTAGAAGCAGGTGTTCACTTCGGACACATGACTAGAAAATGGGACCCGAACATGGCTCCTTACATTTATATGGAACGTAATGGAATTCACATTATCAATCTATATAAAACTGCAGCTAAAATTGAAGAGGCTAACGAAGCCATGAAAAAAATTGCTGCATCAGGTAGAAAAATCTTATTCGTTGCTACCAAAAAACAAGCAAAAGATATCGTTGCTGAAAAAGCAAAAGCTGCCAACATGCCTTACATCACTGAAAGATGGCCAGGCGGAATGTTGACCAACTTCGTAACCATCCGTAAAGCCGTTAAGAAAATGGCTTCTATTGATAAAATGAAGAAAGACGGAACATTCATGACCCTTTCTAAAAAAGAGCGTTTGCAAGTAGATCGTCTTCGTGCTAAATTAGAGAAAAACCTAGGTTCAATCGCTGATATGTCTAGACTACCAGCTGCATTGTTCGTAGTAGATATAAAAGCTGAGCATATCGCCATAAAAGAAGCACAAAAATTAAACATTCCAGTTTTCGCAATGGTAGACACAAATTCTGATCCACGTGAAGTGGATTACGTAATCCCTGCCAATGATGATGCTTCTAAATCAATCGATAAAATTTTATCTTTAGTGACTGCTGCCGTTATCGACGGACTTTCTAACAGAAATGCTGATGCCATTCCGGAAGAAAACGCTGAAGAAGTTGCTGAAGAAACTACAGCAGTAGTAGCTGAAGCTCCAATTGTTGAAGCTGCTCCGGTAGTAGAAGAAGTGGTTGCTGAAGTAGCTGCTCCTGAAACTGAAGAAGCTGAAAAAACAGAAGAATAAAACAAAACAATTACGAATTATGAATTAGGAATTATGTTTAGGCGTAATTCCTAATTTGTAATTCGTAATTCATTTTAACTTTAAAAATCATGGAAAAAATGGCAACAATTACTGCTGCAGACGTAAATAAATTAAGAACCATCACCGGTGCCGGAATGATGGATTGCAAAAAAGCATTGGTTGAATCAGACGGAGATTTCGATTTAGCAATTGAAAACCTACGTAAAAAAGGACAAAAAGTAGCGGCCAACCGTTCTGACAGAGAATCTACAGAAGGTGCTGCGATTGCTATTGTAAATGCTGACAAAACTGCTGGTGTAGTGATCACATTAAATTGCGAAACGGACTTCGTTGGAAAAAATGAAGGTTTCGTAAAATTAGCTACAGACTTAGCCACTTTGGCTTTGAACTTCGATACAAAAGAAGCTTTCTTGGCTGCTGATTTCAACGGAATCACTGTAGCTGAAAAATTAATCGAGCAAACCGGTGTAATCGGAGAAAAAATCGAAATCGGTTCTTTCGAAAGATTGTCTGGTGCTTTTGTTGGATCTTACATCCACGCCGGAAACAAAATTGCTACTTTGGTAGCACTTTCTGCTAACGTTGCCGGAGCTGAAGAAGCTTCAAGAAACGTAGCAATGCAAGCTGCAGCTATGAACCCAATCGCTTTAGACGAAGCTGGAGTTGATGCTGATACCATTGCAAAAGAAATCGAAATTGCTAAAGATTTGTTGCGTCAAGAAGGAAAACCTGAAGCTATGATCGAAAATATTGCGAAAGGGAAATTAGGTCGTTTCTTCAAAGACAATACTTTGGTAAATCAAGATTACATCAAAGACAGTGCAATGAGTGTTTCTGCTTACATAAAATCAGTTGACACAAACTTAACCGTTACCGGATTTAAGAGAGCAGCATTAGGATAATCCCCTATTTTACTTAAATATTTAAAAGAGATGTTGAATAAATTTTAGCATCTCTTTTTTTATTGTGTAATTTAAAAAAAAGTTATAAACTTGTAAATCAGAACATAAAAAACAAAAACAAACGAATCATGAAAAAATCATTTATCTTATTATTTGCATTATGCTCCATCGTGGTAGCAAATGCACAAAAAAACAAACGCGAGGAAGGCATCAAACTGGGTATCAAAGGCGGATTGAACGTTGCTAATTTAATGGGAGATGTTGAAGATGTAGCCATCAGAACAAGTATCCATGCCGGTTTAGTTGCTGAGATTATTGTTAATGACAAATTTTCAATACAACCCGAGTTACTCTATTCTGGGCAAGGAGCTAGTGTAACAAGCGATGGCGGCGGAAGACTTAAAATAGATTATATTATACTTCCTGTATTGGCAAAATTTCCAATCGCTAAAAGTTTGAGTTTAGAAGCAGGACCACAAGTCGGATTCTTAGTTTCTGGAAAATACAAAACCAATGATTCTAATGAAAAAATTGATAATATTAAAACCATCGATTTTGGTTTGGATGCAGGACTAGACTATGAATTGAAAAATGGTGTGTTTTTTCAAGCTAGATATAATTTAGGATTGTCTGATTTAGGATACTTAGGTGACAACAATAGAGCTAGTAATGCCGTAATCCAATTTTCTATTGGAAAATTATTTTAAGCTGTCTTTGATGAAAAAAAATATACTCCTTGTTATTGCCGTTCTCTCATGGACTTCCACAATAACCGCCCAGACAGAAGCAACCAATCCAGTTACAAAATATCGTAGAAGTTCACTTTACACGATGATGATTGATGACCAAACCCGACCTTATGCAAGTGTGATAAGAGAATCATTCGAAAAAGGTCCAATTCCGGAAAAATTCAACGACCACAACCTTGGAAGTCGTGTTATTCCTACCTCAAACGCAAAAGATGAATCAGGAAACATTTCTGTTTTTCTTGAAAACAATCACGTTGCAAAAGATGTTGTAGCCAAATGGTTCAACAGATCTGCAACCGGTGGTTTCAACATGGATTTAATTAAAACCCGTGGAAGTTATGATGCAGGAGCACTCGATATTGCCAAAGCTAAGGCAAGTGAAAGAGGCTTAAGTACTTTATCTGATGCCGGTGAAGAATTAATCAAGAACACATTTGTTTTAGTGAATGATTACAACTACGTTTCTAAAGAAGAAGTAGCTAAAAAAGTAAACGGTTGGCTAGACAAAATTGGCAGTGTTGCCAGTTCAGCAGGCTTAGGCGATGTTGCTGCTACAGCAACATTAACCTCTGGTGCGGTTACTGTAGCCGGTAAAGGGTATGTAGTTAAAACCACAGCTTACTTATATCGCTTGGTTTGGAATGATGAAACTGCCGCTATTTTCTACAATGATTATTGGGCTGATGACAAAACGATTACTCCTGAAAAAAAGAAAGCGTTTGAAGACTCTAATATTTTTAAATTAGAACTTATCGGATCTGATACTTCATGGGCTGATGTACAATCATCCGTTTTTACAAAGAAAACAGAAGAACAACTTATCGAAAAAGCAACCATCAAAGCTGTGGATGCTGTAATTGTTAAGCTTCAAAAAAATCATGATGAATTCAAAACCAAAACACCTTTGTATAGTGGCGAACCAATCACAGCCAAAATTGGTTTGAAAGAAGGTGTGTCAGAAAAATCAAAATTTGATGTTTTGGAACAACGTCAAGACAAAAACGGTAAAACCGAATATGTAGTCGTAGGTTCTTTGAAAGTAGACGACAGCCAACCCATCTGGGACAACCGTTACGGTGCTGACGAAGAAAACCCAAACAGCACAACCGATAAAACTTTCTTCAAGAAAACAAGTGGAGGAACTTTTTATGCCGGAATGCTGATCGTTCAAAAGAAAGGAAAATAATAATTTAAAATCAATTTAAAAATGAAAACAAAACAATTAATGACTCTTGTGCTTTTAGTTTTTACTACTGCATTTTTTGCACAATCAGGAAAACAAAAAAAAGCCGACAAAGCCACAAGAGAATGGCGTTATGAAATTGAATGTGCCGGTATTGGCAAAGACGGAACGTATCTAATCAAGGTTTGGTCCTATTCTAAAAAAGCAGATATTGCCATTACACAAGCTAAAAAGAATGCCGTTCATGGTGTTATTTTTAAAGGGTTTTCAGGCGGTGGACAAGGATGCACTTCTCAAAAAGCACTGGCTTCAAACCCCAATATTGAAGAAGAAAAAGCAGATTTCTTTGATCCGTTTTTTGAAGAAGGTGGAAAATATATGAAATACGTATCCGAATCTTCAGACGGAAATGTTGATGCAGGCGACCGAGTAAAAGTCGGTAAAGAATACAAAATTGGTGTGATTGTTTCTGTTTCTAAAGATGCTTTACGTAAAGATTTAGAAGCTGCAGGAATTATTAGAGGATTGTCATCTGGATTTTAAATAATATATAGTTATGAAAATTAAAATAGTACTTTTTGCAATATTGTTGTCGGCATCGGCGCTCTATTCACAAAAGAAAATAGCTGGAAATTACGGCTATAAAACCGAATGCATGGGCGTTGAAGGCGATGGTTCAGCAACCGTGAAAGCATGGGGAAATGGACGAAACAGATCGGATGCTGTAGAGCAAGCGAAAAAGAACGCCATCCGAGACATTATATTCTACGGACTTGTAGAAGGAAAACAGGATTGCAAACAAAAACCATTGATTTTTGAAGTCAATGCAGAAGAGAAATACGAAGATTATTTCAATAAATTTTTTGCTGACGGCGGAGAATTTAAAGATTTCATTTCGCTTCGTGATGAAAGAATCCTAGACAAAGTGAGCCGTGATAAGAAAAAAGGACGTGGTAGCGTAACCAACGGATTTATCGTAAGAGTCCTTCGTTCTGAACTAAAAGCGAAATTAATCGCTGACGGCATTATTAAATAATTTAGCAATTTTACATGATGAAAAATCAATTCAATAAAAAAATAATGACCCTAGTGGCTGTCCTTTGTTTAAGCTTTGCTTTCGGACAAGCTAAGAAACCTACCATTATGGTAGTTCCAAGTGATGTT
Organism: Flavobacterium sp.; assembly: GCF_031411595.1. Lineage (GTDB taxonomy): Bacteria > Bacteroidota > Bacteroidia > Flavobacteriales > Flavobacteriaceae > Flavobacterium. The sequence continues at coordinate 49,104 of NZ_JANOBI010000058.1, read as the reverse complement.
TGGTGTAACACCAATGGCTACATGATGAGTTTTAATAATCAAGGAACAATCACTAAAATTCCTGATTTCAAAAAAGCATTTCAAGAAAATGCAGACTTGCTTGCAGTAATCGCTAAAATCAATACGTTGATGGCAGACAGAGGATTTCCATTAAAAGATATGGCTTCAGCACTGAAAACTTTAGAGTCTGAAAGTGCAGAAAATGCTATGTTAAGTTCTAAAAGCGGCGCTGGTGTTGCTGAAACGCCAATCGACAAATTGAAAAAAGTTGCAAAAGCTGACATCATTATGGAATTGACTTGGACCGTGAACACTACGGGCCCAAAAAAATCCATAACCTATACTTTAAAAGGACTTGACGCCTATACAGACAAGCAAGTGGCTGGAGATACCGGGACTGGTGCTCCATCATTTTCTGCTGAATTACCAGTATTATTGGAAGAAGCTGTATTGTCGCATATCGATAATTTCAATATGCAATTGCAAGCGCATTTCGATGATATGTTTGCCAATGGACGTGAAATCATCGTAAGAATCAAGAAATTCGATTCTTGGCCGGATGATTTAGAAAAAGAATTCGACGGAAAAGAATTAGGAACGGTCATTGAAGAATGGATGACTGCTAATACCGTTAAAGGAAGATACAGTTTGAGCGATTCAACCGAGGGTATGCAATTGTATGAGCAAGTTCGTATTCCTTTATACGATGCTTCAGGAAAAGCTACTGATGCTAGAGGTTTCTTAAAAGGACTTCAAACTTTCCTAAAAGCACCACCATATGCTATTACCAATAAATTAATGATGAAAGGTTTAGGACAAGCTGTAATTGTCCTGGGCGAAAAATAAAAAATAAGCAATATGAAAAATTTAATCAATAAAATCACTTGCTGTTGTATAGCAGTATTCGGATTTACTACTTTGACAATGGCTCAGGAGTCATCTACAAGTGCTGGTGCGTTAGGCAGGATTTCTATTACTCCTTATGTCCCAGATCAATTGGAAGGTTTGCCACCGGCTGCCGCTAATATGTTGGCGAATAAACTAAACCAGATTGTTTCTGCGAATGGTATTTCAGGTTCAGGAATCAATTCTAGATTTATCATTACACCGGATATTGATGTCGCAACTAAAGATATGTTGGGTACGGCACCGCCGATGATAGCATTAACTTTAAATGTAAACCTTTATATCGGAGATGGTTATGATGGAAAAAAATATTCCACACAAACTGTCACCGTGAAAGGTGTTGGAACCAACGAAACCAAAGCTTACATGGATGCCATCAAAAACATCAAACCAAATGATGCAGGAATTCAAAGTTTTGTTGCTGGAGCGAAAACCAAAATCATCAATTATTACAATGAAAGATGCGGTCAGATTATCAATGAATCTAAAGCTTTAGAATCTCAATCTAATTATGAAGGTGCACTTATGAAACTGACTTCTGTACCAGAAGAAGCTACCGAATGCTACAACAAAAGTATGACAGCGGTTGCACCTTTGTGGAAAAAGTATATCGAGCGTGACTGTAAACTTAAAATGAGCGAAGCCAACAGCAAATGGAATGCGAACCAAAGCTGGGAAACCGCTAATGAGGTTGGAGGCATATTGAGCGCTATCGATCCTGAAGCTTTATGTTATAAAGAAGCGAAAGCTTTGAATGACAAAATCGGAAAACGTGTGCTTGAAATCGACAAAAGAGAATGGAACTATAAAATGGAAATTGATGTCAACCTAGAAAGAGACCGCATCAAAGCCATCCGTGATATTGGTGTAGCATACGGAAACGGACAACCAAAAAGTATGACTTACAACATTATCGGTTGGGGACACCACTAAAATGCCTTAACTGAAAAAACCTCGATTCTAATACGAATCGAGGTTTTTTTTTATCAAAAAAGTAGATTAGAATCATTCGTTTTACTAAATTTAGCCATGTTTAAATCTAAAAAAGATACCGTATACGTTGTCCTAGCAGGCATCTTCATCACCAATGCGGTAGTGGCTGAATTGATTGGCGGAAAACTCATTCATGTAGGTTCAGCCGTAATGAGTATTGGAATATTACCTTGGCCCATCGTTTTTATATCTACTGATTTAATCAATGAATATTTCGGAGAAAAAGGCGTCAAAAGACTTTCTGTTATCACCGCAAGTTTGATCGCCTATTGCTTTGTATTGCTATATGCTGCTTTGAAAATCCCTGCTGTCAATGGTTCAAACTTAGTGACTGATAATCAGTTTACCGCCGTTTTCGGGCAAAGCATGTGGATTATTGTTGGGAGCATCACGGCCTTCCTCGTGTCGCAATTGATTGATGTGACCATTTTTCATTTCGTCAAAAACAGAACCGGCGATAAAATGATTTGGCTTAGAAGTACAGGATCAACCGTAATCTCACAACTTTTCGACAGTTTCATTGTACTCGGGATTGCCTTTTGGATGACCGGAAAAATGACCACCGAAGTTTTTATACTATCGGCTTTTACGGGTTATTTTGTCAAATTAATTATAGCCATATTACTCACACCATTAATTTATCTAGGGCATTATCTAATCGAAAAATACATTCACAGTAATTAATGGAAACAAAAACACGTTGCGCTTGGTGCGAAAAAGATGATTTATACCGAGATTATCATGATAATGAATGGGGCAATCCTGTTTATGACGACGATAAATTATTCGAATTTCTGGTATTGGAAACCTTTCAAGCAGGCTTGAGTTGGTATACCATATTAAAAAAGCGCGACAATTTTCGCAACGCTTTTGATCAATTTGATTATAAAAAAGTAGCGCAATACGACGAGGCTAAAGTTCAAAAACTATTGCAAGACGAAGGCATTATTAGAAACCAATTGAAGATTCGAGGCACCATTTCAAATGCGATTGCGTTCCTGCAAGTGCAAGAAGAATTTGGCAGTTTCTCCAAATACATTTGGGGATTTGTAAACCACGAACCCATCATCAACCATTTGAAATCGATGTCAGAAATCAAAGCAACAACAGCCATTTCCGACATTTTAAGTAAAGATCTTAAAAAACGTGGATTTAAATTCGTAGGTTCAACCGTAGTGTATGCCCACATGCAAGCCACCGGAATGGTCGATGATCATGTTGCCGATTGCTGGAAAAGAACTCGAGTTGCTCCATAAAAACCTAAAGTAAATGACTTTAAAACTAAATAGGCTGATCTTATCAGGATTGATTTTTATTCTGACAATAACGACACTTTCGGCGCAGAACAATAAATCAAAATCTTACATCATCAGTAAGTCCGACAGCTATACGATAGATATCAGATCGAATCATCCCGACATTCAGTTGTTTTCGGAAGAGAAAAAATGGATTGGCGACAAAGACGACAACCGTGTCAAAGGCAACAGAATCGACTACACGACGGCGTTTGAAGACATCACCGATGTAGAAGCGTTCAGCATTTCTCCCGATAAGAAAAAACAAAAAGTGAAACTTATTCAAACGGCAGATGTTGAGATTGAAGATATTTTCTATCACGACATGAAATACAAATATTACTATTTTGATGGACTTACCGAAGGCTCAGAAACCTATTCGTCCTACAAAAAACTTTACCGCAAGCCACAATTCCTTGATAAATTTTATTTCAAAGACAACCTCGATTGTAAAAATTCACGCATCAGTCTTAAAATCTCAAAAGATGTAGAAATCGGATACTTGCTGCACGGCGACGGTACCGATAAAATTGCATTTACCACAAGCTCTGAAGGCAATTACAACATATACAACTGGGAACTCAAAGACTCAGAAAACGAAGAAACTTTCGATTCAGCACCGCCCATTTCTTATTACAGTCCACACCTCATTTTTTACATTAAAAGTTATAAAACCAACAGTGGCGTTCAAAAAGTATTGGGCTCTGTAGACGATCTTTACAAGTTTTATTTCGAAACCACAAAAGACATTAATAAAACCAGCGAAGTGGCACTCAAAGCTAAGGCAGATGAGCTTACAAAAGGGCTCACCAAAAATTTAGACAAAGCCAAAGTGGTTTTCGATTATGTACAAGAAAGTCTGAATTATGTCGCTTTTGAAGATGGTATGGGTGGATTTATCCCTCGTGAAGCAGCTGATGTTTTTCAAAAAAAGTATGGCGATTGTAAAGACATTGCCAACCTGCTCAACGAAATGCTCAATCATGTCGGTATCGAATCGCATATTTCATGGATTGGCACACGCCACAACAACTACACTTACGAAGAAGTACCAACGCCGATTGTCGACAATCACATGATTGCTGTAGCGAATATCGATAATGACTATTACTTTCTCGATGCTACGGGAAATTTTTCTATTTTCCCTAACCCATCGCCGTTTATACAAGGTAAACAAGCGCTTTTAAAAATCGATGCTGATCATTATAAACTACTCAAAGTTCCGGTTATTGCTGCACAAAACAATAACACTACCGCGAAAATTAAGTTTACATTGGAAGGCAATGCCATTAAAGGAAATGTTGATTTAGCGTTAAAAGGCTTTGTTAAATCTGAATTCGTAGGCAATTACAATTCGATTGTCGACAAGAATGAATTGCTCAAAAATTACCTATCGCGTTTTGTAGACAGAATTAGTACATCGGCAATTACCGTGAGCAACAATGATCTTTCGGAGCAATCAACAACAATAAAAAGTGATTTTAAAATTGATCAATGGGCCAAGAATATTGACGGAAAATTGCTGCTCAAACCCATATTATTTTTCCCTTTTTCTGATTCTCGAATTGATGCTGTGAAGCGAAATGCGCCCTACCAATTCGATTTTAAAAAGTCGTATGATTTCAATTATGAATTTGAACTTCCGGAAGGTTATACGCCAGAATTCATTCCTGAAAATTTCAAACTCGACACCAATCTGGTCAGCGCTGCTATATTATACAGCCAAGTTGGAAATAAATTGATGGTTTCACAAACCATGACACTCAATACAATCTTACTCAACAAAAGTGATTTCGAGAATTGGAATGCTGCCATTAAAAGTATTACCAAGTATTATAACCAAAATATTATCCTCGCTAAAAAATGAAAAAATTAATCGCCTTTATATTCCTTTTCGCAACGGCTATTGCCTTTTCACAAGAAGAAGTAAAATATTATAAATGGGATGATGTTCCGAAATTTCGTGAGATTCCCGAGCAATTCAAATCGTATCCGGCTGTGGTGCTTAAGGATTATAGGTTGTATGACAATCGTGTCGGTGAATATGCCTATAAAGCATTTGTGGTAAAACATGTAGCCATCAAAATTCAGCAGACTGAAGGCATTAACGATTTCAATAAAGTTTCGATTAACTATCGTTATGTACGCGATTACAGAGATTTGAAAGCACGCGTAATCAAAGCCAATGGAAAAGTGGAAGAATTGTCTCAGAATCGCATCATCGAAAAAGACAATTCAGATGAAAAGCAATTTGTTTTTGAAGGCGTAGAAGTCGGTGACATCATCGAATACTATTATGTGATTAAAGACTTTCCGGATTTTAGAGGTGTTGAGTATTTTCAGAGAACCATTCCTGTGATGGATGGCAAATTTCAAATCAATAATATCAGTCAAGGCGCAACGGTTGTCAATGCCTACAATGGCATGCATCCCGAAACTATTGGTGGTTATCAGATTTATACTGTAAAGGATTTACCGGCGTACAAAGAGGAAAAATACGCGGAAAATCTTGCCAATCTTGCCAAGCTCTATTACAGGGTTTCGATTGCTTCTGATTTTGGCTGGAATGCTTTTTACAATACCATCAACCGCTATTCAGAAGGCGAGAATGCCCGCTCGATGGTGAAGACATTCATCAAAAATATCGGTTTCGATGACACTTCCATATCACTCGATGAAAGGCTCAAAAAAATGGATATTTACATCAAAGAAAATTTCGAGGTCGATCGCATGCAGAAAAGCTACAAAACCATTCTTGAAACTAAAAAAGTAACGCCTTCGATGATTTTGTTTTTGTATAAAGACGTTTTGGAAAGCCTTAAAATTCCATACGAATTCATCGCTTCAACCGATAAGTTTGAAAATCATTTCGACCAACAGAATGCCGTTCCGGGCATGTTGTCTGAACTCATGATTTATATTCCGGAGACGGATAAATACATCTGTCCTTTCGATTTTTGGATTCCATACGGACCACCAACATCCGTTACTTTTGACAACACTGGTATAAGTTATGGAACAAAAGAAAAGCAAGGCAGTTATTCCTTTATCATCATTGGCGGCATTTCTATGGATGATAATGTGTCGGCTTCTGTGAATGAGATTTCTATTGATGACGCTATGGAAAATGTCACGGTTAAAAAGAAAAAGACTTTTACCGGCTATTCGAGTTATTCGCTGCGGTCTACCTTGAAAACGGTTCCTCAGGACAAACTCAAAGAATATGTGAAGAATATCAATTACGAAGGTGTAGATGTTGACATCAATACGTATACAATAGAAAATCAGGAATATCGCAACAATTACGACGATGAAAAACCGCTCACTTTCAATACTGAAGTGCAAATAAAAGAGTCGTGGGTAGAAAATGCCGGAAAGAATTATGTTGTTACTATTGGAAAAGTACTTGGGAATCAGCTTAATTTTTATCAAGAAACCGAACGAGAAAATCCAATCGATTTAAATTATCCTAAGAAATATGAGCACACCATTCGTTTCAATATTCCCAAAGGCTATACTGTTAAAAGCATTGACAACTTGTCTTTTCACCGTGAACTTAAAGACGAAAAAGGCGTTGTTATCGGTTTATTCGAATCGAAAGGTAACATTGAAAATGGCATTGTGACCATCACTATTGAAGAGTTTTATAATTTTACGCATCTTGAAAAAGACCGATATCCTGAATATCGTGAGTTGGTTAATGGTGCTGCCGATTTTTATAAATCCTCCATCGTATTGTTGAAAGCTTAATTGGGCTATAGCGAAATTCCTTCATAAACAATTTCGCCTTTGACGATGTTGAGGCCTTTTTGTAAATCACGGTGGCGTTGGCAAGCTTCTTCCCAACCTAAATTCGCAATCTTCAACACATAAGGCAACGTCACATTGGTCAATGCTAAAGTCGATGTATACGGCACTGCGCCGGGCATATTCGCCACACAATAATGCACGACATCATCAATAATATATGTTGGATTTTCATGCGTTGTTGGTTTCGTCGTTTCGAAACAACCGCCTTGATCAACAGCGACGTCTACGATAACGGTTCCAGGATTCATTTCCTTGAGCATGTCTTTTGTAATTAATTTCGGTGCTTTTCCGCCGGTTACCAAAACCGCTCCGACAATAAGATCGTGATTTTTGATATGTCGTCTGATGTTGTATTCGCTTGAAAATTCGGTCACCACATGGTTGGGCATAACATCATTAACATAACGCAACCTTTTCATATTGATGTCGAGAATCGTAACGTGCGCGCCCAAACCCGCCGCCATTTTTGCAGCCTGAATTCCTACTACGCCCGCGCCAAGTACCAATACTTTTCCGGGCGGAACACCGGGCACGCCACCCAATAAAATGCCTCTGCCTTTAATGGGTTTTTCAAGATATTTTGCGCCTTGTTGAATCGCCATTCTTCCTGCAACTTCCGACATTGGGGTCAATAAAGGCAACGTTCCGTCTTCGTCTTCAACGGTTTCATAAGCTATGCATACTGCTTTACTAGTCATCATGGCTTGGGTTAATGCTTTACTCGAAGCGAAATGGAAATAGGTAAACAGAATTTGATTCGGTTGAATCAACGGATATTCTTCGGCGATGGGTTCTTTGACCTTGACAATCATATCGCTGATGGCATAAATTTCCTTAGCATTTTTTAGTAAAATGGCGCCTACATCTTGGTAATCATCATCGAAAAAACCGCTTCCTTCGCCTGCTCCGTTTTGAATATAAACGGTATGCTTGTTTTTTATAAGTTCAAAAACTCCGGCTGGTGTTAGTCCAACCCTATTTTCGTTATTTTTGATTTCTTTTGGCACCCCTATTTTCATGACTAGAATGTATTGATTGTACATCAAATATACATTGAAGCCTAATTAATTTTAGGGGTTGACGTTTAAAAATTTGTGCTTTTACGTTCGTTTTATGATTTTAATAAAATCGCCCCTATTAATTTCACGACATCCTAAACTTTCGAGGTGCTCATTATAAACTTGACAATCCAATAATTGATAGTTTTCCGTTTTTAATTGATTGACGAGACTGATGAAAGCCACTTTTGATGCATTTGAGACTAAAGAAAACATACTTTCTCCGCAAAAAACATGACCTAAATCGATGCCATATAAACCGCCAACTAATTTTTGATCTTGCCAAACCTCAACCGATTTTGCGATGCCAAGTTCGTGGAGTTTGTTATAAGCTTCAATCATTTCGTTGGTAATCCAAGTGCCGTTTTGCCCGTCGCGTTTTATTTTCTGGCAATTGGCAATCACTGCTTTAAAATTTTGGTTGAAAGTCACTTGAAATACTTCCTTTTTCAAAATATTGCGCATGCTTTTCGAAACTTTCAACTCGTCTAAAAACAAAACCATCCTCGGATTGGGCGACCACCACAATATGGGTTCATCGGCTTCAAACCAAGGAAAAATGCCGCTCTTGTATGCTAATAGCAATCGCTGCGTAGACAAGTCGCCGCCAAATGCCAAAATGCCTTCAGGCGAAGCAGTTTCAACTGGCGGGAAATAAAGTATTGGAGTAACGTGATACATTGAAATAGTAATTTAGTGACAATATACTAAACAAAAAATCAGAAACTAGACATGCTAATTCCTGATTTAATATAATTTTTGGTTCTAAAATGTTTTATCTTAGAAAGGCAAATCATCATGCTCTTCTTCGGTAAAACTCGGAGCCGGTTCGAAAGTTTGTGCTGCTGGCATTGGAGGCGCTTGTTGTTGTGGTGCTTCTGCTTGTAATTTTCCGATTCTCCAACCTTGAATGGTATTGAAATAAACGGTTTCTCCTTGTGGATTTACCCATTCTCTGCCTCGCAAATTGATATCGATTTTCACAGCTTCCCCAACCGCAAAACCATTCAACAAATCACATTTGTCTTGCACGAATTGTACTAATATGTGTTGCGGATATTGCTCGTCTGTAGTTATTACAACATCTCTTTTTTTAAATCCGGATGAACCCACTTCTTTGGTGGTGTCGATCATTTTAATTTTCCCTGTAACTTCCATCTTCTGTAATTTTATTGTTGATTATTTTATTGAAATTGTATTGGCCAGCAAGACTTTCCATGCTGAAAGCACGTCTTGGTTGTTTAAATATTCTTTGGCTTTTTGATAGATTTTTACCTCATCATCGCCGCTTAAAATGCCTTTGACAGCGAAATTTTCTTTTACAAATATAGCAACTTCTTCTTGTGTAGGCAAGGCTTCGATATTGCCTAACATTCCTAAATCATTGCCGTTGAAAACATTGCTTTTTTTGATGAACTCAGGAATTGCATCGACGCCTATGCCTAAATTGGCAATCGGTTTTGGCACTTCGAACAAACCTTGATTGGAGCGCGAATACCAATTGTTTCCCAAACGCGACACCAAGTCGATTTTGTGTTGGTCGATATTGCCGTTGGCATCGAGGATTTTTTCATCGATGTGGATTTTTAGGACTTCACAAATGATTAGATTGCCTGCTCCGCCTTGTGTTCCGAGTGCAATAATTTGATTGACTTTACATTCGAATTGCACCGGTGATTCTTTGACGCGATAGGGTTTTACGATATCGGATGGAATTTGCGTTAAGCCCGATTTGAGGAACTCATTGACGCCATCAGCATATTCTGTACTTGACAAAGAAGCTTGCTGTACGATGTCATAATTCACGATATTAATGACCACTTCTTTGGTGGCTTCTGCGTTGATTAATGTATGCTTGATTGTGTTATCACGAACTCTTCTTGCAGGAGAAAAAATCAAAATCGGTGGATTCGAACTGAACACATTGAAGAAACTGAATGGTGATAAATTCGGTTTTCCACTGGCGCTTAATGTACTTGCAAATGCAATCGGACGTGGCGCAACAGCACTTTGCAGGTAAGCCTGCAGCTTTAATGGCGATACGTCTTTGGGTTCGATGCTTAGCATGGATTTTTGAGTTTCGACAAAAATAGCAAATAGGAATACACCATTCGGATTGCTGTTGATAAGATGGTTGTTTGTTGAAAAGTATTCGCCTGATTTCCGGAATGCCCTAGCCCCGATAGCAGCGGTATCTTTTTGTGCCGGCATTTTCTTCGTCAGTTCGCCAAGTTTTGGGTGGCACAAAAAATTTAGCGGATAGCGGGAAACAGCTCCTAAAAAGCAACTCGTTTTTAAAAATATATTTATCAACAATTATCACAAATATAACGTTTTAGTTGCGATTTTTCACAATAAAAAATCATAACTATAGCAATATCTTAAAATCGTTTACAATTTATTGTTAATTTCATAAAGTTAAACTAAAACCAAAATATCAAATGAAAGCAAAATTATCTTTACAAAAAAAGGTCTTTATGATGCTGTGTTTTTGTGCTGCGTTATTTTCGAAAATGAATGCGCAATCGTCGGCGAATGTAAACGATATCATGTTACAAGCATTTGGCTGGGATGTGCATACGCAAGCCTCGGTATCGAGTGAAGGTGGATTGTATAATTATTTGAAAAATCGAACCAGTGGATATGCCACTGCGGGTTTTAATGTGATTTGGTTGCCACCACCAAGTAAATCAACCGGTGGCGTGGGTTATATTCCTACTGAGTTGTTTAATTTTTCCCAAACGGTTTATGGTTCTGAAGCGCAATTGCGGGCGTTATTGACTGCTTTCAATACGAGTACACCAAGAATTCATCCGATGGCTGACATAGTAGTAAATCACCGAGGCGGAACTACGAATTGGACGGATTTTACAAATCCGACTTGGGATTGTCATTCGATTACCAGCAACGACGAAGCTAATTTTGTTGCCATAACCGGTGTCAGACCCTGCGGAACTCCGGATACAGGAGAAGATTTTAACGGCGCAAGAGATTTGGATCATACGAATTTACAAGTTCAAAATGGCGTTAAAGAATACCTAACCCGATTGAAAGCATTGGGTTTTGACAGTTGGCGATGGGATGTAGCTAAAGGGTTTTCGGCGGGTTATTTTGGAGATTATATCAATGCGTCTTCGCCTTATGCTTCGGTAGGTGAATATTGGGATGGCAATACTGCAACCTTAAAATCATGGATTAACGGAACAGGCAACCGATCTGCTGCTTTTGATTTTTCTTTGTATTACAATGCTTTACAACCGGCGATTAATAATGGTAATTACGCCGCGCTTTCTGGAAATCCAGGTTTAGCCGGACAATTTGGATATGCTGATAAAGCAGTTACGTTTATAGACAATCACGACACTTTCGTGAAACCCGGAAGCTTCGTGACTAGTGATAATATTATGAAAGGCTATGCTTATATTCTGACACATCCTGGAATTCCGTGTGTTTTCTTTCCTCATTATTATGGTGGTACCTATAGAAAAGACGGTGTGACGGTTTCTTATACTGCGAATCAAACGGCGATTGATAAATTGATGGCGATTAGAAAAACCAATGGTATTAATGCATACAGCGCCGTGGTGGTTTCTAATGCGAGTTCATTTTACTCCGCGACTATCGACAATAAAGTCGTGGTAAAAATTGGTCCTGGCATGTGGAATCCGGGAACAGGTTGGGTTTTAAAAACGTCAGGAACAGATTATGCGGTTTGGGAAAGAGAAGTTATCGCTGATGTTCCGAGTTTAACTATTGCTCCGGTTGGTGGAAGTTTTGTTGCTGGAGCTATTGTCAATGCGGTGTTGACGGCTAACAATAGTGCTTCAACCATTTATTATACTGTGGATGGTTCGACTCCAACAACTGCTTCGGCTTCGGCAGTTGGAACAAAATCATTAACGATAACAAGCACGACCACTTTAAAGGCATTTGTGCGAAATACTGTTGGAGTTAGTTCAGCGATAAGAACTGAAGTCTATACCTTTTCGAGTCCGACCACTTTTACGGTTTATTTCAAGAAACCATCGAATTGGAATTCGGCCATCAAAATCTATTATTGGAACACAACAGGAACAACTCCTGCGGTTGCTTGGCCAGGCGTTGCGATGACTTTAGATTGTGGCAGTTGGTATAAATTTACGTTCCCTTCGACGGTTAGTGCATCCAACTTAATTTTCAATGATGGAACATTGCAAACCGCTGATTTAACAGCGACAGCAGGAATACGCTATTATGATGCCGCTTGGTTAACTTCGGAACCGGCAAACCGATGTCCAACAGCTATGACGGTCTATTTTAAACCCCCAACAACATGGACCACTACGCCAAAAATTCACTATTGGAATGCAGTTCCAACAGGCAGTGTTGCTAATACTACTTGGCCCGGCATAACGATGGTTCCTGATGTCAATGGGTTTTATAAATATACTATCGTGGGACCAACTTCAGTGAATATTGTTTTCAATAACGGCAACAGTGGAACCGGAAATCAAACTGCGGATTTACTCAACAAAACCAATGGCTATTCTTATACTTGGGGTGCATCAGCAAGAATGCTTGCCAACGAACCGATAAATACCACAATCCTTTATCCAAATCCGGTGGTTGATGTTTTGCAGATCAGTTCGGAATCGAACATTTATAATTACAAGATGATGAATATTCAAGGGGTTGTTTTAAAAGAAGGAAAACCAATTGAAAATGCCATCGACATGAGTAATTTAAGTTCTGGTCTTTACTTTTTACAAATGACATTCGAAAATGGGCAGGAAGAAATTAAACAAATTTTAAAAAAATAGAGGTTAATAAATATTGAAACTAAGGCTTAAACGGAAAAACTGTTTGAGCCTTTTTTTTGAAAAGTATCGCCTGATTATCCTGTGGCCCTAGCCCTGATAGTAGCGGTATCTTTTTGCGCCGGCGTTCGGCGTGAAAAATTTAGCGGATAGCAGGTTCCCGGCTCCTAAAAAACTTTACAATCAAACTTGTGATATTTCGTTATATTTATGCCTCAAATTGACTTATGGAATTTTCGAACAGAAAAAATATAACCCGTTGGATTTTAATCGCTGCTTCGTTTGTGATTATTACTTTAATTTTATGGAATACATATTCCTTTTTCCAGATTTTTAAGGATGAAGAACGCGTGAAAATGGAACATTGGGCAGAAGCGCAGAAAACATTGAATAATGCTGGCGTCGACACTGATATTGAATTGCCTTTAAAGATTATACAGAACGCCCGAATTCCAATTATTTTGACGGAAAATAAAAAGATTTTGAGCACCAAAAATATCGATGAAGGTATTGTGAATGACGCATCGAAGTCGGCTGAATTGCTCGCTAAACTCAAAAATCAAAACGACCCGATTGCGATAGAATATGTGCCGGGAAAATTCCAATATTTGTATTATGGCGATTCGTCGTTGCTCAACAAACTCAAATATTACCCGATTGCATTGGTTTTAATTATTGTGTTGTTTGGTGCTTTGGTGTATAATTTTTACAAAAGCACTAAAATGGCGACGCAGAATAAGTTGTGGGCCGGAATGGCCAAGGAAACGGCGCATCAGATTGGCACGCCGTTGTCGTCTTTGATTGGTTGGCTCGAAATTATGAAAGCGGATCATGTTGACCCGACCACGATTGCTGAAATTGAGAAAGACATTACACGTTTGCAAACCATTACGGATCGATTTTCTAAAATTGGTTCTGAGCCTATACTGGAACAGCGTGACATTATCAAAGAAACTTTGGATTCGTATGATTATTTGCAGTCGCGATTTTCTAAACAAGTGGTTTTCTCATTTAAAGCACCTAAAAAACCAATTATGGTTTCGCTGAATCCGGCTTTGCACAGTTGGACGGTTGAGAATTTAGTTAAGAATGCGATTGATGCCATGAAAGGCAAAGGCAAACTCAACGTTGTGATTGAAGAAGACGGAAAATTCGTAAAAATAAAAGTGTCGGATTCTGGGAAAGGCATTCCGAAGAATCAGTTTAAAAGTGTTTTCGAACCTGGCTTCACCACAAAAAAACGCGGTTGGGGTTTGGGTTTATCGCTGACGAAACGCATTGTGGAAGAATATCATAAAGGTAAAATCAAAGTGTTGAGTTCGGAAGTGAATAAGGGAACTACAATGCAGGTCAGTTTTGAGAAGATCGTTTAAACACGGATTTGGAAAAAATACAACACGAATTTCACAGATTCACACAGATTTTTTATCCGTGACAATCTGTGAATTGAAAATCAGCGAATACCAAATAAATAAAATCCGATGAGCTAAATCCGTGTTAGCTTTTATAAGTTTTCCTGAATGCTTTTCGCCAAAGCTTCAAATTCTTCGTGAGTGAGTTTCACTTTGTTTTGAAAACGCATTTCATCCATTTCATTGAGTGGAATTAAATGAACATGCGCATGAGGCACTTCAAGTCCAATCACGGCCATCCCGATTCTTTTGCATGGAATGGTTTTTTCTAAAGCCGCCGCTACTCTTTTAGAGAATTGCATCAATCCTAAATACGCTGCATCATCCATATCAAAAAGCTTATTAACTTCCTTTTTGGGAATGCATAACGTGTGTCCTTTTGCATTGGGATTGACATCCAGAAATGCTAAAAAATGGTCGTCTTCGGCCACTTTATAACTCGGAATTTCTGCGTTGATGATTTTAGTAAAAATGGTCGACATGATTATCTTGAAATTTCCAATACTTCAAATTTTAAAACACCATTTGGCACTGTAATTTCAGCAACATCGCCTACAGATTTTCCCAACAATCCTCTTCCAATTGGAGAAGTCACTGAGATTTTTCCGGTTTTAAGATCGGCTTCGCTTTCGGCAACCAAAGTATATTTCATCTCCAAACCATTGGATTGGTTTTTAATTTTTACGTTCGATAATACCAACGCTTTCGACATGTCTAATTGCGACTCATCAATCAAACGCGCATTCGAATGTACTTCTTCTAATTTGGCAATGCGCATTTCCAACAAGCCTTGTGCTTCTTTGGCTGCGTCATATTCTGCATTCTCAGACAAATCGCCTTTATCTCTGGCATCTGCTATATCTTGCGACGCTTTCGGGCGCGCCACGCTTTTCAAATAATCTAATTCTTCTCTTAGTTTTTTTAATCCTTCTGCTGTGTAATACGATACTGCACTCATAATTTCCGTCATTTATATAAATAGAAAAAATCCCATATCTACGGGATTCCTTGCGGTCAAAGATACTATAATTTCTTTTAGTTAATAATTAAATGTTAATCATAACCAAGCCAAATTTAATTAATTTATATTTGTTTGCATCATTATTTGCTACTTTTTATTTATGAAAAAATATTTTTTAGCCTTTATTTTAATTGGGTTCTTATGTAACTGTGAAAAAGATTCGGGAAGGACTTACAACAATCCTTATTTACCCAATTATAGTTTTTCAACCACGCTCAATTTGAATTTACCAAGCTACAGTGGGTTGAATTCTAATTCGAATCCAATCGCTATTACCGTAGATGGTGATATTAATATTGTCATCATGAAAGTTGCCGGAACAGACTACCGCGCCTGGAACGGCAACTGCCCGAACCAATCGCCAACAGCTTGTTCGAGACTTTCTATCGACGGGTTGTATGCCAAATGCAATTGCGAGGACGCCTATAAATACAGCATGTATGATGGAACTGCTGCCACACAATATACCATGATTCCGTATCGTGTCGAAGTCATCAACAGCAGCACGATTCGCGTTTACAACTAAACATAAAAAATCCTGAACTTCAAAATTCAGGATTTTTTTTAAAATTAAAAACTCAACGTTAATCCCGTCAGGAAATTAATACCGGCCTGCGGATAATAAAAATTTTCCGTAATTGGGCTGTCGCTCGAACCTTGTGGTCGGTAATAATAACTGTAAGTATAACCGTTGGAAACATACTTTTTATCAAAAATATTGTTCACCAACAAATGCCATTTTATAGCTCCAATCCATTTGGGTTTCCAGGTGTATGAGGCGTTGAAATTATTGATGAAATAAGCATCCATGCTTTTGCTTGCCGTTTGCGTATTGTCTAAATATTGTTGTCTTACATATTTCGAAATAAAGCCAAACGATAGATTCGATATTGGTGTAAAAGTAATTGTACTTGCTGCAATGATATCAGGAGAAAAGGAAATGTCCGTGTTCTTATAAACGGTCGCAATCGGATTGTAAGAAACCGTTTCAAAAGTATTCGGATCGTACTGCGTATCATAAATCACATCTTGGTATTGCTTGATTTTATTCTGACTTAAAGTTGCATTCACTTCCCATCGCAATTGTTTTACAAACTCATAACCGACTTGAACTTCAATTCCCATTCGATAACTCTTATCAACATTCTGACGAATCGGGTTTCCAATATCATCTAAATCACCTGTCAATACGAGCTGATTGTTGTAATTCATGCTGTAAAAATTCACGGCAACGAAATTATTTTTGCTTTTGAATTTATAGCCCAATTCGAAATCAATCAATTGTTCCGCTACCGGTTTGATTGGATTTTTAGTCAAATCATCACCATTGGGTTCTTTATTGGCAACAGCTACCGAAGCATACACTGAACTTTTCTCATTCAACAAATGGGTCAATCCTGCTTTTGGATTGAAAAAAGAATAGCTATTCGATACGTTCAAAACTTTCAAATCTGAACTCAAACCTGCAGCTTTATAATCGACATCTCGAAATTGAACATCGCCAAAAACAATCCATTTTGGAGTAATATCGTATTCGCCTTTGAGGTAAATATTAAAATCTCTTTTATCGGTGTCGTTATCATAATACTTCGAACGGATTGGCACTGCCGTTGGGAAAGAGCTCCAAATAATCTCACCAAAATGGTTGCCGTCATATCGATTGTAACCACCGCCTAAAAACATATTCCATTTTTCGATCTTATAATGTAAAGAATAAACCAGCGCATAGAAATCGCTCGCAGCCCATTTTCTGCGGATGACATCACCTTCTTCGGCAGCATTTGGACTAGTTGGAAAATAATCACCTAATGATTTACCTGCTTTATATTCTTCGTAGTACCCTTTACCAGGCGTGAAATTTCCCGAGACATTTATCGAAAATCGCTCATTGAATTGGTGTGAAAAATGCGCTTGAAAATGATTTTGCTCATAATTGTCAACCTGATTGGCATAAGTGTAAAAATTATACGTTCTGCCGGAATTCAACAAATTTTGTGCTTCAGCATCGGAAGAATAATTTCTGCCAATAAATGCTTGAATGCCTTCTACATCACCATTGACAACTGCTTCAGGAGTTCCGTACCAAGATTGATACGTAATCTCTTTGCCGCCAAAAACAATCGCCTTGAATGCTGTTTTTGTATTGACAAAACCTGCTTCTGAATAAAATGATTTCAAATCAGAAAAAGCCCTGTCGATATAACCGTCGCTTGCGATTTTCGACAATCGCGCTTCAGCATAAAATCCTTTTTTGATTCCTGTACCAATACTAAAAGTATGTTTTCTCGTTCCAAAAGAACCCACTGCATTGGTAATTGTAGCGTATGCCGCTTTGGAAGGTTTCAAAGTTTGCAGATTCAAACTCGCGCCAAAAGCTCCCGAACCATTCGTCGATGTACCGACGCCGCGTTGCAACTGAACATCTTCAACGGAAGAAACAAAATCAGGCAAATCGACAAAGTAAGTGCCTTGACTTTCCGCATCGTTATACGGAATCCCATTAATGGTAACATTGACTCTCGTAGCATCGCTTCCGCGCACACGAATTCCGGTATAACCAACGCCAGCACCAGCATCCGATGTCGTAACAACCGACGGCAACTGATCTAATAAAACCGGCAAATCCTGTCCTAAATTGACCGATTCGATTTTGTCTTTGGAAACATTGGTAAACGGAAAAGGAGATTTGTCATTCACTCGGGTTGCTTTCAATAAAACCTCATCAAGTTGAATGGTTTTGGTGGAATCTTTTTGTACTTCTTGCGAGAATGCGGCTGAAGAAGCAACAGCTAAAAGAAAAGAAAATGCAAGTTGTTTCTTTCGGTTTTTTTTGCCTTTGTGGCAATAATGTAGTAAAGTTTTCATTCGTAAAAGTTTACGAATAAAAGGGGCAATTACTCTTGGTTAAAAATTAATTGATTGTTTCCTATGACAATGTATAGCGTATACGTTATGTTTTGTCATTTTTCCCTTAACAGCATTACCTGTTCAGGTTCATTGGGTATAATCTCAGCTCGTTATTTAGAGCACCCCTTTGAGACGCGACAAATATAAGGAAGATTTTTAGATTTTTAGATTGTTCGATGATTCGATTGTTAGATTTCTGAATCTTTTAGATTGGCGAATCAATATTGGGTTTTCTTCTTGATTGTTTGATTTCGGAAGTCGACCGTTTGGTTTTGATTCTTTTTTCAATCGCTGATCTCGGGGTCTTTGTTGCTTTTCTGCTTTTGGGAACGATCAATGCGGTTTTGATAATTTCCACAAAGCGTTTTGTTACTAAAGTTTTGTTTTTTAGTTGACTGCGGTCTTCTTCTCCGTTTAAAATCAACAGAAATTCGGAAGTTAATCGCGGTGCTAACTTGATTTTGATTCTGTTTTTTTCTTCATGAGACAAACCTTGAGATTGCTCGATATCGAATGTTAATACCACTTTTGAAGCGACTTTATTGACATTCTGACCGCCAGCACCTGAACTGCGAACCGCTTTATATTGTAGCTCGGATATGATTTTATCTAAATCCATTATTGCGGTTGATGTGCGGGTTTGAGTAAATCATTCACCGTTTTTACAGGATTGAATGTGATTAATGGCACTTCCACAAAAACAGTGATCCATTTTGCCATCGCGCCGTTCCATAATCCCGGCAATTCGTAGGCTTTCAAATCACGCCCGTTTTTATTTTTATCGACGATGAAGCCGCTGTTGTGATCTACGAATAGATTTAGGTCGAACTTATTGCCTTGAAAATCTTTGATGGCACAAACCAAATCAACAGGATTGAAGTGCGTCGAATCTGCCAAAATTTGTTGCTGATGTGTGTTATTCAAATCGATTTGTGACGTTTCAATAATTTGTAGCGACACATTGCCTTTGACATCGCGCACCCAAAATGGTCCACCGCCTGGTTCACCTTCATTCTTCACCATACCGCAGACGCGAATTGGCCGATTGAGCGTGTCTTTGATGTATAAAATTTTATTCTCGACAGTATATTTCGAAAAATCTTCAATCATCGCAATATTCAAATCTTTTTGAATAAAATCAATGATTGGCAATATCTCATGTTCGTAAAGCGTCCGGTTTTCTATCTGATTCAATATTTGAAAGACACGCTCTTGAAGTTTCAACAATATGCCAGCCAATGCTTTTTTATACAACGTAATGAGTTCGATGTGATTCTGAATAACATTGTCGATGTTTTTGATGAAAATAACATCGGCTTCCATTTGATTTAAATTGTCAATCAAAGCACCATGTCCGGCTGGTCGAAAAACCAATTTCCCCATTTCATTTTTGAAAGGAACATTGTCTAAACCAACAGCTATAGTATCCGTAGACGGATTTTGAAAAGAAAACGTGATGTTGATTTTCGTTTGGGTTCTGTCTTCCACTTTCCGAATTTCATTTTCGATAATTTTTTCAAATTGCGATTGATGAATGTCTGAAATCGTAAAATGCAGGTTTGAAATCCCGTTCGAACTTGCGTATAAGGCACTTTCATTGAGATGCTCCTCGATTGGTGTTGCAGTATGTGTCGTATACTTATGGAAAGGCAAAATCGCTTTGGGCTTGTTACTGAAATTGAAATATTCAGTATCCAAAAGCATTTTAATAAAATGATAGTTTTTTTTATCACTTTCCCATGTCTTAAAATCAGTATGCAATTCTTTGAGTATGGTATCAATCGTATCGAAGAATGGGAACTTATCAATTCCTGTTAAGAAAACTGTGAGATTGGATAAATTCTTTTTATTGATATAACTGTTGATGGTGTCGTTTTCGAGATCGAATTCATTTAGAAACTCATTCAAAAATTTAAACATTCTACTGGCAGCTCCGGAAGCCGGAACAAATTTGAGTAGTTTTAACGATTCTTTTTTAGAATCGAAGTAATCCGAAAATTCTTGAAATTGCGTTTCTTCTAATCTTAAAATACCATCATTTTTAGTTGCCGGTTTTACTAAAATTGCTTTCGAAATACCATGCTTGAATATATCCAGATGGCTATTGATGTTGTCTAAATAAATCCCTTTCTTATAAATCTGCACAAAATCAAGCGGACTAAATCCCATGCTTTTGGATTTTTCTAAATCTTCAATAATTTTTATGGCTTTCTTTAATCTTGCATTGGCATCACCCGACAGGGTAATAAAAGGTTTGTCGTTATCAATCAATGCTTGTTTAAAAATGGCAAAGGTCATTTCACGATCATCGGATGTATCTCGCAAGTCATCCTTTTCCCAGGGCACATCGACATCCGTTAGAAAAAACAAATCGTATTTGTGTTTGCGTGCCGCTTTTTCGAGCACAGGATCGCAAAAATTATAATAGATTTCAGAAAATACTTTGGTCACCATAAGACAAGTATCACAAAACAGAAAGCGGTTGGCTGTGAGTAAAGCCTCATTTTCTGCTTGTGTCTGTCCGATAGCTAT
This sequence comes from Flavobacterium sp., assembly GCF_031411595.1. Classification (GTDB taxonomy): domain Bacteria; phylum Bacteroidota; class Bacteroidia; order Flavobacteriales; family Flavobacteriaceae; genus Flavobacterium. The sequence continues at coordinate 28,374 of NZ_JANOBI010000058.1, read as the reverse complement.
TGGCAATAAATCTTCAGGTTCACATATTTGTTGCTTGGCGTCCCATTTTTGTTGCAAATAATCTCTAGCGAATTCAGGCGCCCAAACCGTTTGAAAATGGGCTGCCAATTGCTTTGCTAAAGTTGTTTTGCCCGTAGATTCCGGGCCAAACAAAGCTATTTTTGATATGATTGAATGTTGTTGTTTAAGATTTTCTTCCATTCTAAGTAAGCTGCAATAGCTAAAATTGTAAAAATTAAATACTGTAATGCCAACATTCCCAATCCGCGGTAGGCATACAAAGGAACAACAATGATATCACCGATAATCCAAAGTGTCCAGTTTTCTATTTTTTTGAGGGCCATATACCACATACCAGTGAAAAAAATTCCCGACGCCAATATGTCAACATAATTGTCTGGTTTTATTTTGTAATCACAGGTTTTATAGACTGCGAAAACTACAAAAATTGTAATAAAAAACAGCATGATTCCGATTATTTTTTCTTTAAAATTGGTTCTTGAAATGGGTTTGGTTTTGTCGTTTTCTTTTTTACGCGACCATTGATACCAACCATAAATGCTCATAATTGAAAAATAACCATTGATAATCATATCGCCCAAATATCCGGCAACATACAACAAATACGTCGTGATTACTGTTGCGATTAAGCCCGTCGGATAAACTAAAATATTGACTTTCTTCGCAAACCAAACGCTCATAATACCCAACACAAAAGCCATAAACTCAAGTAGAATCTGTGTTGTCGATGCTTCTTTGTAGGCATTTAAAAAGAAATCTATCATGGGTTATGAATTAAAAAAATCAATATTGTTTTCGAATGCAGTTCCGATGACTACTATATCGGCACCGGCATCATAAGCCCATTGAATTTCTTTTTGGGAACGAATGCCTCCGCCAACAATCAATGGAATGCTGATGGATTTTGAAACTTGCGCAATCATATCGATTGGAACGGATAATTGTGCACCACTTCCGGCTTCGAGATACATCAGTTTGTTGCCTATCAATGCTCCTGCTTTTGCAGTTTGTGCTACATAATCTGAATTATTTCTTGACAATGGTTTCGTTTGACTGACGCGTTCAACGGCAGTTTCATTACCGCTTTCGATTAGGATGTAACCCGTCGAAATAATTTCAAGATTCGTTTTTTCTAAAATTGGTACCGCTTGAATTTGATGTTCAATCAGATAATCCGAGTTTCTTCCTGAAAGCAACATGAGAAATAAAATACCGTCGGCTTCGTTTGAAATTTGCGATGGATTTCCCGGAAAAAGTAGCATCGGTAAATTTATTTTTTGTTTTAATTGAATGATTAAATCGTCGATGATGTTATGCTCAACGATACTCCCACCTATAAAAATGTGAGTCGCTGGAGAAGCATTGATTTTTTGGGATAAGATTGGAATGCTTTCCAAATCGATTTTATCAGGATCGATTAGAATGGCAAGCAGTTTTTGTTTGGTTGCTTTTGATTGTAAGATATCGTTGTATAGATTTTTCATTGCTCGCAAAGACGCAAAGGCGCAAAGTTTAATAGGATAGAACTGAATACTAATTACTGTTTACTGACCACTTTTTTCAAAGGCGTAAACTAAGGTAAAATTTTCTACTTCTTCAAAAAAGATAGCGTATTGGGTTTTTTTATTTTCGAAATCTAGTGTGGCGTTGGTTTGTTTTTGATTGATTTCAAATGGGTGAATTCTGATGTGGTCTTTGAAACTGATGCCGACTTCATTTCTGATTTTGAATATTGCTTCTTTGGCGCCCCAAATTACCGTTAGTTTTTGAATGTAATCTTTTTCGGTTGGATTTAAAAAATGGCTTTCGGTTTCTGCAAATTTGTGTGCGATTGCTGTGATTTTGTCGCGTTGCATTTCTAGATCGATGCCGACATTTTGATTGCTCAGAATGATACTAGAAAACTCGTGCGAATGCGAAATGGAAATGTGTTTGCCATCATCAAAATACGGTTTTCCGAACGCGTCGTAATGCAAATCGAAATCGGAATAACCGGCTTCGTGAAGCAACTTTCGAACACTTAAGAAAGCACGTTGGTGCAATTCGGATTTCATGTTGTTGAGTCGAAGGGCGCTCTTTTCCTTGAGTTGCATTCCACTCGAGATTTCTTCGAAAGATTCGGTGATTTTCCAAAGTAGGATTTTGGTCGTTGGATTGACAGATATGGTTTTGTATAGAGGCATCTTGGGAATTCGGATTTTTAGCCCCGATTACCTCACTTGATTTCCATTTTAAGCGGAGTTCGGTGAACTACGTTTGTAGCGGTTATCCTTTTGTGCCGTTGTTCGGCGCAAAAGATATGAGCGGATAGCGGGAAATAGCTCCTGAAAAAAATTATTTTATTGATTTTTAAAACTTTAGCACACTAAACAACTTATAATTATGAACAAATGTTTTTTAATTTCTAAGTTAATGCCTAAATTTGCGCAAAATTTTATAACAACAAATATAACATAAATGAGTACTACGACGATGCCTTTTGTGGCTTACAAAGTAAAAGACATTTCTCTTGCCGCTTGGGGAAGAAAAGAAATTGAATTGGCGGAAGCTGAAATGCCGGGATTGATGGCGCTTCGCAGAGAATACAAAAACGAGCAACCTTTGAAAGGTGCGCGTATTGCGGGTTGTCTACACATGACGATTCAGACGGCAGTTTTGATTGAGACATTGATTGCTTTGGGCGCTGATGTAACTTGGTCTTCTTGCAACATTTTCTCTACACAAGATCAGGCTGCTGCTGCGATTGCTGCTGCGGGAATTCAGGTGTATGCTTGGAAAGGTTTGAATGAAGAAGATTTCGACTGGTGTATTGAGCAAACATTATTCTTCGGTGAAGACAGACAACCATTGAACATGATTTTGGATGATGGTGGCGATTTGACGAATATGGTTTTTGATCGTTACCCGGAATTGGTAGCTGGAATCAGAGGATTGTCTGAGGAAACTACAACCGGTGTTCACAGATTATACGAAAGAATGAAAAACGGAACTTTGGTAATGCCCGCAATCAATGTGAATGACTCGGTTACCAAATCAAAATTTGATAACAAATACGGTTGTAAAGAATCTGCTGTTGACGCGGTTCGTCGTGCTACTGATATTATGTTGGCAGGAAAACGTGTAGTGGTTTGCGGTTATGGTGACGTAGGTAAAGGTACTGCAGCTTCTTTCAGGGGTGCAGGTTCTATCGTTACGGTTACCGAAATCGACCCAATCTGTGCATTGCAAGCTGCGATGGACGGTTTTGAAGTGAAAAAATTAAATACTGTAGTTGACAATGCTGACATCATCATCACTACTACAGGAAATAAAGACATCGTTTTGGGAAGTCACTTCGAGCAAATGAAAGATAAAGTGATTGTTTGTAACATTGGTCACTTCGATAATGAAATCGATATGGCTTGGTTAAACAAAAACCACGGTGCTTCTAAAATTGAAATCAAACCACAAGTAGACAAATACACGATTGCAGGAAAAGATATCCTTATCTTGGCTGAAGGTCGTTTGGTGAATTTGGGTTGTGCTACAGGTCACCCAAGTTTTGTAATGAGTAATTCATTCACGAACCAGACTTTAGCGCAAATCGAATTGTGGAAAAACAGCGCGAACTACAACAATGAAGTGTATATGTTGCCTAAACATTTAGATGAAAAAGTAGCGGCTTTGCACTTAGAAAAATTGGGTGTTGAGCTCGAAGTTTTAAGAGACGACCAAGCTTCTTATATTGGTGTGGATGTGAAAGGGCCGTTTAAGCCTGAGTATTACAGATACTAAATTGGATTGTTAGATTTTTGGATTGTTAGATTCTTAGATTTTAATGCTATCATATTAACCCTTGCTGAAAAGTGAGGGTTTTTTATTTATATTTACTTTCATTATTAACTACAACACTACTACTACTTTGAAAAAAATTACACTACTCGCTTTGCTACTGATTGGAACACATTCTTTTTCGCAGATTATCAACACAGCTCCTTACATTCTGACGGTAGACGAATTAAAACAATGGACAACAACCGGAGCTACAGCTTCGACCGACTTGATTGCGACTGTGAATCTCGCGCCGCGTTTTACGAATGCTGCGACACAATTTAATCCGGCATTATCTGATGATATGAAAATTGCTTATTTACCGGATGGGATGAATAATTTCGGAAACTATCATGGTGAACAAAGTCAATTTAATTTATACAATTTCACCCATTGGGCTTACCTTGATAAATTGGTTTGGTTTGGAGGCACTTCGACACAAACGATTCAGTTGCCATCATCACCTTGGACGAATGCCGCGCATAAAAACGGGGTTAAAGTTTTTGGAAACGTTTTCTTTTCTCCAACGGCTTTTGGTGGTTCGACAGCTACATTAACGAATTTTCTTGAGCAAGATATCGACGCGCATTTTGTGGTGATTCCAAAGATGATTGAAATGATGCAATACTATAATTTCGACGGTTGGTTTATCAATCAAGAAACAGCAACCAATGCAGCGACAGCAGTGTTGATGCATGATTTTGTTCGAGATTTAACGGCTCAAGCGGAAATCGTTGGCAAGGAAATCATGTGGTATGATGCGATGCGACTCAGTGGCGCCGTAGGTTGGCAAAACCGACTCAATGCCGCCAACAGTCCGTTTGTTCAAGATGATCAAGACATTAACGGCTCGTTTGAAACACGAGTAAGCAGTAGCATTTTTATTAATTTTTTCTGGAGTAGCAATGCTTTTCCTACGGCTTCAAGAACGCGAGCCAACTTAATTGGCCGATCTTCGTTTGATGTTTTCACTGGAGCCGATATCTGGCCGGGCAGAAATCAAGGCAACTTCGAAACCAACGGCAATACTTTTATGACGTATTTGCACGAAAATGCCACCACACCTTTTACCTCACTAGGGCTTTTTGCTCCAAATTGTGTTTATAATAATTCAACTTATACCAATTTCAATAATGACCCAACCGATTTTGCTTCTTTTTACAATGCAGAAAACCATTTGTTCTCAGGCGATGACAACAATCCCGCAACTGTGGATGCTATAGGTTTTAAAGGTTTGGCGAATTGGATTCCAGAAGCTTCGGTGATTTCTACATTGCCGTTTGAGACTAATTTTTGCACTGGGCATGGAATGAAAAAATTCCAACTTGGCACACAAATCAGTTCCGACAGTTGGCATGATATGAATAAACAGGATATTTTGCCGACATGGCAATTCGCTTTAGGGCAAAATCTTATCAACTTTAAAGGGGAATGGGATTTCTCAACAGCATATAACGGAGGGAATTCATTGAAAATCGGCGGTATCTTGCCCGGTTCGATTGATATGCCACTGTATAGTACGAAACTTCCTATTTCTAACACAACCCGCATCGATATAACCTACAAGAACGGCATCGATAGACCAATACTTGCGTGGCTGATAATTTTTAGCGATGAACCGACGAGTTATTATGTCTTCGGGATAGAAGATAATCCTTCGAATGATTGGACAACAGCAACACTGTCTTTAGGTTCGTTTGCAGGAAGGGAAATTGCTGTTATAGGATTTATGATAACACCACTGACAGCAAATAGTAATTGTAGCTTTAACCTCGGAAATTTAAAGGCATATGAAGATCCTAATATGGATACGGTTGAAAATGCAAAAAATAATTCCTTTGTGACAATTAGCTATCCTATTGACCGGGACAATCTGATTATTTTCAATATTAATTGGCCGTCAGTAAAACAACTTCAATATACAATTACAGATATGCAAGGAAAAGTTGTAATAGAAAATACAATTTCTTTAAATGCTACTACCAACTTTCCTTTCCAAACCAATGGAATGGTGGCAGGGACTTACATTGTGAAATTCACAGACCAAAACAATCATAGAGAAACCAAGAAAATCATCATCAAATAAAACCCAACAAAAAACCCGCTTTGAAAGAAGCGGGTTTTTTAATATCAAAATCTGAATTTCTTATGCTTCAAAAGCAACTACAGAAACGTATGATTTGTTATCTTTTTTCTTTTGGAACTGTACAACTCCATCTACTCTTGCGTGTAGTGTGTGATCTTTACTGATGTAAACGTTTTCACCAGGGTTGTGTTTAGAACCTCTTTGTCTTACGATGATGTTCCCTGCAATAGCAGCTTGACCTCCAAAAATCTTAACACCTAAACGTTTCGATTCTGATTCTCTACCATTCTTGGAACTACCGACACCTTTCTTGTGAGCCATGACGTATTAGTTTTTAATGTTAATTATTCTTCAGTTGTTGCTTCAGCTACATCCGCTTTTTTAGCAGCAGCTTTCTTTTTTGTACCAGTCGCGCTGATTCCTTCGATTACAATTTGAGTAAGATACTGTCTGTGACCGTTTCTCTTTTTGAATCCTTTTCTTCTTTTCTTTTTGAAAACGATTACTTTATCTCCTTTTAAGTGTTGTAACACTTTGGCTTCTACTGAAGCTCCTTCTACAGCCGGGGCGCCTAAAGTGATTGTGCCATTGTCATCTAATAAAAGAACTTTGTCAAAAGAAATTTTTGAACCTTCTTCACTAGATAAACGATTGACATAAACCTTTAAGTCTTTGCTTACTTTAAATTGTTGCCCTGCTATCTCTACGATTGCGTACATAACAATGATGTTTATTTGTTTATAAAATGGATGCAAATATACAACTAAATCCCATTCTCGCAACTACTTGAAGAAAAAAAATATTTCGCCCTAAAAACATACTCTTTTTAATTAAAAAAGTATTTTTGACGTAACACATTTGCAAAACCGGCTACCAAAAAAGCATCTTAATTTCTTTATATGAAAAACGCTCTACTCGCTTTATGCGCTTTATCTTTTGTGCATATGGCTTCGGCACAGAAAGTAGTTTTTGAAGAATACACTTTAGACAACGGCCTTCACGTTATTCTGCATCAAGACACATCCGCTCCCGTAATTATCACTTCGGTCATGTATCATGTCGGTACCAAAAACGAAAATCCGAACCGAACCGGTTTCGCGCATTTCTTCGAACACCTTCTTTTTGAAGGTACCAAAAATATCGGTCGCGGCCAATGGATGAAAATCGTTTCCGGAAATGGCGGTATAAACAATGCGAATACTTCGGTCGATCGAACTTATTATTATGAAGTTTTTCCTTCAAACAACTTAGAGCTTGGTTTGTGGATGGAAGCCGAACGCATGTTGCATCCCGTCATCAACCAAATTGGTGTCGATACACAAAAAGAGGTCGTTAAAGAAGAAAAGCGACTTACAGTCGATAATCAACCTTATGGCAATGTCATCAAAGAAGTCAAAAGTCATTTGTTTTTCAAGCATCCATACCGTTGGGATATTGATGGTGTTGCAGAGCATATCAATGCTGCGACTTTAGAAGAATTTCAAGCTTTCAACAAAAAATTTTATATTCCGAACAATGCAGTTTTAGTCGTTGCGGGTAATTTCGAATCCGCGCAAGCCAAACAATGGATTAAAAAATATTTCGAACCTATCAAGAAAAGTGTAGCTGTAGAAAACATCAATATTACAGAAGAACCCATAACCCAAACCATCAAAGCGCGTTTTGAAGACCCCAACATTCAAATTCCAGGTATTGTAGCTGCGTATCGAACACCTTCCATGAAAACGCGCGATGCCAGAGTTTTAGAATTGATTTCTACCTTATTGAGCGATGGCAAAAGTTCAAGATTATACAAGAAAATTGTGGATGATAAAAAAATGGCGTTGCAAATCGGTGCGTTCAGCTTGAGCCAAGAAGATTATGGCGCATATGTGCTCTACGGACTTCCATTAGGTCAAAATACTACAGAAAGCATCCTCAAAGAAATCGACGAAGAAATTGTCAAACTGCAAACCGATTTGATTTCGGAAAGAGATTTTCAAAAACTTCAAAATACCATTGAAAATGATTTTGTCAACAACAACGCCACCATTGACGGCATTGCCGAAAATTTAGCAACTTATTATTTATTGCATGGCGATGTCAATCTCATCAATACCGACATCGAAATGTATCGTTCAATCACACGTGAAGAAATTAGATCTGTCGCTAAAAAATATTTAAATCCAAATCAGAGATTGTTGCTCGACTATGTTCCGGCTACCGAAAAATCCAAAAACTAATAGCATGAAATCGCAGATTATTACATCAGTTCGCCTTACAGGCTCGGGTCACGAATACAAAAAAAACAATTCACTTAGCATGAGTAAAAATATATTCCTTTTATTAAGCTGCTTCTTGAGTTTTATGGCTCAAGCTCAAAACGACATACAACCCAAAGCTGGTCCGGCACCATCCATCAATATCGGCAAACCAAAAACCTTTGAATTGACCAATGGTTTGAAAGTAATGGTCGTCGAAAATCATAAATTGCCCCGAGTTTCTTTTAATTTAACGATTGATAACGCTCCCTATGCGGAAGGCAATAAAAAAGGCGTTGCGAGTTTGACCAGCATGCTCATTGGCAGCGGAAGTGAAAAAACATCCAAAGACACTTTTAATGAAGAAGTTGATTTTCTTGGCGCCGACGTTAATTTCAGTAACAGCGGTGCCTACGCCAGCGGATTATCAAAATACTCCAAACGCATTTTAGAATTGATGGCCGATGGTGCGTTGCATACGATTTTTACCCAAGATGAATTCGACAAACAGAAAACCAAACTCATCGAAAGCCTCAAAGCGAATGAGAAAAGTGTTACTTCGGTTTCGCGGCGCGTTGAAAATGCTTTGTGCTACGGGAAAAATCATCCGTTTGGTGAATTTATGACAGAAGCCAGCATCAACAATATTACTTTGAACGATGTGATTTTGAATTATAATACCTATTTCGTTCCTGAAAATGCGTATTTGGTAGTTGTCGGCGATGTTGATTTTAATGATATCAAAGTCCAAATTGAAACCCAATTCGAAACTTGGGTAAAAGCCGCTGCGCCGAACCTGACTTATACGAATGCGAAAGATGTGCAATATACACAGATTAGTTTTGTAGATATGCCCAACGCAGTGCAATCCGAAATTTCGGTGATGAATCTGAACAATTTGAAAATGACCGACAAAGATTATTTTGCAGTGATTGTGGCTACTCAAATATTAGGCGGCGATTACAACAGTTATTTAATGGCGAACTTAAGAGAAAAACACGCTTGGACCTACGATGCGGGTTCGAACTTAGGAGCAAGCAAATATATCACACGGTTTATCACTTATACTCAAGTTCGAAACGCCGTAACCGATAGCGCCATTGTAGAAACATTAAATGAAATCAAACGAATGCGACTTGAGAAAGTCTCGGACATAACATTACAAAATGTAAAAGCCAGTTATATAGGACAATTTGTAATGCAAATCGAAAAACCTCAAACTATTGCTGGTTATGCCTTGCGAATCAAAACCCAAGGATTGCCGGAAGATTTCTATGAAAATTATATCAAAAACATCAGCGCTGTTACTGCCGATGATGTGATGCGTGTGGCCAATAAATATTTTCATCCCGAGCAAGCCCGTATTGTGATTGTCGGAAAAGGCGAAGAGATTTTGCCTGCACTGGAAAAACTTAAAATCCCGATTTTCTATTTCGATAAATATGGAACGCCTACTGAAAAACCGAGTTACAAAAGAGCGATTCCAACTGGAGTTACCGCGAAATTTGTAATCGAAAATTATATCAAAGCCATTGGTGGAGAAAAAGCTATACGTAATGTAAAATCGCTAGTTACCATTTCTTCAGGAACGGTTCAAGGCGCACCGGTCGAGTTGACTTCCAAAGCTACTTCATCGCACAAACAAATGCGTGAACTCAAAGTTTTAGGCATGTCGATGATGAAACAAGTGGTGAATGATAAAATCGGATATATTGTTCAACAAGGTCATCGAAAAGAAATTACCGGCGATGAATTCAAAGAAATGAAATCGAGTGCCGTTCCGTTTGATGAATTGGAATTATTAAATCAACCCAACATTGTTTTGGAAAGCATTGAAAATTATAATGATGCTGATACTTATATCGTAAAATACGGCACTGGGAAATATTATTACGATGTTAAATCGGGACTCAAAGTGGCTGAAATGAAATCGATGGATATGGAAGGACAATCGATATCTGAAACCACAAGTTTTAGTGATTATCGAGAGGTGAATGGCATTAAAATTCCTTATGTGACGAATGTCAATATTGGCATGGAGATTTTATTGACCACAACGGATGTGAAAATTAATGAGGGTATTTCTGAATCGGATTTTGAGTAATTTCAATAAAAAACAAATAAAAAAAGCTGTCATAATTGGCGGCTTTTTATTTTTTACTCGAAAGGTACACGCCAAATAAAATAATAGCAGCACCTATATATTGTACAAACGTCAACAATTCTCCATCCAAAACACCCCAAAAGAAAGCTACAATCGGAATCAGATAAGTCACTGTTGTAGCAAAAACCGGTGATGACATATGAATAAGTTTGTAAAAAAGAATATTCGCAACTCCGGTTCCCACAACACCTAAAATCAAAATAAACACAGCCGAATGTTGCACTTTGGCAACGTGAACAATGTCAAAAAAACCCGAACAATATAAAATGATGCCTGCCGGAATTGACATAATCATAAAATTTCCGGTGGTAATACTCAACGGACTCAAATCTGAAAGGTACTTCTTGATTAAGTTTACATTGATTCCGTAACAAACCGCGCCTAAAATCGCAAAGGTGGCATAAAAATAATTTTGACTCGGATGGTGTAAAGCACCATTTAAAATTAGCACTGTTGTTCCTATAAAACCAATAATAACCCCTAATATTTGGGCTCTTTTAAATTGCAGTTTAAAAACAAGAATACCAAGAATCAATGCGTTTAATGGCGTCAAAGAATTGAGGACTGACGTAATCGAGCTATCAATATTCGTTTCTGCCAATGCAAAAAAATATGCTGGGATAAAAGTGCCAAACAAAGCCGTAAGCGCAATATATTTCCACTGGTGTAAAGGTATTTTGGGCAAACTTCTGAATCCAATCAGCAATAAAAACAAGGCTGCAAAAATGATTCGCAACGAACCCAATTGAAACGGATTCAATCCTACCAATCCTTTCTTAATTAAGATAAAAGAGCTTCCCCAAATGAGCGCTAATACGGAGAGTAAAATCCATTTTAATTGTTTGCTAATCATAATCGTTTGTTAATTGACTTCAAATTTGTAATAATTTTATGAATTACCGCTTCTTTTTTTGGTTATTTTTGTCTCGAATTTAGCACGATAAAGTGGCCCCATTTATAATTTAAAAATTCCCCATCATGAATATTTCAAAATTACTTTTCGCAGCATCCATTACCGGATTACTATTCACAAGTTGCAAGCAAACAGCCAGCGCTCCGCCTGAAAATGCGGCAACTACAGCAAAACACACCATCAATCCTGAAAAAGTGCAAACTGCTTCTTTTACAATCACAGGAATGACCTGCGCCATAGGTTGTGCAAAAACCATTGAAAAAGAATTGTCAGAAACGGATGGAGTTCAAAAAGCGGCAGTAGATTTCGATAAAAAACAAGCAACGGTTTCTTATGATAGTTCTATTCAAACGCCGGAATCATTGACAAAATTGGTAGAAGCTACAGCTGATGGAAAAACATACAAAGTATCCAATATGATTGCGTCGAAATAAGAACAATCTGAATTTTAAGATATCAAGGAACTCCAAACGGGTTCCTTTTTTTATTTCCAACGCAGACTTTCCATGAGTTGCTGCATATCGTTTTTAACGTAACTCGCCGCTGGCATCACAGAATCGAAATTGGGTTTTGCATAAAAATAAACCGAGCAATCTAAGAAATGCTTGACACTATCTGTAACGTAAAACTGCGCATTTGTAGCAGCATTGCCATTCACTTGATAAAACATTCCATATACTTTATTATCCTTATTGATGAACGGTTGTTCTAAAATATCATCGGCTTTAATCACATGTTCGTAAGTGAGTTTCTGAGCGTCGCGCAAAAGAATGTTGATGTTGTTATTGACGGGTTTGTAACTCAAATAAATTGTAGCCTTCATTTTAGGATAATCAATCGTGAAATTGCAATTCGATTTTTCTTTGATAATCGCTTCCGAATTGATGTCGAAAGTAAACGGACATGCATTTTCAAAATGAGCATATTCTGCTACAGGATATTCTAATCGCAATTGGCTTGACGGCTTCGGCAATACCTCTTTCTTGCAACTGAAGATTGAAAGAAATATCGTAGCAAGTAAAATGACTGGAATTGTTTTTCGAAACATAAGCTTATTCAATCGTTACTTTGATTTGTTTGATGCGTTTTTTGTCGACCGATTCAATGGTAAAACGGTATTTATCGAATTGTATTTTCTGCGCTTTCTTTGGGAAATTTCCTAAGACTTCCAATAAAAATCCGGCCAAGGTTTCTGCTTCGCCTTTTCTGTCTTCGAAAGCATCTTCATCAACATCGATAATTCGATAAAAATCTTTCAAATTGATTTTACCTTCGAAAAGGAAATTCTTATCATCAATTTGAGAATAATTGATGTTTTCATCATCAAATTCATCACTAATATCGCCTACAATTTCTTCGATGACATCTTCTAACGAAACCAAACCAGATGTGCCGCCGTATTCATCAACCACAATGGCCAAATGGCTTTTCATACTTTGAAAGTCTTTGAGCAAATTGTCGAGTTTTTTATTTTCAGGAACGAAAAACGGCTCGCGAATCAAAGTGTTCCAATCGAATTCTTTTTTGTTGATGTGTGGAATTAAATCCTTCACAAACAAAACGCCTTCAACATGATCGATGCTGTCGCGGTATACGGGAATTCTCGAATATCCTTTTTCAGAAATCTTGGGAAATATCTCTAAAAACGACTCATTAATTTCGAGCGCAAAAATATCAATGCGCGGACTCATCACCTGCTTCGTATCGGTATTCCCAAAAGAAACAATGCCTTCCAGAATTTTTTGTTCTTCATGAGAAGTATCGTCTGATGAAGTCAACTCGAGTGCTTGTGACAATTGATCTACCGAGAAATTGGTTTTCTGTTTACCCAATTTATCATGCAAATAAATCGTGAGCGCACGCATCGGCATACTAATAGGTGAAAGGATTTTATCTAAAACCGACAATGGATAAGCGAAAAACTTGGCGAATTTTACATTGTTTCGACTGGCATATACTTTAGGTACAACTTCGCCGAAGAGTAAGATTAAAAACGTAACCAAAATCACTTCAACGGTAAACTTCAATAACGGAGAAGCAATCGATTCGAATAAATTATTACCAATGAAGGAAAACAAAATGACAATCCCAATATTGATGAAGTTGATTGCCACCAATAAAGTAGCCAACAATTTTTTAGGTTTTTCTAAAAGTGAGGTAATAATTTGAGTTTTAGCCGGATTGTCTTGAGCGCAATCGTCGAGGTCTTTTGGTGTCAATGAAAAGTAGGCAACTTCTGCAGCTGACACTAAAGCAGAACAAAAAAGCAATAGGATTATGCCTATGAAACCAAAGAGTAAATCTGAATCGATGGTTGAAAATAAATTAAAACTGGGCTCTGGGTCCAAATTAAATTCAATTGGTTAAACAATTAGAACGGCATATCGTTCTCAGGCATTGGATTCTGATTCGAATCGAAACTTGGTGCTTTATCAATACCGCGACTGGATTCGATTTCTTTTTTAACGGTTAGGAAAGTAAATTCTGTTACTTGAATTTCCGTAGTATACTTGGTTACGCCATCTTCGGTTTGCCATTGGCGCGATTTGATTCTGCCTTCGACATATATTTTATCGCCTTTGGATAAATATTTTTCACATATTTCGGCTGCTTTGTTTCGAACCACTAAATTATGCCATTCGGTGGATGTAATTTTCTCATTGGTCGATTTGTTGATGTAGGTTTCGTTGGTTGCTAAAGGAAATCTTCCTATGCAATTACCGCCGTCGAAATAGTGCATTTTTACATCTTCACCTAAGTGACCAATCAACATAACTTTGTTTAACGTTCCGCTCATTTTGTGTGGTATTGTATTTTATTCAAATGTAATGAATTTTTAAAAACTATTTCCAATCCTTTTCTATAAAATTAAAAATCACAATCGGAAAAGGAAACGAAAGTAATGTCGAATAATCGACAGCATTATCTAAGCTTCCGGCTACGGTAACTTTCCAAAATTTGATGTATAAATGCTGGTGTGTCAGTTTATGAATTTGACTTACACTATTCATTTGTGCTATCGAAACAATACTATTTTCAACAAAATGCTGCTGTTGTAGTTGTTCAACAACATAGTCTAAATCAACTTCTTTTTCAGTTTCAATTAACGGAAATTCATACAAATTATGCCAAATTCCTTTGTTAGATCGTTTTTGAATGACGGTGTTTTGATAGTCATCAGAAAAAATTACATAATTGAAATACCGATTTCTGGCTTTTGCTTTTTTCGATTTAACGGGCAACTGATCAATTTTGTTTTTTTGTAAAGCGAGGCAACTATTATTGAATGGGCAAACTTCACAATTTGGGTTTTTAGGCACACATTGCAACGCGCCAAACTCCATAATCGCCTGATTGAATAAAGCCGGATTATCTTTAGGCATTAATTCGTAAGCCAACGCTGCAAATTCTTTTTTGGCTCCGCTTGATAAGATATCAGTTTCAACATCAAAATATCTTGATAAAACACGAAACACATTACCATCAACGACGGGAACATTTTCATCAAAAGAAAAAGAAGCAATAGCGGCAGCGGTATATTCACCGATGCCTTTTAATTGTAATAATTCCTTATAAGTATTCGGAAAGATGCCATTCAAATCGGAAGCAATATATTGTGCTGTTTTGTGCAAATTTCTGGCGCGAGAATAATATCCCAAGCCTTGCCACAACTTCAAAACTTGCTCTTCAGAAGCGTTCGCTAAATCAAAAACTGTAGGAAAAGCATTGGTGAATGAAAAAAAATAAGGCATTCCTTGTGCTACTCGTGTTTGCTGCAGCATGATTTCTGACAGCCAAATGAAGTAAGGATTTCGCGTGTTCCGCCAAGGCAAATCGCGTTTGTTTTTTAGATACCATTGTGTTAACGAGTTAGCAAAATCCATGATTAATTTTTGGTTAGCAAAAGTAAAAGTTTATGTAATTAAATTTTAATCAATTAGGTTGATTAATTGTTTTTTTAATTCCTATATTTGCACCCTCAAATAAATCAAAAAAAATATTAAACAAGAAAGAAAATGACGAAAGCAGATATCGTAGCAAAAATTTCAGAAAAGTTAGGTCTTGAAAAAGGAGATGTTCAAGCCACTGTAGAATCTTTTATGGAAGAAGTGAAAACTTCATTAGAAACAGGAGATAATGTTTATTTAAGAGGTTTTGGCAGTTTCATTATCAAGACAAGAGCTGAAAAAACAGGTAGAAATATCTCTAAAAACACTACTATCAAAATTCCTGCTCACAACATTCCGGCATTCAAACCTGCAAAAGTATTTGTTGAAGGAGTAAAAACGAATAACGAAGCAAAATAAAAATATTTATTAATCACAAAATCACCAACTATGCCAAGTGGTAAAAAAAGAAAAAGACATAAGGTAGCGACGCACAAAAGAAAAAAACGTGCGAGAGCAAACCGTCACAAGAAGAAAAAGTAGTCTCACCACTACTTTTTTCTTTTTAAACGTTCATTGAAATGGAAGATTAGACTGTAAGATGATAAGACAATAAGATGATGAGACATGGAAAGGAAAGTTTCGGTCTTAAAATCTTAAAATCCTAAAGTCTCACAATCCAATTTTCACCGGGTTTAATACCTGTTAAAAATATTGTTTAATCCATCCGCGCATTTGATTTCAGAAGGCAGATTTCAGATTGAAAAATCTAAAATCTAAAATCTAAAATTGAAAGTCTGGATAAAAATTTAACGTGTGAATAAAGAATTAATCATCCGATCTAGTTCTGAAGCCGTAGATTTTGCCTTATTAAAAGATGGAAAACTAATTGAATTACACAAGGAACAAGAAGCAAGCAACTTTCAAGTAGGCGATATATTCATTGCCAAAATCAGAAAGCCAGTTGCCGGACTTAACGCCGCTTTTGTAAACGTAGGCTTCGAAAAAGATGCCTTTTTACATTATCATGATTTAGGACCGAACCTTACTTCCCAACTGAAATTCATAAAACTTGTAAGCGCAGGTAAAATAAAAGATTTCTCCCTAAAAAACTTTCAGTTTGAAAAAGAGATTGACAAAGACGGAACCATAGCCGATGTGCTCAATTCCAATCAATCCGTTTTAGTACAAGTCGTCAAAGAACCGATATCAACCAAAGGTCCAAGAATCAGCTCAGAGCTGTCACTCGCAGGCCGGTTTATCGTGCTCGTGCCGTTCTCAGATCGCGTTTCCGTTTCCCAAAAAATTGAGGAAAAGGGCGAAAAAGACCGACTCAAAAAACTCGTACAAACCATCAGACCAAAAGGTTTTGGCGTTATTGTTCGCACAGTAGCCGAAGGCAAAAAAACAGCCGAAATAGAAAAAGACTTGCAGAACCTGCTCAGCAGATGGACTGCAATGTGTAAAAAATTACCAACCGCTCATCATCCTTCCAAAGTATTAGGAGAGCTCAACAGAGCCTCTTCGATATTAAGAGATGTTTTCAATGATACCTTTAGTGGTATTCATATCGATGATGAAGAGTTGTATAACGAAACCAAGGATTACGTGGAAGAAATTGCACCATCCAAACAATCAATTGTAAAGTTTTATCAATCTAAAGACACGCCAATTTTCGAGAAATACAACATAGAGAGACAAATCAAGACTTCCTTCGGGAAAACAGTATCGATGAGTAAAGGTGCGTACCTAATCATAGAACATACTGAAGCTTTACACGTCATCGACGTCAACAGCGGAAACCGTTCTAACAAGGCCACCAACCAAGAAGATACCGCTATGGAAGTCAACATGATCGCTGCAGCTGAAATCGCCAGACAATTGCGTCTGCGTGATATGGGCGGCATCATCGTCATCGATTTTATCGATATGCAAAATCCCGATAACCGCAAAGTGTTGTTCGACTTCCTAAGAGAAGAAATGAGCGATGATAAAGCGAAGCATAAGATCTTACCGCCGAGTAAATTTGGGCTAGTCCAGATTACCAGACAAAGAGTAAGACCAGAAGTCAACATTAAAACCAGGGAAGAAGATCCAAACAATGAAAATGGTGAAATAGAAGCACCAATTCAAATCATTGACAAGATCAATTTCAACCTTGAAAGAATACTAAAAACCCACAAAACCGTTGTGCTCAACGTACATCCGTTTGTGGCTGCATACCTCAGTAAAGGTTTTCCATCCTTACGTTTCAAATGGTATTTGGAGCATAAGAAATGGGTGAAAATCATACCTCGTGACGCTTACACGTTCTTAGAATATCATTTCTATGACAAGTCAGGAAAAGATATTTTAGATTAAAAACAAAACCGCCTTTCGTAAGATTGGCGGTTTTTTTATTTAAACTGAATTCATTTCAGTTTCTTTTTTTAGAAGCTATTCCGGCTATCCACTAAATCTTTTCTGCCGAACGCCGGCAAAAAAGGATGCCGTTCCTATCCGGGCTAGGGCATTTCAATCTCATGGAAATCCTTTTCAACCTTTGCGTCTCCGCGTCTTTGCGGGCTAATTTTTTCTTCTTTCCGCAAAAAACCGCAACATCAAATCCGCCGCTTCATCACCCAAAACACCAGAAACAATTGTAGTTTTAGGATGCAATTTCGTTCCCATTGCCATAAACCCACGCTGCGCATCCGAAGCCCCATATACAATTTTAGAAATCTGACTCCAATACAAAGCACCTGCGCACATCTGACAAGGCTCTAAAGTCACATACAACGTGCAATCTTTCAAATACTTTCCACCCAAAAAATTAGCCGCCGCCGTAATCGATTGCATTTCCGCATGCGCCGTAACGTCATGCAACATCTCAGTCAAATTATGCGAACGCGCGATGACTTTATTATCAATGACGATAATCGCACCTACAGGAATCTCGCCTTTTTCAAAAGCCACTTCGGCTTCCTGCAAAGCTTTCTTCATGAAGTATTCGTCGGTGAACATATTTTCCATGCGTCAAAAATACGGTTTTAGGAATAAATGGCGTTATGTTAGAAACAAACTAAAAACGATGGCAACACAATTCAAAATTCAGGTTCCGAAACCTTGTCACGAGGATTGGAATGCAATGACCCCAAATGAGCAAGGCCGGTTCTGTGGCAGTTGCGCCAAAAGCGTAGTTGATTTCACCAAAATGAAAGCGCCCGAAATTCAGCAATACTTCATCAATAATCAAGGCAAAAAAGTCTGCGGAAGATTCAATAACAATCAACTCGAATCGATTAGAATCAGCATTCCCTCGCGCGTGATGTATTCTCAGACACAATTCCACAAAATCTTTTTACTTGCAGTGTTTGTGTCGATGGGCACCACCCTTTTAAGCTGCTCGAATACTAATGGGGACAAACAAAGCATCGGAAAGATAGAAATCGTTGAAGAAGACCCAAGCGAAAATGTAGTCATGGGAATACCTATTCGACCACAAAATGATTCTATAATTTCAAAAACACCAGAAGCAACGCAAACG
Organism: Flavobacterium sp.; assembly: GCF_031411595.1. GTDB lineage: Bacteria > Bacteroidota > Bacteroidia > Flavobacteriales > Flavobacteriaceae > Flavobacterium. The sequence continues at coordinate 9,727 of NZ_JANOBI010000058.1, read as the reverse complement.
CAGAAAGTACTGCCAATACCTACGGTAACTACAGGAGACGTTGCAATTTCTCCGTCCCGTCAGCAACCTCCACCGCCAAAGTATAAAGAAGAACCCATCAAAGGCAAAGTAAAATTACATATTGATACAATTCAATAAGAAACTAAACCGATTGTTGTAAATTAGCGCATCAATAATTTCACATGCAGCAATTGCTTTCACATATCCAAAATCCGAATGACTTACGGTTGTTAAAAGAAGATCAACTTCCTCAACTCGCCCAAGAATTACGCGATTTTATCATCGATATCGTTTCCGTAAAAGAAGGTCATCTAGGCGCCAGTCTTGGTGTTGTAGAACTTACCATTGCCTTGCATTACGTTTTCAATACGCCCGAAGATTTACTAGTTTGGGATGTAGGACATCAAGCTTACGGACATAAAATCCTAACCGAAAGAAGAGCAAAATTCGACACCAACCGACAACTCGGCGGCATATCAGGTTTTCCAAAGCGAAGTGAAAGTGTGTATGACACTTTTGGTGTTGGTCATTCCTCTACAGCCATATCAGCTGCGCTCGGAATGGCATTGGCATCGCATCTAAAGGGCGATTTCGAAAAACAGCATATTGCAGTTGTTGGCGATGCTTCTATCGCTTCAGGAATGGCGTTTGAAGGATTGAATCATGCCGGCGTTACTGAAGCAAATCTATTGGTGATTTTAAATGACAACGCCATTGGAATTGACCCAAGTGTCGGTGCTTTAAAAAATTATTTCACTGCCGTCAAAGAAGGAAAAAATCCGAAGCAAAATAATATGATCAAATCCTTGAACTTTGATTATTCCGGACCCATCGACGGCCATGATATTTTTGCGGTAATCAAAGAATTAAAACGATTGCAAAAAATTAAAGGCCCAAAATTTCTCCACCTGCTCACCACGAAAGGCAAAGGATTGCAACAAGCTGAAGAAAATCAAGTACAATATCATGCGCCGGGAAAATTTGATAAAACGACGGGTGAAATTCATTACAAATCCGAAGAAAATTTACCTCCAAAATACCAAGATGTCTTTGGGCTTACCATAGTAGAGTTAGCCAAATTAAACGAAAAAATTGTGGGTATCACACCGGCAATGCCCACCGGAAGCTCCTTAAAATATATGATGGATGCTTTCCCAACACGGGCACTAGATGTTGGAATCGCCGAACAACATGCCGTCACTTTATCCGCAGGAATGGCTACGCAAGGCATGGTGGTTTTTTGTAATATCTATTCTACTTTTCTTCAAAGAGCTTATGATCAAGTCATACACGATGTGGCTTTACAAAATTTACCTGTGATTTTTTGTTTGGATCGTGCGGGCTTGGTCGGTGAAGATGGCGCAACACATCATGGCGTTTTTGATATCGCTTATTTGCGATGCATTCCGAATATGATTATTTACGCACCGTTGAACGAAATGGCTTTGCGAAATATTTTGTATACCGCGCAATTGGGATTGAATCATCCGATTGCGATTCGATATCCTCGAGGTCGTGGCGTTAGTATTGATTGGCAAAAACCTTTTGAAAAAATTGAAATCGGCGCAGGCAACTGTCTAAAACAAGGAACAAAAATCGCCGTAATAAGCAATGGTGCTATTGGCAATAATGTCATTGAAGCATTATCAAAGGTAGAACAGAATGAAACTATTGCTCATTATGATTTTGCTTTTATAAAACCTTTAGACGAGACATTATTGCACACTATTTTCAATACATTCCAATTGATAATTACAATAGAAGATGGTATTATTAAAGGTGGTTTCGGCAGTGCTATTGTTGAATTTGGAAAAGAACACCACTACACAACTACAATCAAAACATTAGGTATTCCTGATCAGTTTATCGAACATGGATCGATTCTCGAATTGCAAAAAATTTGCAGCATTGATGTTGATAGTTTAGTACAATTACTTAAAAATGAAGCATAAAAAAAGCCTGTATTGAGTACAGGCTTTTTTATTTAAAATCAAATTATTTGATGATGATTTTCTCTGTGTAATTGATACTTGAATGCTTCAATTTCAAAATATACATTCCTTTTTGTAAAGAACTTAAATTGATGGGTTTCTCCATATTGAAATTTTGGTCCATTTGGTTGAAAACTACTCTTCCATTGACATCAACAACTTCAATTGAAACATCGCCTACGAATTGGTTGATGCGAATATTCAACATCCCATGGGTTGGATTTGGATAGACTCGAATCATATCTTCATTATTGAAATAATCAACCGCCAACGTGCAATTTGGTCCTGCAGGGAAAGCTGTAAAATCTTCCACTTGATCTGTAGCGTTGTTTGCATCTCCAGAAGAAGCATTCAAACCCATACCTCTTTTTTGAAAAACTTCAGCAATCATACAATAATCCTGACCTTCGGTAGTGGCTTGATCTGCAGCGAACAGATTGTCTCTTGCACTGATAAAAGAAGCTGTATTACAGGTTTGTAATTTTAAAGCATCAATAACCAATCGCATTACTTTATTATTTCCACCAGTTCCGTTGTAAATATCCGGATCAAAACCATATTTATGAATATAAGCCCAAGTCAAATCCCAAAGTACTGCTGTCCATGTTTCTCCTCTATTGTGAGGTTCTGCGTCATTGGAATCTACAAGTGTCAAAGGATTAATACTAACATCGGTTGAATAAGGAAATGCTCTGATACCACCACCAGTTATAGGTTCGTTGATGGCATAAGTACCAATCCCTTTTGCTTCGGTTCCATTATCTTCAGGTTTTATTTGTAACATCAGACCAAACCAATCAGACCAGCCTTCACCCATTTGTTCTCCGTTAGTCATACAAGATGAATTGGCCGGGCCACCAATCAATCGATTCGAAATACCGTGTCCAACTTCATGTCCGATAATACCATTATCAAAATCTCCGTCTGCGAAAAGATACAAACCAGATGGTGATTCCAATTTTACATTCACAGGGCCATTCGCCATTTCTGCCAATAATTCATCCCCAATTTCTTTGGTAATAAAAACAGCCGGAATCGTAATTCCTAAAATACCGGTAGAACTCATGGATAGTCTTGTCGTATTATTTGCAATCGAATCCATTACAATAACAGCAGTCGCTCCGGCATCTTGAGCATTTTTAACTTTATTACTAAAAAAACAACTGCCTCTTTTTATCAACACTATTTTTCCGGACAACTCAAATGCGTTGGTCGCTGCTTGACAAGCCGAGTGAAATCCTGGAGGCGATGGGTTATTATTATACAATACTAAATCAGAGGTAATGCCATTGGGTGCAGCAGGAACTGGTATGCGATCTGTTCCTTCAAAAACATTGGTCGTAGCTACTCTTGGTCCGGCAATAGTTGCAGGAGAATTCACTGTGATAAAATTTGTAGGTGGTGCTCCAGTATCCCACAAAAACATTTGAACTCTTGGCCGCAAACCATCATTAGGTGTTGAGAAGTTGGCATTGTTTAAGCTAGCAACCGCTTGAGAATATCCGTCTTGAGCATCCGCTAATACATAATCTCCTGTTGCCGATGTTGCTCCGCCTCTGCCATAATTATTTTGTTGGAAATTCCCTCCCACTTCATCAAATCCGTATTGATACCATATGTCATGAATGGTATTGATCATGTAAAACAAATTGGTGGTCGCAGCAGCAGTATACGCAGTTGGTTGTTGGGTTTGTGACACGCCATTAACATACGGAAAATCGAAATTTAAAGCTGCGGTTCCGTCGGCTCTAATTCCGTTTCCGTTGTCGCCATTAGCATCTTCTTGCGCTAGTACATTATTACCTCTTGTATAAGTGAAATTTAATGCCGCAGTTGTACCACCCAAAGCATTTGAATTATGCCATCCTTGCGGGGAAGCCAAAGTATTTCCTTCGGTTGTAATTAATTGAAAAGGAGAATGATTTGGGCTTTCATAATTGTATGGAATAACACGGTATGACCCAGCATTGATTTGAATAGGAGAAACTGTCTTATTTTGAAAAGCTGCTTTAGTAAAACTAAATGCCTTTGTATAATCAAGGTTTTTGCGGTTAGTTTGTCCGAAATTACAGCTTAAGTTTAAGTCATTTTTCTCTAGAATAGTTCCGTTTAAAGCATCGATTCTTAAATCCCACAGGTGCTTTCCATCGGGTGAATAAAATTGAAATGCCCAAGCTAATTTTAAAGCATTCGAACTCGCAATTTGATATACTAATTTGGCGCTGATAAGATCTTCTTGCAATCCGTCAGTCAATTTAAATGTTCTGTTATTGATAGTTTCCGAAATCGAAAATGCGTTTGAATTAGGAATTTCCAATAATAAATAAGCTTTAGAAATCGCTTGTATTACTGACAAAGACGGCGAAGTTGCATTGGTTTTTTTTGCGATTTCAGGTAAGAATTTATTTTCGAAACGCAGCATTTTCCCATCTTTTAAAGACGCATTGGATTGCGCATTATAAATTTCTATCCCTTGGTATCGTTGAACAATATAACAACTCGTAATTTTTGTTCCCGAACCTTGAACTTCACTTTCGATAATCCAATCCGAAATATCTGAATTGGTAAGTTTTAATTGGGCGCTGCTATTTTCTAAATACGATTTGATGATTTGCCTGTTGGTTTGAGCAAAACTTGTCATTGAGAAAATGAACAATACTAGGTAAGTGATTTTTTTCATAGCTTAAATTATATTCTACAAACATATATTATTTTTCCATTCGAAAGTTAAAACTCGGGTATACATTAGGTGCATATTGAATAAAAAAAAATCCAAACCTTTCGATTTGGATTTTTTAGTATAACTTATTAATGTGGATTAATTCTTAATTAACTTCTGAGAATAATTTAAATCATTTCCTGTGATTTTTACTATGTATATTCCTGATTGTAAATTGCTAATATTAATCGCTTTTTCAATATTAAAATTATCATCTACTTGATTCAAAATAACACGACCGTTAATATCAATCAGTTGAATTGCAAGCTTTCCAACAAATTTATTAACTCTAACATTTACTATGCTATTTGACGGATTCGGATATACTCTAATCATATTTTCCTTATTGAAGTCATTTACTGCCAACAAACAGTTTGGTCCTGCTGGAAATGAAGTGAAATCTTCAACCTGATCATCTGAAAGATTAGAATCTCCAGATGACGCATTCATTCCAACACCTCTTCTAGCAAAAACTTCCATAATCATACAATAATCTACTCCACCGCTTGTAGCTTGTTCGGCTGCAAATAAATTATTTCTACCTGCTACAATATTAGTAGCCCCAGAAGTTTCTAATTTTAGTGCATCGATAACCAATTGCATAACCTTATTATTTCCACCATTACCATTATAGATATCCGGATCAAAACCATACTTGTCAATATAAGCCCAAGTCAAATCCCATAAGCAAGAAGCCCAAAATTCTCCGATTTTATATTTGTAAGCACCAAGTGCATCAAAAGTTGCATTAGAATCTGCAAAGGTTCTAGGGTTCAAAGTCATGTCTGTAGTATATGGAAAATCTCTGAATCCAAATCCATCGACCGGTTGGTTGATAACATATGTACCGACTTCTCTTGGAGTCGTTCCAACATCGCCCACTTTAATTTGATTGATAAGACCAAAGAAATCTGACCAACCTTCTCCCATTTGTTCTTGGTTATTCATTCCCCCAGCTAATCCTCCACCGACAAGTCTGTTAGAAATACCATGCCCGTATTCGTGACCAATAATAAGGTTGTCAAAATCACCATCAGCATACAAATACAAATTAGAAGGCACTTCCAATTTTATATTTACAGGACCATTGGCCATTTCTCCAAGTAATATATCTCCTTTTTCTTTAGATATAAAAACCGCAGGAATAGTAATCCCTAACAAACCTGTAGAACTCATTGACAATCTTACCGTATTGTTAGGTACTGTATCAGTAACAATTACTGCAGTTGCTCCAGCATCTTGAGCTGCTTTGACTTTATTGCTGAAGAAACACCCACCTCGTTTGATTAAAACGATATGACCTGATACTTCAAAAGGATTTGTAGCAGCTGCACATGCACTGTTAGGGTTTTGCGTAGGAACAACCGGTGTGTTTGTATATAATACAAGGTCAGACGTAATTCCGTTTGGAGCTGCCGGCACTGGGATTCTATCAGTACCTTCAAAAACATTGGTTGTTGCAGACATTGGTCCTGCAATTGTAGCGGGAGAATTAATTTGAATATAATCCGTTGGTGGCGCACCAGTTGTCCACATAAACATTTGAATTCTTGGTCTCACACCATCATTCGTAGGTGTGAAATTAGCATTATCAAGTGTTGGTACAGTTTGAGAATATCCGTCTTGAGAATCAGCCAATACGTTATCACCAGTAGCTGATACTGTTCCGCCTCTTCCTAGATTTGATTGTTGAAAATTACCATTGATTTCATCAAATCCGTATTGATACCAAATGTCGTGCATGATGTTAGTCATATAAAACAAATTGGTCGTAGCTGCAGAAGTATAAGTTGTTGGCTGTTGTGTTTGTGAAACGCCATTAACATAAGGGAAATCGAAAACTAAACCAGCACCACCGTCAGCTCTAATTCCATTTCCATTATCTCCGGTAGCATCTTCTTGAGCAAGAATATTATTTCCTCTGGTGTAAGTAAATTTTAAAGCAGCACTAGTTCCTCCAATGGTAGTATTAGCATCATGCCATCCGTTTGGAGAAGCCAAAGCATCACCTGCAGTAGTAATCAAATCGAACGAATGATGATTTGGGCTTTCATAATTAAAAGGAATTACTCTGTAGGTACCCGGAGTTACCACTAACATAGAATTATTTGTGGCATTGAAAGCATTTCTTTCAAAACTGAAATCATTTTTATGATCGTGTTTTTTATTTGTTCCATCACCAAAATTACAGCTGATGGTCAAATCTTTTTTGTCTAAAACTTTACCGTTTACGGCATCAATTTTAACATCCCAATAATGTTTTGCGTCCGGAGAATAGAATTGAAATCCCCAAGCTAAATTCAATTTGTTATCAGATGTACTTTGATAAGCTAATTGCGCTACGATAGGATCTTCATGAACGCCATCTGTAATGTTGAATTTTTTACCATCTGCAGATTGTAAAATCGAAAAGTTTGAAGCACTGTATGCCAACGAAACATAAGCTTTGTTTAATGCTTCAATTACTGACAAAGAAGGTGATGTTGTATTGACCTTTTGTGCAATATTGCTTTGTAAGTTGCTTCCAACTTTCATAACATTTCCATCTTTAATAGAAATATTAGATTGACTGTTGAAAATCTCAATTCCTTGGTGTCTTTGAACTACATAACAACTGGTTATTTTTGTTCCTTTACCTAGAAATTCGTTTTGAATAGTCAAATCAGCAATATCCTGAGTTGTCAATCCGAATTGGGCGCGATTGGTTTCTAAATAGGTTTGAATCGTCTTCTTATTCGACTGCGAAAAGCCTATAAAAGAGAACAATAGAGCGGTTAATAGTGTAATTTTTTTCATGTTTTTTAAATTTTGAGAAACAAACTTAATTCATTTTTTTTAATATTTCAAACAATACTCTAAAACATTAACAATCTAATGCTTAAATCCTATAATGTTTTGATAATACAGCAACGCATTGCCATCGGTAAGCAATGAAATGAAATGACAAATATGCAGCAAACGGTCGTATAATGTCTCTTTTTCAAGGTGATGCTTTTCTGGTAAAATCTGCAATAACAACTTGTCATAACTCGTAGGTTTTCCTTCAAAATTATTGTTGTATGCTGTAATGAATTTATCCAAAAGTGTGTTGATGATTTGATAGCCTTTGAGTTCTTTATCGATGACTTCGCGACTTTGATAAATATTCTTCACGCTAAGTTTGATGATGTCATCCATTTGGGCTTTGTATTGGCTTTTGTCTGTTAGTGCAAAAGGAAATTTTCCCTGCAAAATCAATTCCTCATTGTCGACAAAAACACGAACCGCATCATTGATTAAATTGCCAATCGCCAGCGCGCGCAGATAACTGATGCGATCTTCGCGTGTGGTTAATGTTTTATATTTAGCTGTATCAATCGTGTCTTTGACCAATTTGATTAGGTATTCTAAAGCGTAATCTTCAGAAACCAATCCGAGATTAATACCATCTTCGAAATCAATAATCGTATAGCAAATGTCATCGGCAGCTTCAACGAGATAAGCCAACGGATGTCTTTCGAAACCGATATCATTTCCGGTTTTATTTGAAATCAATCCTAATTCTGATGACACATCTTGAAAGAATTCTTTGTCCGATTGGAAGAAACCATACTTTTTATCCGCAATGTTTTTGGTTGGCTTTTTGGGCAAACTTTCTTTTGGATATTTCATAAAGGCTCCTAAAGTAGCGTATGAAATTCTGAGTCCGCCTTCAATGCCCGGTCGACTCGCAGTAAGTACTGAAAACCCATTCGCGTTGCCTTCAAAATCAATCAAATCTTGCCATTGTTTTTCGGTAAGTTGGTCTTTGAATTGTTGCCCTTTGCCAATCGAAAAATATTCGCCAATGGCTTTTTCACCCGAATGCCCAAACGGTGGATTTCCGATATCATGTGCCAAAGAAGCAGCTGCCACAATCGCACCGAAATCATTCATGTGAAAACCATGCACTTCTTGCAAATACGGATACTTCTCGATGATTTTCTTGCCGACTAATCTTCCGAGTGAACGCCCAACGACAGAAACTTCCAAACTATGCGTAAGTCGCGTGTGCACAAAATCGGTTTTGGATAATGGAATCACTTGCGTTTTGTCCTGCAAACTTCGGAAAGCCGCAGAAAATATAATACGGTCATAATCGACTTCGAAACCCAAGCGTGTGTCGTCTTGTTCTTTGCGCAAGCGTTTGCTTGTGTCGCCTTGACGTTTTAGTGATAAGAGTTGTTCCCAGTTCATTTGGATGGTTGGATTATTGGATTTTTGGATTGTTAGACAATTAGATTGTAAGATTTTAAGACTGTAAGATTTTTAGATTTGGTCTTATAGTCTTAAAATCTTATAGTCAATTTCCTAGCCCTGATAGCAGCGATATCCTTTTGCGCCGGCGTTCGGCGCAAAAGATTTAGCGGATAGCAGGATAAGCTTCTAAAAAACAAAACAGCTACCCAAAGATAGCTGTTTTTTGATGGGATTGTAATCGTCTCAAAAATTACGATCCACACATTTCGCAATCATCGGGACCAGCATTTCTTGCTAGTTCGATCATGGCTTTGAAATCTTCGGCAGACATTTCACCCGTTTCATTCGGCTCTGCCACTTCTACTGCGGCGGCTACTTCTTGAGTCGGTTCTGCTTTTTTATCGTTGTTCAGCGTAAACTTGATCGCGTCTACGGCTGATTTGGTTCTGAGATAATACATTCCGGTTTTCAATCCTGACTGCCAGGCGTAGAAATGCATCGAGGTCAGTTTTGAATAATTCGCATCCTGCATGAACAGGTTCAATGATTGCGACTGGTCGATGAAATATCCTCTGTGGCGCGACATATCGATAATATCTTTCATCGACATTTCCCAAACGGTTTTGTACAATTCTTTCAAATCCTCAGGAATGGCATCGATGTTTTGTACGGAACCATTGTGACGCATGATTTCTTGTTTCAAATCTTCGTTCCACAATCCTTGTTTTACTAGGTCTTCTAGCAAATGTTTGTTGACTACGATAAACTCTCCAGACAATACGCGTCGGGTATAAATGTT
>NZ_JANOBI010000057.1:0-87624 GCF_031411595.1 Flavobacterium sp. | reverse complement strand
CAACATTATTGTAACTCAAGGTGATCACGTGAAAACACTTCGAGTGATTAAAAGATAATTAATTGTCTTTAATAATAGAAAGCCTCTCCAGCAATGGAGAGGCTTTTTTTATGGAACTTTTTTGACTCACAGTAAAAAATTCTAAATTTAATAAAACGGAATAAATTAATATTTTCAATATTTTTAAAAGTAGCCATTGATTTTTTCGTTCAAAATCTATTTCTAAAAAGAAACTGAGTTACTGAATATTCATTTATCTTTGCTCCCGAAATAGCGAACTTAGCGAAAACCTTGCGAACTTTGCGGTTAAAAAATTCCTCACAATTATGGAACACAAAGCAGGCTTCGTCAACATTATCGGTAACCCCAACGTCGGCAAATCGACACTCATGAATGCGTTTGTAGGCGAACGACTATCGATCATCACTTCTAAAGCACAAACGACAAGACACCGTATTTTGGGCATTGTCAATGGTGATGATTTTCAGCTAATACTTTCAGATACGCCCGGAATTATCAAACCGGCTTACGAAATGCAAACTTCAATGATGAACTTCGTAAAATCCGCTTTCGAAGACGCCGACATTCTAATCTATATGGTTGAAATCGGTGAACAAGATCTCAAAGACGAAGCGTTTTTCAATAAAATCATCCACGCCAAAATTCCGGTTTTACTTTTGTTGAATAAAATCGACAACTCGAACCAAGAACAACTCGAAACCCAAGTCGCTTTCTGGACCGCCAAAGTTCCGAATGCCGAGATTTTTCCGATTTCCGCTTTGAAGAATTTCAACGTTCCTGAAGTATTTGCCAGAATTATTTCGTTGTTGCCCGTTTCTCCGGCCTATTATCCGAAAGACCAACTCACCGACAAACCCGAACGTTTCTTCGTCAATGAAACCATCCGCGAGAAAATCCTGTTGCATTACAACAAAGAAATTCCATACGCCGTAGAAATCGAAACCGAAGAGTTTTTCGAAGACGACAACATCATCCGAATCCGTTCACTCATCATGGTTGAGCGCGACACCCAAAAAGGCATCATCATCGGCCACAAAGGCGAAGCGTTGAAAAGAGTAGGCGTAGAAGCGCGTGCCGATTTAGAAAAGTTTTTCGGCAAGCAAATCCACATCGAGATGTATGTCAAAGTCAATAAGAATTGGAGAAGCAACGTCAATCAACTCAAACGTTTCGGATATAATAATTGATTTTTCGATTTTCCAATAATCTAACAATCCAAGAGCGCAGCGATTCTAATAATCTGTTTTTTGGGCGTGACCGCAAGGGTCGGGCTTTCGCACTCGCTTTTTTGCGCTGAACGCCAGCGCAAAAAGAGCTCAGACAATTGCTCTATCCCTCACGCATTCTAAAATAATAACCGCTTTTGATTTTTAATCAATTGCCCTAGCCCGGATAGCAGCGGTTATCCTTGTCATTGCGAGATTGCCGCGCAAGCTCGCAATGACAAGATAGTAGCGAATAGCCGGAAACAGCTCCTAAAAAAACTTCTAAACTTAGCACCTCAGAACCTTAGCAACTTAGTACCTTTTTTACCTACCTTTGCAAAATATTTGAAAAAGCATTATGAATAACATTGTAGCCATAGTCGGAAGACCCAACGTAGGAAAATCAACCCTTTTCAATCGGTTGATACAGAGAAGAGAAGCCATCGTCGATTCGGTTTCGGGCGTGACCCGCGACAGAAATTACGGCAAAAGCGAATGGAACGGAAAGGAATTTTCAGTCATCGATACCGGCGGTTACATCCGCGGTTCTGATGATGTGTTTGAAGGCGAAATCCGCAAACAAGTAGAACTCGCCATCGACGAAGCTGACGTTATTATTTTCGTTGTCGACGTTGAAGAAGGCATCACACCAATGGATGAAACCGTTGCGAAGTTGCTCAGAAAAGTAACCAAACCGGTGTTGCTTGCGGTGAATAAAGTTGATAATGCGATGCGTGAAAAAGACGCGATTGAATTCTATAATCTTGGACTTGGTGATTACTATACTTTCGCCAGTATTTCAGGAAGTGGCACGGGCGATTTGCTTGATGCGTTGATTGAATCGTTTCCGATAAGACCCGAACCTGTTCAGGAAGAAATAGTATTGCCGCGTTTTGCTGTGGTTGGTCGTCCAAATGCAGGAAAATCAAGTTTCATCAATGCGTTGATTGGCAAAGAGCGTTTTATGGTAACCGATATCGCAGGAACAACGCGCGATGCGATTGATACGAAGTTTGACCGTTTCGGATTTGAATTCAATTTGGTTGATACTGCTGGAATTCGTCGTAAAGCTAAAGTCAAAGAAGATTTAGAATTTTATTCTGTGATGCGTTCCGTGCGTGCGATTGAGCATGCCGATATCTGCATCCTAATCATCGACGCCACGCGCGGATTTGAAGGTCAAGATCAAAGTATTTTCTGGCTTGCCGAGAAGAACCGCAAAGGCGTTGTCATTTTAGTCAACAAATGGGATTTGGTCGAAAAAGACACGATGTCAACCCGCGATTACGAAGAAAAAATCCGCAAGGAATTAATGCCGTTTACCGATGTGCCGATTTTATTCGTTTCCGCATTGACAAAACAACGTTTATTAAAAGCCTTAGAAACTACTGTACAGGTTTTTGAAAACAGAAAGCAGCATATTGCTACTTCAAAATTCAACGACTACATGCTCAAAGTCATTGAAGGTTATCCACCGCCGGCTTTGAAAGGTAAATACGTAAAAATAAAATATTGCATGCAGTTGCCGACACCAACACCACAGTTTGTGTTTTTTGCCAATTTGCCGCAGTATGTGAAAGAAGCTTACAAGCGATTTTTAGAAAATAAGATTCGTGAAAACTGGGATTTCTCAGGTGTTCCGATTGATATTTACATTCGCGAGAAATAATTCCCTTAGTCGATTACTCCTAAATACATGGCTACTTTGATAAGTCCAGCGATGTTTTTGACTTGCAGTTTATAGAAGATATTTTTGCGATGCGATTCAATGGTATGCTTACTTATGAATAGCTTGTCTGCAATCTCCTCAGTCGTATATTCTTGTGCGATGAGTTTGATGATTTCTTTTTCGCGATTGCTCAGAATCGTCTTTTTGAAAATGAAATCATTGTCTTTGGAAAGGTTGTCGATGAAATACTTTTTGGCGTGCGTCACAATGCCGTTGATGGCTTCTATGAGATCTTCTTTGTCGGTTTCCTTTAGCAAATAACCGTCAATACCATCGATATGGTTATGGCTTTTGTGCATGCTCAGGACTAGAATTTTGATATTTGGAAAATCCTTGTTCAAAATTTTTATAAATTCAATACCATTCATTTCGGGCATCGAAATATCAGTAATGATAAGATCCGGTATTTGAATCTTGATTTTTTTTAAAGCGGCTTTAGCACTGTTTTCCGTAAACAACACTTCAATATTTTCCTGTTGCGATAATACTGATGACATACCTTCAAGAAACATTTGATGGTCATCAACGATTACGATTTTAATCATGGAATAGCGGACTAGGGATGTTAATAATTAAACTGCTTCCTTGATTGGCAGCACTTTCGATGGTCATTTTTCCTTTGATGGATTGTAATCTTTCTTCGATGTTTTTCAATCCAATACCGGTTTTATGTTTTTTATAAAACCCGACGCCGTCATCTTCCACCATCAGATTGATAAATTGTTCATGCTTCGTGAAAGAAATCAACACACTTTTTGCTTGTGCATGTTTCGAGACATTCGTCAGCAATTCCTGAATGATCCGGTAGATATTGTGTTTGATTTCTTGTGGTAGCCCATCCAATCCGCCTTCGGGAAAAATGTGCAACTCGATTTGAAATTCGTTGCGACCTCGGTATTCTTCTAACAATTCAACCAACAAAGACTCTAATGGCTGCTCGTTGATATAATTTTGACTCAAATTGTGCGAAATCGCTCTTAATTCCTTGAAAACATTTGAAATGGCATGAATGATTTCCTTGATTTTTTCGTTTTTGATATCGGTATTGATTTGCGATAAATGCAGTTTTATACCTGCCAATTTCCCACCAACACCATCGTGTATTTCTTTTGCTACTCGGTTTCGCTCTTGGTCTTGTCCTTCTAAAACGCCGATGATTCGCTTGAGTTCCTGATCTTGTTTGAGCTGTTCTTTTTCTTGTTCGAAGATTTTGTTTTCCTTGTCGCGAATCAGTTTTTGAGTCTTGATGCGATTCTTATAAAACAACAACAATAACACCATTGGAATAATCAGGATGATGCCAATATAGATAGCGCTTCGTTTGCGATTTCTCTCAATTTGTTTCTCTTTGGATAGCAGTTTGATCTTAAGGTTCTTTTTTTCTACTTCGTATTTGGTCTGGATTTCATTGAATGATTTTGTTTTTTCTATCGTGAAAATACTGTCTTTTAAAGCATTCTTTTTTTCTTGAAAAAGATAGGCATTTTGATAATCATTTGTTTTTTTATAGACTTCAATCAATGCCTTGTATAGGTTCGATTTCTGATCGATACTGATTTTTGGCTCATAAAAAGAAATGGCTGTTTTATAACAATCCAAGGCTTTGGCATATTCATTTAAATTATAATGATACGCGCCAATATTGAAATAAACATAAAATAAATGCTCCTTATTGTTGAGTTGAATCGCAATCTGTTCGGCTTTTTTTAGGCACGAATAAGCTAAGACATTTCCGGCTTTGGTATTTAATGATAAGTAGCCGTAACTCAAATTAATAAGCGTATTGAACTCTTCATATTTGTCGTTGAGTGCTTTAGCGATGAGATAAGCTTTATTGTAGTAGGACAGCGATAACGGTATATCGGTTTTTCTTTTAATAATCGCGATGCTTCCATAGGAAGATAGCAGTATGTCTTTGAGATCATTTTTCTGCGCAATTTTCTCAGCATTCAAATAACATTGCAACGCTTTTACGGTGTCTTTCTGGTATTCGTATACGGAGCCAATATTAATCAAGATTGCGCATTTGTTTTTATACAACTGGTTCTGATCGGCGATATCAATGGCAAGTAGATAATTTTTTAGGGATTCATTATAGTTGCCGCGATCGGTGAGAATCAGACCGAGTTGGTTGTAAGACATCGCCATAATCTTATTGTTCTTCGAAGCTTTGGCCCACGCCAAGGATTGATGAAAAAACTTTTCTGCTTTGACGCTTTCGCTCTGCAGGTAATAATGATATCCATGATTGAATACACACCGTGACATCAAATAAGGGTCATCAATTTTTTGACATTTTACGGTGGCCTGTCGGATGTAATATAATGCAGAATCAGGTTTAGAAGCTACTGTTTCAGTAAAATGATCTAGCAATTTTTCTACTTCTTGCTTGTCATTTTGACTGTATGCTGAAAAAAATAATAGTGATATTGATACTGTAAATAGAAACCGCCTCATATTTTATTTTTTCAAATATACTTAAAAATTACCCTTTTTATGGGATGTTTTTAAGGCGGTAGTTATAATAAATTTGGAGTGTAATTTAAAAATAACATACAGATGAAACAGATATATGCATACTCACTTTTTATAGTTGTCTTGAGCAGTAGTCTGCATGCCCAAACTATAAACTTTATCAATAATTCAGCATATGTCACATTTTCGTCTGACAATAGCAATGTTTTTTTGGATTTTTCTCATGATGTAACAGTCAGTAATAGCCAGAATGTGGTTGTTAGAGGTAAAATCTATTCTGATGAATCCGTTGTCATAAAGCCATATCAGAATTATTCGATTGTAATAAAACCTCCGGAGCCTTGCGAAATGTGCATGCCGCAACTTGATGTAAATGCAGACCCACCAGGGACAGTCATCAAACCAAAGCCTGGTGGTTCAGGTAAAATTTATGTACCGGTCGCAGTATTATATCCGGTTCCGGTTCATACCAATCTCACATTTGATGTTTCTAATTATTTCGTCGAGAACTATACCATTTTTGACATGTACGGTATTTCAAAAATAACCCAAAACCTGACACCGACACATAATTATACGATCGATGTGAGTGGCTTGGCGAATGGTAATTATATCCTCAAACTCAATCTGGGAGCCAATATATATGCCACCGTACAATTCATTAAAAATTAATCCAATTCAATAAACAATTAAATCTTCAACAACATGAAAAAATTAGTAGCAGCAGGTTTTTTACTTGCAGGAATTTTAGGAGCGAATGCTCAAACCATTAGAGCCGTAGCAGCAGGAAGCGTAACAACTTCAACGACAGGAGGCAACAGTAGTGTCAATATCGGACCAAACTCTGGGAATACGAACGCAGGAAACACGGGTGGTTCGAATGTATTCGTAGGTGCCAGTTCTGGTGCTCTTAATACGACCGGTGCAGCCAATTCATTTATTGGAGCTAATGCCGGTGCTGCTAATACAACGGGATATGATAATGTTTTTGTTGGTGGAAATTGTGGTAATCTTAATACAACAGGCATCCGAAATAATTTTACAGGTGTTAATGCAGGATTTAACAATACAGCGAGTTATAACAATTTTTATGGTTATATGGCAGGATTTAACAATACGACTGGTACCGCAAACTCCTTTTTTGGAAGCCAGGCAGGAAGTGCCAACACCACCGGATCTCAAAACATTTTTATAGGGACCGTCAGTGGAGGTGCTACCACCACAGGAGGCGACAATACTTTTGTAGGTTGGGCAGCGGGTCCTGCGAACACAGTAGGTACTTATAACGCCTTTTTTGGAAGATCTGCTGGAACAGGCAATACGACAGGGACTTACAACACCATAATTGGTGCAATGGCCGGGCAAAACAATGCAACGGGTTCTTCCAATGTCTTTTTAGGTTTTGGTGCCGGATCTCAGGAAACTGGATCTAGCAAATTATATATTTCCAATTCTAATACTACATCGCCACTAATCTGGGGTGATTTTGCGAACACCCAATTGAAATTGAATGCCAAAGTGGGGATAGGAGCGGTAACCAGTTTTCCAACAAATACATTGTATAACAACTACAGATTATTCGTTACTGGCGGTATTCTTACGGATGAAGTTCGCGTGGTTGCCAATAACGGTAGTGGGAGCTGGGCAGATTATGTTTTTGCCTCAGATTACAACTTGAAACCACTATCTGAAGTGGAAGCATTCATTGCCAAAAACAAACATTTACCAAATGTTCCATCAGCGGCACAAGTAAAAGAAGACGGAATTGCATTGGGTGATATGGCAAGAATCCAACAAGAAAAAATCGAGGAGTTGACCCTTTACATCATTGCACAAAACAAAAGAATAGAAGCGCTTGAAGCTAAAATGAACAACAAGTAATTTCATAGTTTAATCTTAAAATATGAAATTATGAGAACTAAAATAATATTGCTCGCTCTATTCTTATTGGGTGGAGTGGCTTCATTCGGGCAAACGGCTGATGAAATATATTTGCAACAGGAAGATTCCAGAATCACCAATGCAAATACTACTGAACAATTGATTGCGACATTTATTGCTAACAACCTCAATAGTTATAGCCTTACACAATCTAAGCAAAATGAAGTGACCAATCCGGTCATTGAAGGAGTTACACAAACCCTAACAGGCCAGCAATTACAGGACGCGATTACTGAAGCAAAAAAAATTGAGTTGAGAAAATTATATTTTCAACAAAATCCTTCCGCTTTAGATTATTATACCGCGAATGCCATTACCCTTTCTGTTACACCGTGCATCAATAATAATTTTGTGAACGGCTTTCAGGGTTTTTCATTCAGCTCGCAGCGATATCCAGCAAATTGGCTTCAATATGCTAATATTCCCAATGTTCCTGTTTTACCCACGGCCGGTGGTATAGTTGAATTGGTGAGTGATGGTTTCGATCCCAGAACCAACAATGTTTTGCGTACGGTTTTCCCAACAACGGCTCTAAATTCTAAAGCCATAAGACTCAATAATGGCACCGATGGTAATTATGATGTGTCGGCGTTGAGAAGGAGATTTGTAGTGAATAGTGCAACGATAAGTTTTAATTTTGCTTTAGTTTTACAAAACGGGCATCAGGGGCAACCCAATACACAGTCTTATTTTCAATATAGATTACTCGACAATACTGTGACTACGACAAGCCCAAATTATGTGCTTGTTGACAATCACATTGTCTGCGATATTCTCGACCCTCGCTTCCACCAAGGCACAGGTGTAGGAGCTATGCAGGCATTGTATACGGATTGGAATTGCCAGGTAATTAATACTTCTCAATACCAAGGAAAAGATGTTACACTTGAAATTCTAGTTTCAGATTGCGGTGGAGGCGCACATTGGGGATATGCCTATCTAGACAATTTCTGTAATCTCAATGCGTGCACAACTTCTTCTTTCGGAGATATCAACTTAAATCCTGTCAATGTCAATTGTCCAACATTTCCTTTAAATGTTTCGGGTACTTTTACGACTCCGGCAGGTAGTGTGCTGACAAGTATAACATTAAGCATCCTTGATGTCAATAATAATGTAGTAGGAACTTTAACTAATCCAACTATTACAGGTAGCAATTATACGTTTCCGGTCAATCTGAATAATTTCGGATTCGGTTCCGGAACACCTGCAGGCAGCTTCAGATTTAGAGCCACTGCGGTTTTTACAACAACAACAGGAATTCCATACACGGTCAATGCCACCTTAAGCACAACACCGAATGTTTCTTTCACCAATTGTATTTCGGGATCAATCGTGCTGAATTCTGTCAATGAAAATTGCCCGTTGTTTCCTTTGGATGTGACCGGCACTTATACTATTCCTGCCGGTGTAAGCATTTCTAATATCAGATTACAGATTATCAATAGCTCGGGAACTGTCGTGAGTACGATATTTTCTCCAGTGATTGTTGGGAATACATTCTCATTTCCTGTGAATTTGGCCAATTTTGGAACAGCTTCTCCAATGACAGGGAATTTCGAATTCAATGTTCTCGCAACACTCACACAAGGCACAGGTTCTATTACAATAAATGACTTGTCGGCAAACAATGGTGCCGATGTTTCTTTCAGCGATTGTAGTGTCTGTTGTGCCAACTGCTGTGTCGATAACCAAAGTTTGATATATCCTGTATTGGCTAATTATGTCGATACGCGTCAGGCCAATTTGCGCATTCAAGCGACAAATACAATAAACAGCGGAGCGTTCGCATCGTATCATGCTGGAAGTTATGTTTTACTTAAAAACGGATTTGCCGCATTGGCAGGTTCAAGGGTGCATGTTTATAATGTAGGATGTACGGGTGATTATATTTTAAGACAATCAGATCAAACAGACGACAATTCGGGTTTGAAAGCAGAAGGTAAAGATGACATGCATTATGTTATTGCCCCATCAAACACTATCGAATTGGTTTTGAATGATTCAAAAGCGATTAAAATTTCTCCAAATCCAACCAATGGATTCTTAAAAGTGACTTTGAATGGTTCCGATACAGGTACAATTCAAATAGTTGATTTGTTTGGGATGACCGTTTTCAAAACCGAATTCAAAAACCAAAATGAAGTAGAAATCAATATTCAAAATCAACCTAGAGGAATCTATATCGTCAAAGTAATTTCAGACAATCAAATCTACGCCGATAAAATTATTAAAAACTAAAATTGAGTTACTTAAACTAAAGCATGTTTTAAACTTGAGACTTTTTTGCATGCTTTAAACCTGAAAAATCCCGAGCAATCGGGGTTTTTTATTTTTAGCCAAAACAATATCAACACTCTGAATTTTTTGTAAGAATTTTTTTCTCTCACACTAAATCCCTTATTTTGTTGTTACTAAAATAACAACGAATTTTTTTTATGCCAAAATCATACTTTTCACTACTGCTTTTGTGTTTCAATTGTGTCGTGTTTTCACAAAACAGTATCGCTATTAAAGGAAAAATTTTAGAAAAGAACACACAAGTTCCTTTAGAATCTGCTACAGTTTATTTGTCGTCAGTCATAGATTCTACAGTGATTGATTATACCATTACCGATAAAAATGGTGCGTTTTTAATTAAAACTAAAAAAATCACGAAGCCGGTTTTTCTCAAGATTTCGTATATCGGTTACCAAACCTACAAGCAAGAACTTAAAAGCATCACTGAAGACAGAGATTTTGGCGTTTTGCATTTGGATGAGAACTCCAATGTTTTGGGTGAAGTTGTTGTTAAAAGTGAAGCACCGCCCATTCGAATTAAAAAAGACACACTCGAATTTAATGCGTCATCGTTTAAAGTCAGACCCGATTCAAACGTAGAAACTTTACTCAAACAATTACCAGGTGTTGAAGTTTCGACCGATGGGAAAATCACTGTGAATGGTAAGGAAGTCAATCAAGTGCTCGTTAACGGAAAACCTTTTTTCGATAAAGACGGGAAAATTGCCTTGCAAAGTTTGCCTTCGGATATCATCAATAAAGTGCAAATTTCGGATACTAAAACCAAAAAGGAA
The DNA here is from genome assembly GCF_031411595.1 of Flavobacterium sp. Lineage (GTDB taxonomy): Bacteria > Bacteroidota > Bacteroidia > Flavobacteriales > Flavobacteriaceae > Flavobacterium. The sequence continues at coordinate 77,179 of NZ_JANOBI010000057.1, read as the reverse complement.
GAAATTACCAAACAGGCATCAAGTTCAGATAAAGCGAGCATCAATCTGACCATTGATGAAGACAAGAACAAAGGCTTCTTCGGAAAATTTATGGGCGGTTATGGCACTGATGATCGCTATGAAAGCAGCGCATTAATCAATTATTTTAAGAACAAACGAAAGATTAGCGTTTTGGCGTCATCGAACAATATCAACTCAACAGGTTTTTCAATGGATGAAGTGTTTGATAATATGGGCGGTGGCAGAAATGTGTCGTACTATTTCAATCATGATGACGGATCGTATGGCATCGGGAACCTGCGTTTTGGAGGCGGAAAAGGGATTATACAATCGAATATGTTGGGCGCGAATTATGCTGATGAATGGTTCAAAAATTTCGAATCGAATGGCAGTTATTTCTTTTCGAATTCACATTCCAACAATACCAATCGAACTAAGTTAATCAACTTACTGCCGACGGGAAATCTTACGACAACTTCGAATTCAAAAAATAATGAAGACCGCTATGGGCACAATCTGAATTTCAATTTCGAATTCAAAATCGATTCTACTGCATCGCTGGTTGTAACGCCAAAATTCTTAAAAGCCAGTAACAAATACGGCGTTACTTCATCGCAAAATGCTGTCGATGAAAACAACCAATTGCTCAACGAAAATACTTCAAATTCTTTTGATGAGACCGATAAGACGAGTTTCGGAAACTCTATCAACTATAACAAATCTTTTAAGAAAGCTGGTAGGTATATCAATGTGATGGTTGAGAATGAAAATGAAAACGAGCTTGCGAATTCATCAAACCAATCCATTTCAAAATTCTATCAAAACGCCACGCCCGATGATGTGCGCGACCAAATTCTGAAGAATAGGAATATTAAAGATGTTTATGATGGTGAAGTGGAATATGCGGAACCTTTGCGAGATTCGGTCAATGTCATTTTAGGAACGTATTGGCGTCGCGAAAAATCATCTGAGAACCGAAAAACTTTCGATTTCGATGCGGCTACTCAAAGCTATTCCGACGACAATCCGGAGCTCAGTTATTATTTATTCACGAACATCAAAATGATTACGCCAAAAGCTGGATTTGCTATCAATAAGAAGAAAATCAATTTCAATTTTACGGGCGGAACGACCATAGTGCAACAGGATAATCTTTCGGAATATCTCGGAAATACCATCATTTTAAACAAAAAATATGTTTTCCCTTTTGCAACGGCTTATGGGAATTTTAAACTCGGAAAATCGAAATCCATTTGGATTAATTATAGTTATGATGTCAATATGCCTACCGCGAAACAACTGCTTCCTGTAGAAAATTTAGCCGATCCGCTCAATACTTTTGTGGGCAATCCGAATGTCGATTTAATTAAAAGCCATAGTATTTACGGACGTTTCAGCGATTATGATTATGCGACGCGTTCGGGCTACAGCCTTTTTTATAGCGCTGATATCTATGAAAATCAAATCGTTTCTTCCACTATTTTTGATGCCAGTGGCAAGCGCACGACAACGTATCAGAATGTGAGTGGCAACATCGATTCTTGGTTTGGCGGCAATTGGAATAAATCTTATAAAAAGGATGCGCATGTATTTAAAGTGGGTGTGGGTTGCAATATGAATTATAGTGTGTCGAAAGGTTTTACCAATGGCGAAACCTTTGAAGCCAATGCAAAGCAAATTACACCGCGGCTTAACTTTACTTATGAGTATGGGGAATTGCTAACCATCAATCCGTCGTATAGTGTCGCTTTTAGCAAGACTGATTATTCGAACTATATCATCAAATCGTCATCGAACGTGTTGCATCGTTTCAACATTCAAACGACAACGTATTGGCCTAAAAAATGGGTTTTCGGGAACGACTTTGGATATACTTATAATTCCAGAATCGCCGACGGATTCAAAAAGGATTTCTACTTATGGAATTCGAGTTTGGCTTATAGTTTTTTCGATAAAAAAATTACGGCCAAAGTCAAAGTGTATGATTTGTTGAATCAAAATCAAAGTGCCACCAGAACGATTACGCCCACGATGATTCGCGATGAAGAAAATGTGGTTTTGAAACGGTATTTGATGTTTTCATTGACCTATAAAATTGAAAAATTTGCAGGCAAAGAAAAACCATCACGTGACCGATTTAGGATGTTTTAATTGTAATTAAATCAGGTTCGTAAGTATAAATCATTTAATTTTGTTGGGTTCGCTTTTAAAATGAATGTATCATCATGAAAAAAATATACTTCTTATTGTTAGTTTCTTCAATGGCTTTTGCACAGGTCACGTTGAAGATTACAGGTTTACCAACAACGACTCCGGCCAATGCGACCATTTATATGGCGGGAACAGTGAATACATGGAACCCGGTTGACCCAAATTACATCATGCAGCCTGATGGTTCGGGCAATTTACAGATTGTGATTCCACAAGGAACGGGCACGGTGAGTTATAAATTTACTCGCGGCAGTTGGCCAACGGTTGAAGGAAATGCAACAGGTGGTTTTTTACCAGATCGTACTTTTACTTTTACAGCTGCACCACAAACCATCAATCTGACGATTCAATCTTGGGAAGATTTAGGGACCGGAGCCAGTGGAACAGCAGCTTCGAACGTTCAGATTTTAAGCAACTCTTTTGGCATTCCGCAATTGAGCACTACAAGAAAAATCTGGCTGTATTTGCCGCCGGATTACGCCACTTCAACAAAACATTACCCGGTTTTATACATGGAAGACGGGCAAAATTTGTTTGATAATGTCACTTCTTTTTCGGGTGAATGGCAAGTAGATGAAACTTTAAATACGCTGTTCAGTCAAGGCAATTATGGTGCTATCGTAGTTGGTATTGATAATGGTGGTGGCGAACGATTGAATGAATATTCGCCATGGGTGAATGCGCAATATGGAGGAGGACACGGTGATGAATATGCGGCTTTTCTCGCGAATACTTTAAAACCTTATATCGATGCAAATTATCGAACACGTCCCGAAGCTGCTATGAATGCTGTGATTGGAAGCTCTATGGGCGCCATCATTTCTACTTATGCAGCTTGCGAATACCCGAATGCATTTCGTAAAGTGGGTAATTTAAGTCCGGCGTATTGGTTTGCGTTGTCGGATATGAATGCCTACATCAATGCATTATCGCCATCGGTATTGCAGAATCATCGGATGTATTTCGTTTGCGGAACCAACGAATCGACTTCGATGGTGCCCGATGTCAACACGGTCAAGAATAACCTTATGGGCAAAGGCATGACTGCGGCGAATACAATTACAGAATTTGATCCTGCGGGTACACATTCGGAAAGTTTTTGGAGAACTAAATTTGGTGCCGTGTACGTTTGGCTTTTCCAAAATGAAAATATGCTCGCAACGACTTCATCAACTTACGAATCGCCAAAAATCATGCAAACACTTTCTGGAAAAATATATGTTGAAGGTATTCCATCGGCTACGGATTTTGAGATTTTCAATATGCTTGGAAAGAAAATAAAAACCATCACTTTATCGAATGGGATGTATGAAATGCCCGATGAACTTTCAAAAGGAATTTATATTTTAAAAAGTAAAAACGATGAGATTGAATCGATTAAATTGGTTCGAAATTAAAAAGAAAAAGCTACAATGAGAATTGTAGCTTTTTTTTATGTTGATTTATATGTGTCTCGCAAAGTCGCAGAGACGCAAAGTTTATTTCATCGTAATTTCTTGGCGGCTCTGCGTCTTTGCGAGCAGTTTTTTAGGATTACCAACCACCCCTACTTCCGCCACCGCTAAATCCACCGCCGCCGAAGCCACCTCCGAAACCGCCACCGCCAAATCCGCCGCCTGATGATCCACCACCAAAACCGCCGCCGCCGCTTCTTCCGAGACTACTCAAAATAATGACATCCATTAAACTTGGGCCACTTCCGGTACTTCCGGAATTGCCGCCGTTTTTCTTGCTTCTCGAAATGATAACCAGAATGATAATGACAATAATGATAAAAGGCAAGACAGGAAATCGATCTTCTTTTTTATTGTGCTTGCGTTCGCCTTTATATTTGCCTTTAAAGACATCGATAATAGCAGTTGTTCCTTTATCCAAACCGTTGTAATAACTACCGGCTTTGAATTCAGGAATGATAATATTTCTAATGATTTCGCCACCGGTTCCTGCGGTTAGTCGATCTTCAAGTCCATAACCAGGATTGATGGCAATTTTTCTTTCATCTCTTGCCAAAAGAATAATGACGCCATTATCATCTTTAGCGGTGCCACCAATGCCCCAAGTTTGTCCCCATTTTGTGGCGAGTTGACTAACATCTTCGCCTTTAAGGCTTTCAATAGTAATCACCACAATTTGTGTCGTTGTTGAATCGGAATAATGGATGAGTTTTTCTTCCAATTGTGCTTTTTCAGAATCACTTAATACTTTAGCGTAATCGTAAACCGAAGTTTGAAGTTTAGGTATTTCGGGAATCGTAAACTGAGCAAAACCAATATTGGCAAACAACAAACAAACGACTACACTCAGGAAATAAAATTTTTTCATCATGGCTTTCATTATCCTTTAGAGATTTCGTTTGACAATTCATTCGTGTCGTCTTCCTCACATGGGAAAAAAGTTCTGAGTTGTTCGCCTGCATTCGTAATGCCATCAATCAAACCTTGCTTGAAATCGCCGTTTTTAAAATGTGCCGCCATCACTTCTTTAGTGCTTTCCCAAAAATCTTTAGGAACCAAATCATTAATGCCTTGATCACCGCAAATCACAAACGCTTTGTCTTTGACCGCTACATATATCAAAACACCATTTTTAAGTTGGGTTTCATCCATTTTCAAAAAATGAAAAACTTCCAAAGCACGATCGAATGCCGGCAATGTGGATGTTTTTTCAATGTGCACCCGAATCTCGCCCGAAGTTGCAGTTTCCGCTACACGAATCGCTTCGACAACAGCTTGCTCTTCAGACTGGGTTAAAAATGCTTCAACTTTCGACATGAGTTTTATTTTTTAAACACAGATTTGCTTCGCCAGTTCGGCTAACGCCTTGGGTCACGGATTGACACGGATTGAATCTGTGCTAATCTGTGAAATCCGTGTTAGATTTTTTTTTAGAATTTAACTTCAACCGGTTTGTCAGCGCCTTCAACTGATTTAAAATACGGCTTTTCAGGATAAGCTCCGAGGAATATGCTTTGCGGCATCGCTAATACATAACCGTTATAATCTTTAACTTTCTCATTGAAACGTGTTCTAGCGGTTAAAATCTGGTTTTCGGTGCTGGCCAATTCATCTTGTAACTGTTTGAAGTTTTCGGTTGCTCTGAGTTGTGGATATTGCTCGACAGAAACCAACAATCTTGATAAAGACGAAGTAACTCCGCTTTGCGCTTGTTGAAATTGTGCCAACTGATCAGGCGTGACATTTGACGGATCAATTGTTACCGAGGTTGCTTTCGCACGAGCTTCAATTACGGCTGTCAATGTGCTTTTTTCGAAATCCGCAGCACCTTTTACGGTGTTTACAAGGTTTCCTATTAAGTCATTTCTTCTTTGATAAGCGGTTTCTACGTTACCCCATGCCTCACCAACACCTTGGTTGAATTTCAAAGCGGAATTTTTAACGTTGATATAATAAAATACGAGTAAAAGAATTACGCCACCGACGATAATCCAAGGTAAAAATCTTTTCATGTTTGTTTGTTTTAAAATTTAATATTTAATTGTTTTTGTTGTATTTATTACTGTTGATGAATGGCTACAGTTCGCCTTTAATATTGAGTAATTGCGCTTTAATTCCTTCGAGTTTATTAATAATCTCAAACTTATCAAGCGTCTTTTTTTGACCTTCTTTCAAATGAATTTTTGCGCCTTCTAAAGTAAATCCGCGTTCCTTCACCAAATGAAAAATCAATTGCAAATTCTTGACGTCTTCAGGCGTGAACATCCGATTGCCTTTGGCGTTTTTTCGAGGTTTTAAAATATCGAATTCTTTGTCCCAAAACCGAAGCAGGGAAGCGTTGACATTGAATGCTTTGGCCAGTTCGCCAATGCTGTAATACCGTTTGTCTGGAGATAAATTTAAATGCATCAGTCTAAAGATTGGTTTTCTTGATTTGCTAATTTCGTAATCACGACATATTCTGCCGCCGATATATTGCCGTAATAAAAATTTAAAGGATTCACTACTTCACCACCTTTGTGCACTTCATAATGCAAATGCGGTGCTTCAGAACGGCCTGTGCTTCCTACATAGCCAATGATATCGCCGCGTTTCACCCGTTGTCCCGCGTGACATTTGTATTTGCTCAAATGGCCATAAAGCGTTTCATACCCGAAGCCATGTCGAATCACAATGTGGTTGCCATAACCCGAAGCGGTATTGTCCGCACGATCTACAACACCATCGCCGGTGGCGTAAATAGGCGTTCCGGTTTTAGCCGAAAAATCCATGCCTTCGTGAAACTTGCGTACTTTCGTAAACGGATCCGAACGATAACCAAAACCTGAAGCGATTTGTTTCAAATTTTCATTTCGAACCGGTTGTATCGCTGGAATGGCAGCCAATAAATTATTTTTTTCCTTGGCGAGTTTTAAAATCTCATCCAACGATTTTGATTGGATTACTAGCTCTTTCGAAATCACATCCACGCGTTTGGAAGTATTCACTACGAGCTCCGAATTGTCATAGCCTTCAAGTTGTTTGTATCGATTCACGCCACCAAATCCGGCTTTTCGCTGTTCGTTAGGAATCGCAGAAGTATTAAAATAAACACGGTAAAGATTGTTATCGCGGTCTTCAATATTCTCCAAAACTTCATCAATCTGATCCATTTTTTTATTCAGAATCGCGTATTGCAATTTAAAATTATCGATTTCTCGCGTCAGCAAACGGTCTTTCGGAGTTTCAAAAAAAGGCGTATTCAATAAAACCACAAAACTCAAAACCCCAAACAATGCGGAAGCCACCAAAAACAATACCCCATAAGCGAATTTTGTTCTTTTTTTGGTCTTGATTTTCCGATACGCCAGATTTTCAGAATCGTAATAATATTTTACCTTCGCCATGTTTTAAAAAATCCTATTTTTGCACCTTAGAAAAAGGGTTGGTCGAACAAATTTAATAAATGTTTCGCTGTTCCGCTCTTTTTTTAAATAATAAAAAATATTAGGGCCTTAATCCGGCTATCCGTTTTTATCTTTTGCGCCGAACACCGGCACAAAAGGATAACCACTACTATCCGGGGCAAAAAATACTCAGTTCACAATGACATCACAAGACATCAGAAAACAGTTTCTAGATTTTTTCCAAAGCAAAGGACATCTTATTGTTCCGTCGGCGCCGATTGTACTTAAAGACGATCCGACTTTAATGTTCAACAATTCCGGTATGGCACAGTTCAAAGAATTTTTCTTGGGTAACGGAACGCCAAAAAGCCCTCGAATTGCCGATACGCAAAAATGCCTTCGCGTGTCCGGAAAACACAATGATCTTGAAGATGTAGGTTTTGATACGTATCATCACACGATGTTCGAAATGTTGGGCAACTGGTCTTTCGGCGATTATTTCAAAAAAGAAGCGATCAATTGGGCGTGGGAATTACTCACAGAAGTTTATAAAATTCCAAAAGAAAATCTATACGTTTCCGTATTCGAAGGCAGCAAAGAAGACAATGTTCCTTTCGATCAAGAAGCTTGGGATATTTGGAAAGGCTTAATCGATGAAGACCGAATCATTCTCGGCAACAAAAAGGACAACTTCTGGGAAATGGGTGATCAAGGACCTTGTGGTCCATGCTCAGAAATCCATGTTGATTTGCGAACTGCCGAAGAAAAAGCACAAGTTTCGGGAAAAAGCTTGGTCAATAATGATCATCCGCAAGTCGTTGAAATCTGGAACAACGTGTTCATGGAATTCAACCGAAAAGCCGACGGTTCATTAGAAAAATTACCGGCGCAACACGTTGATACCGGCATGGGATTCGAGCGTTTGTGTATGGCGTTGCAAGGCGTGACATCAAATTATGATACCGATGTTTTTACACCGCTAATCCGTAAAGTAGAGCAAATTACAGGTTTGAAATACACTTCAAACGAAGTTCAAAATATCAGCGAAGAACAAAACAAAACCAACATCGCAATACGTGTGGTTGTAGATCACGTACGTGCTGTAGCGTTTGCTATCGCCGATGGACAATTGCCATCAAACACCGGAGCGGGTTATGTGATTCGTAGAATTCTGCGTCGTGCTATTCGTTACGGATTTACGTTTTTAGACACGAAAGAACCTTTCATTTATAAACTCGTTGAAGTGTTGGCGAACCAAATGGGCGAATTTTTCCCGGAAATCAAATCGCAGCAAAACTTGGTTACGAATGTGATTAAAGAAGAAGAAGCGTCGTTTTTAAGAACGCTGGATCAAGGTTTGCAATTGCTCGAAAATGTCGTAACACAAACCAAAGGAAAAGAAGTTTCAGGTGTCAAAGCATTTGAATTATACGATACATTTGGTTTTCCAAAAGATTTGACCGCCTTGATTCTCAAAGAAAAAGACATGGCTTTCAACGAAGCAGAATTCGACCAATCGATGCTCGAACAAAAAACACGTTCGCGTGCGGCTTCAGAAGTTTCGACAGAAGATTGGCTGGTTTTGATTCCGGGCAATGTAGAAACTTTTGTAGGTTACGATCAATTGGAAAATGAAGTGAAGATTACACGAATCCGTAAAATCGATAGTAAAAAAGATGGTGTTTTATATCAAATCGTTTTGGATAATACACCGTTTTATCCAGAAGGTGGTGGACAAGTAGGCGATAAAGGTACATTGACTTCCGCCAACGAATCCATCGAAATCATTGATACGAAAAAGGAAAACAACCTGATTTTGCATTTCACCAAGCAACTTCCCGAAAATACCAGCGCTAGTTTCATAGCCAAAGTTAATGCAGAATTGCGTGCGGATTCTCAAAGCAATCATACAGCAACACACTTGTTACATCAAGCTTTAAGATCGATTTTAGGAACCCATGTTGAACAAAAAGGATCATTGGTTTCTCCAAACCATTTGCGTTTCGACTTTTCGCATTTTGCAAAAGTTACCGATGTGGAATTGCAACAAGTCGAAGATTTTGTCAATGCCAGAATTCAAGAGCATTTACCATTGATAGAAAGACGAAATATTCCATTCAAACAAGCACTTGACGAAGGTGCTATGGCGTTGTTCGGAGAAAAATACGGTGACTCAGTTCGCGCGATTAAATTCGGAGAAAGCATGGAACTTTGCGGCGGAACACATGTGAAGAATACAGCTGAAATTTGGCATTTCAAAATCATCAGCGAAGGTGCTGTAGCAGCCGGAATCCGAAGAATTGAAGCGATTACGAATCAAGGTGTTCGCGACTTTTTTGCGCAACAGGAAAAGGCTTTAGAAGAAATCAAAGAAGTGCTCAAAAATCCACAAGATACGATTAAAGCAGTAGTGGCTTTGCAAGACGACAATGCAAAACTGACCAAGCAAATTGAACTGCTCATGAAAGACAAAGTCAAAAACATGACATCTGAATTGGTGCCGCAATTGCAAACGATTAATGGCATTCAATTTCTATCAAAACTTGTCGACATCGATGCGAATAGTGCTAAAGATTTGGCTTACGAAATTGGTCATACCGCGAAGAATATTTTCTTAGTTTTAGCAACAGCTGAAGAAGGAAAACCAATGTTAACATGTTATATTTCGAAAGAATTGGTGGCTCAGAAAAACCTCAATGCAGGCAATGTAGTTCGAGAATTGGGAAAATACATTCAAGGCGGCGGCGGCGGTCAACCTTTTTTTGCTACTGCCGGTGGAAAGAATATTTCAGGAATCACGGATGCTTTGAATAAGGCTGTCGATTTTATTCAATAGATAAATGAATTTAAAAGGACTAATCTAAATTCCAATAGATTAAGAACAATAATAGCGCTAAATAACAGTTCTAAACTTGTTGTGATTTTTTTCTTTTTTATGTCACTAATTTTAAGTTTATTTGCGTAAATTAATTCAATTTCAAAAAGATACTCATGAAAAAAATATTCTTTTTATTTTTTGTTTCGATAGGTTTGTTCACTGCTTGTGTTCCAAATCCTGAAGAAGATCCGGATACTGTCGCACCTATTGGCGATTTACAAGTTGATTTTGATGGCGCACATTTTACATCAACCACTACTGCGGTTGTACTTGATGATACATCGCTATCAATCAAAGGAACTGATGCCACGGGTGCTTTTTTTAGAATCGGAATACCGGAAGCTCCAATTGTTGGAACCTATACTTTGGAAGACGTGCCTGGACTTATTTTGCAATACGATTTAGGAAATGGTTCTGACCCATACATGGCCGCCAAAGATGACACCGGACCGTATGCTAGTTTTGCAGAATACACCAACACGGCTCAATTAGTAATTACGAACATTGATAGGGTAAACAAAAGAATATCTGGAACATTTAAATTTACAGGTGTTCGATATGCAGATGTTTTGCAAACAGCAGTGAATACCAAAGTTTTTACCAGCGGATCTTTCTACAGCCTTCCTTACACAGCGACTGAAGTGGTTACGCCAACGGATGTGCTTGTAAAAAAAATAACAGAAACTGATGCTGACGGAACGGTTTATACCATGGAGTTTTTCTATACTGGAAATAAGTTAAACTATTCCATTGATGAAAATGGAATCCGAACCAACTTTACTTACGATGGTGATTTATTAATGAAAGAGGAACGTATAGAAGGAACAACTGTAATTGAAAGAACCACTTATGAATACGACACTAGCTCAAAACTTAAAACCTATGTAGATGTAAATTTAGTTGATGATACAGGTACGAAAATCACTTATGTTCACAATGCTGGTACTATTTTGTACCAAGAATATAGTGGAGATAGTACTACACAAGATGAATTGGGAAGTAGTGGTACCTTAACTAGTACGACTCACATAGAAAACTATACGGATCCTTTTACGATGGAAATGCAAGTATTTACCGGAACGTTTACTTTTGATACCAAAAATAATTATTTTAAGAACGTCGTGGGTTATGATAAAGTTTATTTTGCAGACTCCGATATGGCATTGAATTCCAATAACAACATGTTGACGCATACCGATCAAATTGATTCGGATCCGGCATATCCTTTAGAAACACTTACATACACCTACAACACTAATGATTACCCAACGGAAATTGTTCATCGAGACGGTGCTGACGAATTAGATTATACAGAAGTAATCACATATTATTAATTCAACATACTAAAATATATTGAAATACAACCCAGACATTTTCAACTGTTTGGGTTTTATTTTGAAAAAAATCTACCTATGAAAAAAATTCTAAGCATTCTAATTTTAGCAATCACGATCACTGCACAAGCGCAAGACAAAGCTGTTTCAATAACATTAAAAGAAAATTACCGAAACATTGGAACCGAGTTTACGGAAAATGGTACTTTTTTTATGGTGACAGGAAATGACAAATTGAAAAAAACCATAGCCAATATTACCTGCTATGACAGTGTATTGAATGTGAAATATTCGACAGAGTTTCCCTCAAGATATGAAGGAAAACCGTCATACGGTATCACCACACCGCAAAATTTTTTCCGTGATGATGTTACATTCAAAGGCAAACATATAGCCAGCAAAGAAGATAATATTATTCTTGATGATAACGGAAATATTAAACCTTTCCCTTACTACTATCCCAACGAGCTTAAGGATTTCGAGAAGAGTTTTGATATCATGACCGATGATTATAAATGCTACTTCGGTTATATGAAAGCCGACAAAAAGAAAACGCAGACCACAGTTTGCAGAGTTAATCTGGAAACGGCAGCAAAAGAGTTTGTTGCGCTTAATTTTCCAGCATTCGAATCGTTGCTGACTGCTGAAAAAGTGCAGAGAAGCGAGAAAGAAGATGCTAAAAAGATTTGGGGAATATCGCGTTATGACAACAAGCAATTCTTCATGATCAATAAAGAACTTAGCAAAGATTGGTCGCAAAACCAATACAATATCGCGTCGTTTGATTATGATGGGAAATTAAACCCAAATACAAGCATTAGCGTATTGCTGCAGTTGAAAAACAAATATTTCGCATTATCCGACACAGGATTCGGAAGTTCTAAAATCGTTTCAGGTGCTATGGTTGGTGGTGCTTATATGGATGAAGCTGCTACAGGAAATATCTATGTCGAAGGCAAAAATGAGTTTTATTACATCTACGGTTTGTATGCCAATGAGAAAAACAGCAACATGAATAAGGCGAAGTATAACGGGTTTTACGTATTCAAATACAACGCAAAAGGCGAACTTGTTTGGAAAATGGATCAGGTGATTAGCAATAGTAAATTTAATGATGTGCAAAGGCCGCTTGCGATTACTGTCGATTTTAGAATGCTGCCCAACAACCAGTTTGGACTCAACATTTACAGCGAATTTGAAAAATACGCGCACATGTTCTTGATGGGTTCTAAAGATGGTAAAGTCATCAAAAACCAAAGCCCGTTTTACAAAATCGATCAGTATCGTCATGCAGGCGTTGATAATGGTTCCTTTCGTACTGGTTTTGTGATGGAAAAGGAATTCAAAAACAAATACATGGACATCAATACCGTTTTTGCAACTTTTTTAAGCCCGAAAGTCAATACGTTATTGAGTAAAGCTTCGACTGGCAATATGAATTACAATTGTGAAATCACGAACAATGGTATTTTTATGATTGAAGAAGATATGACTACTAAGCAATTTCAATTGATGAAGTTCGATTGGTAATTTAAAAATATTTCAAAATGAAGAAATTATCCGCACTTGTTTTATTGGTTTTATTTGCAGTTTCGTGTTCTTCTTCGGATTCTGATGCGACTTCGAATCCAACAAATACTGATTCGATTTTGTTAAGAAGAACGATTCAAACCACCAGTGGTTCTACTGATGGAGCCTATATTAATGATTTTACTTATAATGGCAACAAATTGAATACTATTACCAGTAATAATGGTTTAATCGAGAAGTACTTTTACACAGGTGATTTAATTACGAGGATGGAGTGGACTGTTGACAATAGTGGGATACCGATTGTTTATGTTTATTCATACAATAACAACGGTCAGCTGGTTAATATGACAAAAACAGACAATCTTGTAGACCAAGAATTTAGAATAGCCTATAGTTATAATAGCGACGGAACCATTACATTAAATCAATATTCTAGAACTGATAATTCGCCAGAGGAATTCGATAATCAAAATAAATATTACATGAACGGTAATAATGATATTGAACGTATTGAGGACTATAATCCATCAGGAACGCAAATAACACAAACCACAACATTTGTTTACGATACCAAAAATAGCCCGTTCAAAAACATATTGGGTTGGAGTAAATTACTGTTTGCCACTGGAGGATCCCATACAAATGTCACTTCGATGGTCAGCAGTATTGAAGGCACACAAACATCTACTTACCAATACAATATTAACGATTTTCCGATTGCTAGATCCCGATCCTACAGTTGGAATCCGGGCGTAACAGATACCTTCGAATATATTTACGAATAATACATGCAATTCACCACCAAAGTTCCCATTCCAAAAAACCATCATCTTATCGATTATGATTCGAAGATTGTAACCTTGGGTTCTTGTTTTGCTGTCAATATTGCCGAGAAATTCAACTACTACAAATTTCAAAATACGGTCAATCCGTTTGGAATTTTATTCCATCCGCTGGCAATTCACGAAATGATTCAACGCGCGATTCATCAAGACTTTTTTGATGAAAACAATGTTTTCTTTCATAACGAACGTTGGCATTGCTTCGATGCACATTCGGATTTGAGCGCGATGCATCAACAGGATTTACTTCAAAATCTAAATCAAAAATTAGCGGATTTGAAATTACAAATCGAATCCGCTTCTCATATTCTTATTACTTACGGAACGGCTTGGGTTTACACAGAAAAAACATCACAAAAAGTCGTTGCCAATTGCCATAAAGTACCACAAACACAATTTGAAAAAGAATTGTTGACCGCAACAAAAATTCAAGAAACCATTCAAGATACGATGGCGTTAATTCAAAGTGTCAATCCAAAAGCAAGTATCACTTTTACGGTTTCACCCGTGCGGCATCTCAAAGACGGCTTCATAGAAAACCAGCAGAGCAAAGCCAATCTCATTATTGGAATTCATCAAACGCTCAACCAACAACTGTCTTCGGCAAACTATTTTCCATCTTATGAAATCATGATGGATGAATTGCGCGATTACCGCTTCTACGCTGAAGATTTATTGCATCCCAACGCCATTGCCATTCAATACATTTGGGAACAGTTTGTTTCAAGTGCTATTGCTCCAGCATCTTTTTCTGTAATGGAAGAAGTTGAAAGCATTCAAAAAGGATTGGCACACCGACCTTTCCATGCTGATTCGGAATCTCATTTGAAATTCACAGCACAACTTCACTTCAGAATTGCCCAACTTCAACAGCAATTCCCTAAAATGACATTTTAAAAAATACGTATTTTGTCGTATTGATACGCCTTTTTATTTAGCGCAGATTTGTACCGTAAAGATTGTCAAACAAATGATAATCGATACGGTTTTAATTTTTTAAACAAATCCAATGGCACTAAAATTACTTTACCCGTTCCTAATTCTTTTAGTCTTGATTGCTCCAAGTGCAAATGCGCAACGACCGGTGCTTACCGACGAAGAACAGATTACAGAAACCGTCACCAAAGAAGTTGATGAGATGTTTCATGCGCCAGATTTCACCAAAAAGAAAGACAAAAAATTCGCCGATGTTCACGGCACGATGGTCGTCGATATTGGTGTAGTGCAAAATGGCAAAGTGTCTTCTTTTTTTAAAGTGGATAGTGAAATCAAGAACATCGACTTCATCAATTTTATGTCAGATTATATTCTAAATCACAAATTTCAATTCAAACTTCAAAAACAACAGCGATATAAGATTCGCTACACAGTTACATTTTAAAGTTCAACCAAAATTAATTTATTATGAAAAAAGTATCAATGGCAATGTTCACTTTGTGTATCATGGGAACATTCACAGCAAATGCACAATTAGGCGGCCTTTTAGGAAAAAAAGGAGCGGGAAAAAAATCCGGAAGTTTTTCCACAGTTTGGGAATCTGAGTTCGACAACAAAGCTTCAAGATTGGCGCTTTGCGATGGCGATGGACAGTATATTATCGGAACCGATGACAATTCCGCATCCGTATTAGATGCCAATGGAAAATCAATTTGGAGTGGTGATTATAAAAAATTAACCACCAACAAAACCAACAATTCAGAATACCAATACACGATTTGGAAAGACAAAGGCGGTTATTTATTTCTTTTTGATGCCAGAAAATTAGGAACCGATAGGGTAGCAGTACTCGATTTGGCAACTGGAAGAGAATTGTGGAATTCGGAATTATACCAAGACTTAATTCCAAAAGGCACCAAAGCAGAAGAAGGCACTGATCAAGGAGAATTAGAAACCGTAAAGTATATAGATGAATTGGATTCGTTTCTAATCTCACAAAGAAATTCTGTGATTTTGGTAAAAGCCAACACCGGTGAAAAGATTTGGGAAACCAATCGTTTCAAAGGCGGCGTTGGGAAATATGTGTATGATTCCAAAAGGAATGAAATCATTATGGTCAATTTCAAACCGACGGCTTTAGGTGCTTTGTTCTCAGGATTTAAAAACCAATTGGTGCGCATCAATGCCGCGAATGGCGATGTGCTTTGGGATGCAACTTTTGTTGGAACCATCGAAAAAGAATTGGTCACCAAAAGAGCCATCATCGATTTATGGATTAAAGGCGATAAAATATTCATGTACCTCGACGGAATGAATGTATACGATTACAACACCGGACAAAAATTATGGGCAGCTACTTATGAAAACGACATGCAAGGTGCGAATGGCGGATTGTTTAGCGGTGGAAAAAGATCTAAAATATACAGAACCCTAGCCGATCCATTGTTTACCAATGATGCTGTTTATCTTGTAATGCTAGGCGGAAGAGATAAAACAAAATATGTAGAAAAACATGACTTGGCTTCAGGTAAATTATTATGGGCTTCAGAAAAAATCACAGGTGCTTTTTGTATGCCTAATATCTATTTAGCAGGCGATAAAGTACTGATACAAGTCGGAGGAAAAGTGCAAGTGCAAGAATATCGTTTGGAAGAAACTTCTGGAAGTGCAGGTATTGGCGCAGCGATGGCTTTAGGTGGTTTTGGTGGCGGTGGAAAGATAAAACAATGGGTGCCTTATATCTATTGGGATTACAGAAATCAAAAGAATTCAGTCTTGTGTATCGATGATAAAACCGGACAAATCGCTTGGCGTTCGGAACGATTTGACAAACGAATTACAGATTTTATTTTAGATGGCGATAAAACGGTTTTTGTAGGTGACGGCGACGAATTCTACAGCTACGACATCGCTTCGGGAAAACAATTGTTCGATGTAAAACACAACGATGCGAAAGTAGGAAAAGCAGCAGACGTAATCGATTTCGACGATAAAGTAATCGTGCTTTCCGAAAAAGGATTGGCCGCCTACAACAAAAAAGACGGAACACGTGCGTATGCTTCAGACAAAATCAAAGGCGTTGATTATTTCTATCACATTGGCGATAATTACTTCTTAAGAGATCAAAGAAACAGCAAAAATATCATCTACGGTATCAATATGACCAACGGAGAAACCAAAGGTTCAGTGCAATCGAAAGGGAAAGGCGGAAGCCCGAAATACGGCAATGGCATCGATATTACAGAAGATGGAGAATACATCTACGCCTTCAAAGGGAAAAAAGTAGAGAAGATCAAAGTAAACAATTAAATAGGTTGAACGTTTATTTGTTTCGGGCTGCTGAAAGCAATTTCGCAGCCTTTTTTTAATATACATCAAGATGAAACATATACTAATTATCTCAATTTGGTTGTGTCTGATTTCAGGTTATACACAGCAAGTACAATGGGCCAACAAACTCATCAAGTATTCTTCTGATTTGGGTGGAAAACAATACGGAATCAAAAGAATATTGGGAAGGCCGGATGCATTTCCACAAGCTGGAAATTCTCCGAATGCATGGGCGCCAAAAAAAGCACTCGACGGTTACGAAGTGCTAGAATTGGGTTTTGAAAAACCACAAAGTGTCAAGCAAGTCGCGGTGTTCGAAAATTTGAATGCCGGTTGTGTGGTCAAAATAGGTGTTGATACCGGTTCCGGAAAATACGAAACCGTTTGGACAAGAAAACTCAATTGGAAAACACCGACTTTTAAAGCATCAATACCCGCAGATCATGCCTACTATTTCAAACGCAAAAGAAGAAAAATCCAGGAAGCACCGGAAGTTCTCAATCCAGGAATCGAACATGCGATTTTAGAACAAATTGCCAGCAATGTAGTGGCGGTTCGAATCGAATTCAATTTTGCGCTTTTGCCAGGATTAAAACAAATTGACGCTGTTGGAATTTCTGACAGCAACCAACCTTTGACAGCTGAGGTCAATAAAGCAACGACATTCGAAGCCTTACCCGATCCAACCGAAATTACGATGGTCGATATGGATATTTTGGGAATCAACATTGCGAATGATGGCAAGCGCATGTTTTTCACCAGCAATGACGGGCAAAAAGACCAAGTTTATTATTCAAACTGTACCGCTGACGGCAATTGGTCGGCACCTAAATTAGACCAATCGTTGAGTGAAAACGAGACTTACAATTTTGTCGATTATGCTTCGAACGCTATGGTATTAAAAGGCGGAAATAAATACACAAAAGCTACTGGCGAAACAGGTTTTCAATTTTACACGGCATCCAACGGGAATTACCAACCAGCCGATTTGGTCAAAATTACGGCTTATGCGAATTATGGTGAAACCGCTGATGCCACAATAACCGCCGATTTAAAAACCATCATTCTCGCTGTTGAATCCGACTTCACCCAAGGTGGAACGGATTTTTATTTTGCCAACCAAAAAGAAGACAAAACATACGGATTGCTTGTCAATATGGGCAAAGTAATCAATTCTGCTGATGAAGAAATCACACCGCAATTGTTATCGGATAACAAAACGTTGCTTTTCAGTTCCTGCGGATTTAGCAGTTTTGGCAATTATGATATCTATGTAAGTTATCGTTTGGATGACACTTGGAAAAACTGGTCGGAACCGATTAATTTGGGGAATAAAATCAACAGCGATGCTTTTGAAGCAAGCCCGTTTTATGATGAAATGAATCAAAATCTCTACTTTACAAAATCAGTTCTTGGAAAGCTGAAATTGTTTGCTGTGAAAATCCCAATCAAAGATTTGATACAACAGTAAAAATACGACAAATAGCGTATTTTTTTAAAGGTTGAAATGACTCAATTTTGCTTTCAACTTATAACCAATAAAAAATATGAAAACAAAAATTTTAGCCCTAGCCTTAGTTCTTTTTACAGTTGCATTTTCAGCTTGCAGCAAAGACGATTCTTCCTCATCAACATCAACAAATCCTGTAACAGATGGTTTTAAATGGACAGAAAATGGCGGAACTACTGTGAATACTGCAGCCTCAGCAACATTCTCTACACAATATAAAACACTAATGGCGAAAGACGCCGCTGGTGCCACGATTTTTGAAATTAACTTAAACGGTACAACACCTGCAACGTATGCAATTGATCCGACTAATGCCATTACATACACAGGTGTAACTCCTTTCTTTATTGTCGATTCGGGTAACGTTATTGTAACAGCCAATGCCAGCAGTAAAATGTCAGGCACGTTTCAAGGAACAGGAACTGCATCGGGTGGAATTACTGCATTATCGGGAACTTTTACCAATATTACGGTGATACCTTAGTTTGGATTAGTTTGGTTTTTTTTGAGAAAAATACGGCATTTGTCGTATTTTTTTTCATTTAAAAATGTGTGACTTTTATGCGGTTAAACTTCAAGTTGGTGATGATAAGTCAAATCAATTTAATTTCGAGTTTGTTCAATAAATTAATCTATATCATTATGGAATGGCTACTTATCCCTTTTTTTATTTTTTCAGTAATCACTATTTATCTCATACAACAATGCTATCGTGAGCAAAAAACTTTTCAGCAAAAAATGCATCTGCTGCAGAACAAGATTGTAGAATGCAATCAAAAATCACTGCTTCAAAACAATCAAATGCAATTGACGGATGAACTTGAAAAAACCCTCAAGACAAACAAAGCCACGCTCAGTGATGCGATTTTTCACCTCCATTATGATTTATTTGAATTGCTTTCCCAAAACAATCTTCTCAAACAAAGAAAATGATAAAAGCAGTGTCTTTCTTATCTCGTTTTTTTTAGTATTTTTAGAGGGTCATTCGATTGTTAATGAAGGCACTTCCGTAATCATATACATCATCAATCATGAATAAAATATTCTTTTTAGTGTTGCTTTTTCCCGCTTTGATGTTGGGTCAAAATGCCCAGGACATTATCGATGGACTCAAAACCGATTTAAAATCGAAACCCAATGCGCAAAAGACGGCCAGCATATACTCAGATTTGACTTGGTATTATGCCAATGTTTCCATTGATTCGGCTTTGTATTATGGTGGGAAAGCAGTTCAGGAATCGAAGAAACTTGGCGATTCAACTTTATTGGCTCAAGTGTATAGTGATGTCGGTGCGGTGTATTTGAGAAAAGGCGATTTAGAAAACTCGAAAGAGAATTATCTCAAAGCCTACGCCATCAGAAAAATTCGAAAAGACAGCAAAGGGCTTGCAAAGATCAATAATAATCTGGCGAATGTGTATCTCAATAAACAGCAATTCCCATTGGCGATGAAATCATTTCTCGAAGCGTTGAAGTATTTCGAAAGTGTTAATGATGAAGCCAATATTGCTGTGACTAATGGCAATATCGGATCGTTGTTTCTGAAATTGAAAAATTATCCAAACGCCATCAAATACCTAAAACCTTCGATTGCTTTTGCCGAAAAAAACAAAATGCCGGATCGTTTATGTGAATTTTATCTCAATATCGGAAACGCTTACAAAGAAATGAACGATACCATTCGTGGGGTTTCTTTTTATAATAAAAGCATCAAAAATTGTCAGTTGGTGGGCAACAATAAAGCATTGGCGATTTGTTATCAAAATGCCGGATTGTTGAAATCGAAAAATAGTAAGGTAGATGAATCGAAAGCTTTTTTCGATAAGTCGAAACAGTTGAATGCTAAAGTCAATTCGAATAATGATCTCGCCAATCTCAATATTAGTATTTCGCGAAATCTCATTAAAGAGAAAAAATACAAAGAAGCCAAAAAAATGTTGCTTGATGGTTTGAAAGTGTTTGATTCGAATGATGCAAAAAACGACCAACTGATTAGCTACAAGCTTTTGGTTTCGGTATATGCGTATTTGAATGTGCCGGACAGCGCGACTTTCTACAACGAAAAATATGCGTTGCTCAATGAAAAAATGATTCAAACGACGACGCTAAAATTGACTTCAGAAATGGAAGCCAAATACCAAACAGCCCAAAAAGAAAAGCTATTGCTCAAGAAAGAAGCTGAAGCTAAAGAACAGCAAAACCTGCTTTTTGCGATTTCGGGTTTGGCGTTTTTTATTGCGTTGATTGGGTTTTTAATTTACCGCCAACAGAAACTCAAAAACCGCCAGCAAGAACAAGAATACCAATTGAAATCGGCCATCGCACAAATCGAAACGCAAAACCAATTGCAAGAACAACGGCTTACGATTTCGCGCGATCTGCATGATAATATTGGCGCGCAACTCACTTTTATTATTTCTTCGGTCGATAATATTAAGTATGCATTCGATATTCAGAATGTCAAATTAGATTCGAAATTGCAAAGCATCAGCAACTTTACCAAATCGACGATTGTCGAATTGCGTGATACGATTTGGGCGATGAATTCGAATGAAATTACGTTTGAAGATTTGCGTGCACGGATTCTGAATTTTCTCGAAAAAGCAAAAACGGCAACGGAAAATATCGATTTCCAGTTTGAAATTGATGAAGATTTAAACGAATTGCAATTGACTTCAATTTTCGGAATGAACATCTACAGAACGTTGCAAGAAGCCATCAACAATGCGTTGAAATATGCTAATCCAACCCAAATGATGATTCAAGTCAAAAAAATCGACAACACGATTTCGATTGAAATTCACGATAACGGCGATGGTTTCGATTTAGAAAATGTCATCAAAGGCAACGGTTTGCTCAATATGGAAAAACGCATCGAAAGTATTGGCGGTATATATAAGTTGCAATCGGAAGTTGGAAAAGGTACTTCGGTTTCGATTCTCATTCATTTATAAAATGCTTAAGAAAAATTAACCGCAAGGAGCGCAAAGATTCACGCAAAGGGCACAAGGCTTTTAATACATATTTTCATAGCGAACTTAGCGTATAACCTTGCGCTCTTAGGGGTTAAAAAAAAGACAAACTAATCTAGGAGAATACTTTAAAATTAACCACATGATCAAAATAGCCATCGTTGACGACAATTCATTTCTAATAAAAACCATTGAGGAAAAACTTTCTTTTTTTGAAGATTTCGTGATTAAGCTCACTGCTGTGAATGGCGAAGATATCATCGAAAAACTAGAAAAAAGTCACGCCGTCGATCTGATTTTAATGGATATTGAAATGCCGAAAATGAATGGCATTGATGCAACTTATCAAATCAAACAGAAATTTCCACAAATCAAAATTATCATGTTGACGGTGTTTGATAATGATGAAAATATATTCAAATCGATCAAAGCCGGCGCTGATGGTTATTTGCTGAAGGAAGTCAACCCAAAAGATTTGCAACAAGGTATTATTGATACTTTGAATGGCGGTGCAACCATGACGCCATCGATTGCTTTGAAAACCTTGAAGTTATTCCGAAATCCAATCGATTTTGAAAACACAACAACCCAAGAAGACATTCAACTCACAGCGCGTGAAATTGAAGTTTTGGAACAACTCAGCAAAGGATTAAAATACCATTTGATTGCGGATAATCTGTATCTTTCTGTAGGCACAATTCGCAAACACATCGAGAATATTTATTCGAAACTCCAAGTGCACAATAAACTCGAAGCGATTCAAAAAGCCAAAAACAATAAATTGATTTAGTATTCATAACCCAAGATTTCCTTAAAATACGTACTTCTACGTATTTTTTTTGGCTTGTATTGAAGATACTTTTATACAATAATTTAAAAACAATTCAATATGAAAATTAACTTTACTCTTTTATGCTTTTGCTTCTGTTTCTTGATGACTAATTCCGAGAATGTATCAGCGCAATGTTCCATTCAAAATGCACCGGCAAGCACTACAACGGCCTATGCTGCGGGATTTGGACAAACATTCATACCTACTTGTACCGATGTGTTAAAAACAGTATCGGTTACGTTTTTACCCGGCTCTTTTGTTTCAAGCGATGCCACTTTAAAAGTAATGACTGCTTCCAATATCGTTTTGGCAACATTAACCGGACAATATGTTGGACCGGGTGAAATTACCTATGATTTTTCTGCGTTCAACATTACATTGACTCAGGGAAATAGTTATACATTTGATATGTATCGTACGTCATTAAGCGGCCAATTGAGTACCACTATTTCTATCGGAACCTACGCTGATGGTGCTTTTTATGAGTATGACGAGCAAAATAATTACGCCTATTTTAGTAATATGTTTGATGTTTTGTTTAGAGTCAATTTGGGTACGCCACTTAGCAATAGTGCATTTGAAACTTCGAAAAATAGTAGCATTTATCCAAATCCTACTCAAGGAGTTTTCAATATTAATGCAGCTCAGTCAATCAATACTATCGCTATTTATGATTTGTTGGGGAATTTAATTTTAGTGCAAAACTCCAATGCGGATACTGTTGATCTAACGTCTTTTAAATCGGGCGTTTACTTTTGCAAAATTCACCTCGATAATGGAGCAGTAGAAACTAAAAAGGTGATTAGGGAATAACGCAAATAATAATTTTGAAAAGAAGCCATCACAAAGTTTGTATTGTGACGGCTTCTTTTTTTTTAAATAAATTCTATATTTGAAATCCATGAAACCCACCGACCGTAAAACCGAAATCATCACCATCGCCGCACAACTTTTCAAAGAAAAAGGGTACAGTGCTGTAACCATGCGCGATATTGCGCAAGCCATGAATATCAAAGCCGCAAGCCTCTACAACCACATCAAATCCAAACAGGAAATCCTCGTATTAATCGTTATCGAAATCGCCGAAGAATTTACGACCACGATGCTACAAATCGTCAATTCCGAAGAAACCACGATTCAAAAACTAGAAAAAGTCATCCAACTGCACATCGATATCACACTGCGAAACTCCGATGCATTAGCCTGCCTCAACAACGACTGGATGCATCTTGCCGACGCCGAACTCACTTACTTCATCAAAATGCGCGAAGAATATGAAGAAAATTTCCGCACCATTATCAAGCAAGGTATCGCCAATAACGACATCAAAAATCTCAACGTCGAAGTCATCATTTTCTCCATACTTTCCACCTTGCGAACACTTTACCTTTGGTACGGTAAAAAGAAAAGCCTCAATCCAAACGTGCTAAAATCCAATATGATTGAAGTGCTACTCAACGGAATCATTTGATTTTTCAGGAGCTGTTTCCCGCTTTCCACAGTATCTTGTCATTGCGAGCTTGCGCGGCAATCTCCCAATAACAAGGATACTTGCTCCAATCGGGGCTAGGGCACAAAGCTCTAATTCACAACTGTTTACAATTTTTAAATCGTTATCGTAATCAATTACGAAATAATGTTTAAATTTGCATAGTAAACTAACAATTGTTAGTTTGATTTAATTATCTTGACATGGCAAAATTTCACAACATCAAAGTTGGCGATATATACAAAGAAACTAAAGATTGTTCCGTGCTTTCGTTTGATATTCCGGATGAACTCAAATCAGAATATCAATACAACCAAGGACAACATCTAACGCTAAAAGCTACCATCGATGGAAAAGAAGAACGCCGTTCGTATTCGTTATGTTCGAGTCCGACAGAAAACCAATGGAAAGTAGCAGTCAAAAAAGTGACTGGTGGTTTGTTCTCGAATTTTGTTCACGATAAAATCAAAAAAGGCGACACCCTAGAAATCATGACACCAAGTGGAAAATTCTTCCGTGATGTCAATACAGCAAAAGCCAAAAACTATATCATGTTCGCTGCCGGAAGTGGCATCACACCCATATTGTCAATTATCAAAACGCATCTTGCGTTAGAACCCAATAGTAAATTCCAACTTTTTTACCTGAATCGCAGTGTAAAATCGATTATCTTTAAAGAGGAAATCGAATTGCTCAAAAACCGCTATTTCGGCCGTTTCGAAATATTCCATTTCCTAACCAAAGAACACCGCAGCATCGAATTGCTCAACGGGCGTTTTACAAAGGAGAAATTGCAAGTACTAACATCAAGCATCATAGACATTCCATCGGTTGACGAATGTTTCATCTGCGGACCAGAAGAAATGATTTTCCTAATTCGCGACGAACTCGAAGCCGCCGGTTTATCAAAAGATAAAATCCATTTCGAATTGTTCACGACCGGAAATTCAGATGCAGACAAACAACGTGTCAATAAAGTTTTAGAAAAGAAAGTCGAAGGCACCGAAGTCACGATCATCGATGGTGGAAAAGAATTCCATTTTATCATGGATGATGATTTTGATAACATCCTCGATGGCGCATTAGCAGCCGGAGCCGATTTACCATTCGCATGCAAAGGCGGCGTTTGTAGCACCTGCAAATGCAAAGTCATCGAAGGTTCCGTAGAAATGAAAGTCAATTACGCCTTGGATGAAAATGAAGTCAACAAAGGTTTAGTACTAAGCTGTCAAGCCGTACCAACATCAGAAAAAGTAGTCGTCGATTTCGGCGTTTAAACCATACAATTTCCATAATTAAAAAGAAAAATTATGTCAGAATTAGAAATTAAAAACCTAGAAGCAATCTTCGACCAACGCATCGCCAACGATGAAAAAATCGAACCCAAAGATTGGATGCCCGAAAAGTATCGCAAAACGCACATTCGCCAAATTTCCCAACACGCGCATTCCGAAATCGTAGGCATGCTGCCCGAAGGAAACTGGATCACGCGCGCGCCTTCACTCAGAAGAAAAGTAGCCTTGTTGGCGAAAGTACAAGATGAAGCCGGACACGGTTTATACCTTTACAGCGCATGTGAAACATTAGGCGTTTCTCGCGAAGAATTATACGAACAATTGCATTCCGGTGAAGCCAAATATTCAAGCATCTTCAACTATCCAACGGTAACTTGGGCCGATATGGGAGCGATTGGTTGGCTCGTCGATGGCGCAGCAATCATCAATCAAGTGCCATTGACCACAACTTCATTCGGACCATATGCAAGAGCTATGGTGCGGGTTTGCAAGGAAGAAAGTTTCCACCAAAGACAAGGTTTTGAAGTCATGATGACCTTGGCCAACGGAGCTCCAGAGCAAAAAGACATGGCACAAGATGCACTCAACCGTTGGTGGTGGCCGTCATTAATGATGTTAGGTCCAACCGATGCAGAATCCGTACACACCGAACAATCGATGAAATGGAAACTCAAACGCAAAACCAATGATGAATTGCGCCAGCAGTTTGTAGACCAAACCGTACCACAAGCCAATCTCATTGGACTCACAATTCCAGATTCCGAATTAAAATGGAACGAAGCAACCAAACGCTACGACTTCGGCGCTTTAGATTGGGATGAATTCTGGCAAGTCGTAAAAGGCCACGGTCCATGCAACAAAGTCAGAATGGATGCGAGAAAAAATGCGTGGGACAATGGAAAATGGGTGCGTGATGCCGCAATGGCTTACGCCGAAAAACAAGAATTAGCAACAGTATAAATAGTTGTTAGTTCTAAGTTGTAGGTTACGATTTGTCTAACCTACAACCTACAACCTACAACCTACAACAAAAGAACATGAAAAACTGGCCACTATACGAAGTCTTCGTCAGAAGCAAAAACGGACTCGAACACCGCCACTGCGGAAGCTTACACGCATCCGATGCAACAATGGCGCTTGAAAATGCCCGAGATGTCTACACCAGAAGAATGGAAGGCGTCAGCATTTGGGTCGTTCCATCGAATAAAATTACAGCTTCAAATCCTGATGACAGCGCAGAACTTTTCGATCCCGCAAAAGACAAAGCCTACCGCCATCCGACTTTTTACGAATTACCCGATGAGTTAAAACATATGTAGATAAAACCTTTGCGAACCTTGCGAAAATCTTTGCGGGCTTTGCGGTTAAAAAAATAAAAATGCAAAACAACTTAGTTCAATACATCTACGGAATTGCAGACAACGCCTTAATCTTAGGGCAACGTCTGGGTGAATTGTGCGGTCACGGCCCCAATCTCGAAACCGATATCGCCATGACCAACATCGCTTTGGATTTACTCGGACAAACGCGAAGCTATTACCAATACGCAGCACAATTGTCAGGCGAAAATGCCACAGAAGACACCATTGCTTTTCTCAGAAATGAAAGAGAATACAAAAACGTATTGCTCGCCGAACAACCCAACACCGATTTCGCGTATTCGATTTGCCGACAGTTTTTGTACGATGAATTTCATCTATTGTTATTGGAAGAACTGCAAAATAGTGCCGATGAAACCTTAGCGGCAATTGCCAAGAAAAGTATCAAAGAAGTGCGTTACCACGTGCGTTTTTCATCCGATTGGATCAAACGTTTGGGCGACGGAACTGCTGAAAGCCACGAGAAAATGCAAACCGCGATTAACGACTTATGGACATTCACCGACGAATTATTCCACCAAACCGAAGCTGATATCTCGATGGTTTCTCAAAATATTGGTGTTGATGTAACGAAACTCAAAGCCGATTTTTATAACAACGTCAATGAAGTTTTACAAGAAGCAACGCTAGAAACTCCCGAATTGAAATATTTTCAAAAAGGCGGAAAACAAGGCGTTCACAGCGAACATATGGGCTATTTGTTAGCCGATTTACAATACATGCAACGTTCTTTTCCCAATATGAATTGGTAGCTTTAGGAGCCGGGAACCCGCTATCCACTCCCAATCTTTTGCGCCGAACGCCGGCACAAAAGGATTTTCGCTTCTATCGGGGCTAGGACAACAAACAAAAAACAAAAATCCGCGGCAATCTGCGACAATCAGCTGAAATCCGCGAGCAACAAAAATGACAATAACAAAACTCAATATCGACCAACAGATTTTCGACATACTCGAAACGGTAAGCGATCCCGAAATTCCGGTATTGTCGATTATGGAAATGGGTGTCGTTCGTTCCATAAAAATGGTCAATGATATTGTTGAGGTTACCATTACACCAACCTACAGCGGTTGCCCCGCGATGGATGTGATAGGTGATGATATCAAAAAAGCATTGAAAAATGCAGGTTTCGAATCGAAAATAAACCTAGTGCTTTCTCCAGCTTGGACCACCGATTGGATTACACCAAAAGGAAGAAAGGCGCTTGAAAAATACGGAATAGCAGCACCTTTAGAAGCAGATGCCGATAAAGAAGCGTTGCTCGGAAATAAAAAATTAGTGAAGTGTCCGCAATGCGGTTCATTCAACACGAAAATGGTCAGCCAGTTCGGATCAACAGCTTGCAAAGCATTTTTTCAATGCGAAGATTGCCTTGAGCCGTTTGACTATTTCAAATGTTTAAAATAAAATAAGCTGCTTCGGCAGTGTTAAATAAAAATAGGTATGAGCATTACTTCAATTTTATGTAAGATTGAAAACAAGGTCGCGTATATTACGCTCAACAGACCTGAAGTTTTCAATAGCTTCAATCGAGAGATGGCTTTATTGCTGCAAAAAACACTCGATCAATGTGCCGCTGATGATAACGTTCGTGCGATTGTCATTACCGGAAGCGGAAAAGCATTTTGTGCAGGACAGGATTTAAAAGAAGTCACGACACCAGAACTGATGCCGGGTTTCCGTAAAATTCTCGAAGAACATTACAACCCGATTATTGAAAGAATTAGATTGATAGAAAAACCAATCGTTGCAGCGGTCAATGGTGTTGCAGCCGGAGCCGGAGCCAATATTGCATTGGCTTGCGATATTGTCGTGGCCACTGAAAACGCTTCATTTATTCAAGCATTCAGCAAAATCGGTTTGGTGCCGGACAGTGCCGGAACTTTCTTTTTACCAAGATTAATAGGATTCCAAAAAGCCTCAGCATTAATGATGCTCGGCGATAAAGTAGGAGCCAAAGAAGCTTTTGAAATTGGGATGATTTATAAATTTTATTCCACCGCTTTTTTTGAAGAAGAAGTTGAAAAATTAGCCATCACCTTATCACAAATGCCAACACATGCTTTGGCTTTAACTAAAAAGTTATTAAACCGTTCGATGATCAATAACTTGCAAGAACAATTGTCACTCGAATCAGATTTGCAAATCGATGCGAGTTCATCAAACGATTACCAAGAAGGTGTCAATGCATTTATGGAAAAAAGAGCACCCGAATTTAAAGGGAATTAAAAGCAGATTATAAGACGGTAAGATTTTAAGATACGAACATCTTACAGTCATACAGTCATACAATCTTAAAATCTAACAAATGATTCAAAAAGTAGCAGTAATCGGTTCAGGAACCATGGGAAGCGGAATCGCACAAGTAGCCGCGACCTCAGGCTGTGCTGTCAAAATATACGATTCCAATCACCAGGCACTATCGAAGTCTAAGAATGCGCTCGAGACAATCTTATCAAAATTAGTCGAGAAAGGAAAAATAGATGCGGCGGAAAAAACAAGAATCGCCTCGAATATTTCCTATGCCACTGCGATGAGCGAATTATCACATTCCGATCTCGTCATCGAAGCCATAGTCGAAAATCTCGAAATCAAACGAAAATTATTCTCGGAACTAGAAACGTATGTTTCTCCAGATACAATTTTAGCATCCAATACTTCTTCGCTTTCGATTGCATCTATAGCCGCCTCCTGTCAAAAACCGGAGCGCGTAATCGGAATTCATTTCTTCAATCCGGCGCCATTGATGCAATTGGTTGAAATCATTCCAGCAATACAAACTAGCGAAGACACATTACAAAAAACAATCGAAACAATTTCCAATTGGAAAAAAGTGGTAGCCGTTGCCAAAGACACACCGGGCTTTATTGTCAATCGTGTCGCAAGGCCTTTTTATAGTGAAGCGTTGCGCATTTATGAAGAAGGAGCAGCTGATTTTGCGACGATTGATTCCGCAATGAAAACACTCGGTGGTTTCAGAATGGGCCCATTCGAACTCATGGATTTTATCGGGCACGACGTTAATTACACCGTAACAGAAACCGTATTTACTTCGTTTTATTTTGATCCAAGATACAAACCTTCTTTCACCCAAAAACGATTGGTGGAAGCAGGATTCTTAGGCAGAAAATCAGGACGTGGTTTTTACGATTATGCTCAAGAAATGCCAATCCCTAAAGAAGATGAAGTTTTAGCGCAAACTATTTTCGATAGGATTTTAGTAATGCTAATCAACGAAGCAGCCGATGCTTTATTCCTCAACATCGCTTCAGCAAAAGATATTGATAGTGCGATGACCAAAGCCGTCAATTATCCAAAAGGATTGTTGGCTTGGGCTGATGAAAAAGGAATCGCTTGGTGTGTTGAAAAATTGGATACATTGTACAATGAATATCATGAAGACCGCTACCGTTGCAGTCCATTATTACGCAAAATGAACCGAGAAAACAAAACATGCTACTAATGGAAGGAACTGCTATTCCATACAAAATGCTCTCACTCGATCCGTTCAGCCAATGGCTCGGTATTGAGATTCTCGAATGCGAAATCGGAAGTTGCAAAGTCGGTATGACCGTTCGCAAAGAAATGCTCAACAGTATGGGGAAAGCGCATGGCGGAATCACGTATTCATTGGCCGATACCGCTTTTGGTTTTTCTGTGAATACACATGGGAAATATGCAGTGTCAATTGATACGGCAATCAATCATATCGAAGCACTCGAAGAAGGTGATTACATCATCGCATCAGCAAGTCTCGAAAGTTTAAAGAACAAAGTTGGTTTTTATATTATTGAAATCAAAAAAGGAAATACACTCGTTGCCTTGTTCAAAGGTGTTGCCTACAGAACTAGCAAAGACTGGGAGTAATTATGAGTTTTGAATTATGAATTATGAGTGAGAGCGTTGTTAAAATAAAGAGTTTTGAATTGGCTATTGCAGGAGTCAATTTTTATAAATATTTGGTTTTAGAAAAGAAGGAGTTTATAATGAGTAAACAGTTCTTACGTTCAATAACCTCAGTCGGAGCTAATGTTCGTGAAGCAATAAATGCACAAAGTAAATTTGACTTTATTCACAAATTAGCAATTGCTCAAAAAGAATGTGATGAAACTTTATATTGGCTTGAACTATTAAAAGAAACTAAATTTATCGAAGATCAAGATTTTGATGCTATTTATTTAAAAGCATCTGAAGTATTAAAAATTATAAAAAGCATAATAATGACCACCAAACAAAATTTACCAGTTAAGAACTCATAATTCATAACTCATAATTTATAACTAAAGAAATGGAAGCATACATCATAGACGGAGTCCGCACTCCAATCGGAAGTTACCAAGGAACTTTAGCCGCCGTTCGTCCTGACGATTTAGGCGCTTTGGTCATTAAAACGGTAACGGATAAGAATCCAAACATCCCAAAAGACGCTTACGATGATGTTATCATGGGTTGCGCGAATCAAGCTGGTGAAGACAATCGTAATGTTGCGAGAATGTCCTTATTGTTGGCGGGATTACCACAAACAGTTCCAGGCGAAACGGTCAATCGTTTGTGCAGTTCGGGTTTGTCTGCCATCATCAATGCAAGTCGCGCGATTAAAGCGGGTGATGGACATCTATTCATTGCAGGCGGCATCGAAAATATGACGCGTGGACCGTTGGTTGTTTCAAAACCATCAGCAGCTTATGGAACCGATTCTAAAATGTACGATTCGAGTTTTGGCTGGCGTTTCATCAATCCAAAAATGAAGGAAATGTATGGTGTTGATGCGATGGGTGAAACCGCAGAAAACCTAGTTTCAAAATACAACATCTCAAGAGAAGATCAAGATGCTTTTGCTTTCAATAGTCAAATGAAAGCAACAGCTGCACAACAATCCGGACGTTTTTCAAAAGAAATTGTTGCGGTTGAAATTCCACAACGAAAAGGCGATGCAATAGTTTTTTCGAAAGATGAATTCATCAAATCAAACACAACTTTAGAAGGCTTATCGAAATTACGTGCCGCCTTCAAAAAAGACGGAAGCGTTACCGCTGGAAATTCCTCAGGATTGAATGACGGCGCAGCAGCCACAATTATCGCATCCGAAGAAGCCGTAAAAAAATACAACCTCAAACCATTGGCAAGAATCGTAAGTTCAGCCGTAGTTGGCGTGGAACCCAGCATCATGGGAATCGGCCCAGTAGAAGCGACCAACAAAGCACTCGCCAAAGCCGGATTAACCTTAGCCGATATCGACATCATCGAACTCAACGAAGCATTCGCATCACAAAGTATTGCGTGCATCAGAACTTGGGGTTTACAAGACAATGATCCGAGAATCAATCCCAACGGTGGTTCTATATCCATCGGTCATCCATTAGGAGTAACCGGAGCCAGAATCGCTTATTCCGCTGCATTAGAATTACAATTGACAGGAAAACGTTACGCATTAATTACGATGTGTATTGGTGTGGGTCAAGGCTACGCCGCCATTATCGAAAGAGTTTAAATTAATTGATAATTTTTGGGATTAGCCAGACAATATCAATCAACAATAAAAGCATATGAAATTAGGAAATTACGTCAACGGGCATTGGACAGAAGGTAAAGGAGAAGGTTCGCCCTTATTTGATTCTGTAACAGGAGAAATCATTACACATGCTTCTACCGAAGGATTGAATTTTGAAGAAATTCTCCACTACGGAAGAACCAAAGGCGGCGAAAAGTTGCGCAAGATGACGTTTCAAGAACGTGGCAACATGATCAAAAAACTGGCTTTGTATCTCAACAAACGCAAAGAGCAATTCTATGAAATCAGTTACAGAACCGGAGCTACGCGCGTCGACAGTTGGATTGATATTGAAGGCGGATTCGGAAACTTATTCGCAAATGCTTCTTTGAGAAAATTATTCCCAAACCAATCTTATGACGTAGAAGGCGACCCCATCGATCTTTCCAAAGGTGGGCGTTTTATGGCACATCATATTCTAGTTCCTAAAAAAGGTGTTGCGGTGCACATCAATGCATTCAATTTTCCTATCTGGGGTATGTTAGAAAAATGCGCTGTCAACTGGATGGCGGGAATGCCAGCTGTTGTAAAACCAGCTACATCAACATCATACTTAACTGAGGCAGTTGTCAAAGAAATCATAGCTTCGAATATATTACCTGAAGGTGCTTTGCAACTTATTTGTGGTTCGGCGAATTCTATTTTAGATAGTGTCGAAAGCCAAGACGTCGTAACCTTTACCGGTTCCGCATCCACAGGAAGAATGCTTAAGTCGCATCCAAGAATCATTAGCGAATCTGTACCATTCAACATGGAAGCCGATTCGTTAAACTCCTCCATACTTGGCGAAGATGCCATTCCAGGAACACCCGAATTCGACTTATTCGTGAATCAAGTCAGAAGTGAAATGACCGTCAAATGTGGACAAAAATGTACGGCAATACGCCGCATTATTGTTCCTCAAAATTTAGTTGAAGATGTTCAAATCGCATTAGGAAAGGCGCTAGACAAAGTAACTATCGGAGATCCAAGACTTAAAGAAGTTAGAATGGGAGCGTTAGTCAGCAACGACCAAGTCAACGAAGTCAAAATGCGCACGCGAGAAATCGCTCAAACCGCAGCAATCGTCTACGGCGATTATGATAAAATCACCACGATTGGTGCCGATGCAACCAAAGGTGCTTTCATCTCACCGATGTTACTGCGCGAAGACCATCCATTCAAAAATACCGCATCACACGACACCGAAGCTTTCGGTCCGGTTGCGACGATTATGCCCTATAAAAATTTAGACGAAGCGATTGAATTAGCCCAAATGGGAAAAGGTTCACTCGTATCATCCATTGTAACCAACAACGACAATATCGCTAAAGATTACGTAATCAATGCCGCTTCACACCACGGAAGGATTTTGGTTTTGAATCGTGAAAATGCCAAACAAAGCACCGGTCACGGTTCACCACTGCCATTGCTCGTTCACGGTGGTCCGGGTCGCGCAGGCGGTGGCGAAGAAATGGGCGGATTGCGAGGCATCAGACATTATATGCAACGTTGTGCGATTCAAGGTTCACCAACGACACTGACGGAAATCACCGGCATCTACCAACCCAATTCGAAATACAAAGAATCACCCGAACATCCGTTCAAATATTATTGGGATGATATCCAAGCCGGTATGTCAATCAAAACGCACAACCGCACCGTTACTGATACCGATATCATCAATTTTGCCAACTTAACTTGGGATCATTTCTACGCGCACACCGATATCACATCGCTCAAAGGCAGTATTTTCGAAAAGCGCACAGCACACGGCTATTTCATTCTAGCCGCCGCCGCAGGTTTGTTCGTTTATCCAAACAAAGGCCCGGTTGCTGCGAATTACGGACTCGAAGAGTGTCGTTTCCTACGCCCAATATATCACAACGATACAATTTATGTACGTTTAACATGCAAACAAAAAATAGAACGCGACAGTGTCGGAGAAGTATTGCCTTGTGGTATCGTCAAATGGTTCGTTGAAGTTTTCGATCAAAACGACGAATTGGTTGCCGTAGCCACCATCTTAACTATGGTGCAAAAGAAATCGCCATATATCGAAATCAATAGAAACAATATCGAAAGTTATCTTTCAAAACTGACTGAAAATCACAAAGCCAATTGGGGAACGATGACGCCGCAGCACATGATCGAGCATCTGGAACAACAATTTCTATACGCTTCGATCCAAAAAGGAGATTTCGAAATCGCCACGCCAGCCGAGCATCTCGACAAATTCCGCGAAGCCGTTTTCAATCACAGGCCGTTCCCGAACGGACACCAACATCCGCTGATGAAAGCCGGTGAAAACGAAAATCTAACGCATCCCGACTTGCCAACCGCCAAACAAAAACTCATCGAAGCCTACGACGCTTACGAACAATATTTCAACGAAAATCCCGACGCACGCACCAAAAATGTAGTGTTCGGCATGATGGACAAATTCGAATGGGACTTACTAAGCACCAAACATTTCAACCATCATTTTAAACAATTTGGAATTTTAGATTAGGAGCCGGGAACCTGCTATCCGTTGCAATCTTTTATGGCGAACGCCGCCACAAAAGGATTTCCACTACTATCAGGGCTAGGGCATTCAGGAAATAAGAAACCAAAACTCAGCTTTGCGCCTTTGCGTCTCTGCGAGAAAATAAAAACAACGCTTGCGAACTTTGCGAAACCCTTCGCGAACTTTGCGGTTAAAAAAATAAAAATGGACGCATACGTAAAACAAGACATACAAAACAACATCGCCACCATCGAGTTCTTTCATCCCGAACAGAATTCCTTGCCTGGTAATATTCTAGCACAACTAGCCCAAACTATCACCGATGCAGGAAAGAATGATGAGGTTAAAGTCATCATCCTTAAAAGCGGAGGCGACCGGACTTTTTGTGCCGGAGCGAGTTTCAAAGAACTAATAGCCATCAACGATGCCGAAACCGGAAAAATATTTTTCTCAGGCTTTGCCAACGTAATCAACGCGATGCGCCAATGTCCAAAATTCATCATCGGAAGAATTCAAGGAAAAACAGTTGGCGGTGGAGTCGGAATTGCAGCAGCAACCGATTATTGCATGGCAACACAATCCGCGTCGATTAAACTCAGTGAGCTCAACGTAGGTATAGGTCCATTCGTAGTATCACCCGCAATAGAACGCAAAATGGGAGTTTCCGCGATGTCACAAATCGCCATCGACGCCAATAATTTCTATGAAGCCGAATGGGCAAGAAGCAAAGGATTATACGCCAATGTCTACGAATCTATCGAGGAAATGGACACCGCCGTCGAAGCTTCCGCCAAACATTTATGCACTTACAATCCCGAAGCCATGTTAGAAATGAAAAAAATATTCTGGCGCGGCACCGACGATTGGGATACATTACTAGCCGAAAGAGCTGCTATCAGCGGAAGATTGGTGTTATCAGATTTCACAAAAGAAACATTAAAAAAGTTCAAAGTCTAACAGTCTAAAGCGCAGCGTGTCTAAAGCCGCAGGCGTGTCTAAAAATCTAACAATCCAAAAATGATCTACGAATTCAAAGGCTTCATCCCAGTAATTCACGAAAGCAGTTTCATCCATCCGCAGGCCGCGGTAACAGGAAATGTAATCATCGGAAAAGACGTTTATGTAGGCCCAGGTGCAGCCATTCGCGGAGATTGGGGCGAGATTATTATCGAAGACGGTTGCAATATCCAGGAAAACTGTACGATTCATATGTTTCCCGGAAAAAGCATAACGCTCAAAGCCGGATCGCATATCGGACACGGTGCCATCATCCATGGCGCGAACATCGGGAAGAATTGTCTTATCGGCATGAACGCTGTAATTATGGATGATTGTGAGATTGGCGATGAATGTCTTGTGGGTGCTTTAACTTTTGTCAAAGCCGAAACGCATATTCCCGCAAGAAGAATGGTCGTCGGAAATCCTGCAGTGATTATTAAAACTGTTTCAGATGAAATGATCGCATGGAAAACCAAAGGAACCGCTTTATACCAGCAGTTGCCGAAAGAATTATACGAAACGCTAAAAGCCGTCGAACCGTTGCGGGAAATCCCAAAAAATCGACCGACACAAGAAGCGTTTTATAAAACATTAGAAGAATTCAGAAAAAGTGATCAGTAAACAGTATTGAGTTGGCAGCAACTGAACACTAATAACCTGAACACTGAACACTAAACATATGTCAATAATTGAATTTAAAATGCCCAAAATGGGTGAAAGTATTTCCGAAGCAACCATCATCAGTTGGCTCAAAAACGTGGGCGATACTGTAGATGCGGAAGAAACTATTTTGGAAGTCGCTACTGATAAAGTCGATAGCGATGTGCCTTCTCCAGTCAATGGAATCATTACTGAAATCCGTTTCGCAAAAAATGACATTGTAAAAGTAGGCGAAGTATTGGCATTAATCGATAGCGATGGTAAAACTGCTGGGAAGAAAATAACGATTGGTAAGACGGAACAAATCGCTGACAAGAGCGAGATTGCTTCGCAGGCTCGCAATGACGGAGACAAGAAGCAGGAGTCAAAAGCCAAGACAGAAGACTCACAACCCACAACTCGCAACCTACAACTCACAACCGACAACTTCCTAAGTCCACTGATTATCAGTATCGCACAAAAGGAAAACCTATCCATAGAAGAAGTGCAAAGTATTTCTGGTTCAGGAACTGACGGACGCATTCAAAAAAGCGATATTTTCAATTATTTAAAAAATCGCAAATACCCAATCCAAAGCAAGCCAACAACCGACAGCCGACAACTAACAACTTCTTACCCAAAACCACACATCAATTTCACCGAAGGCAAAGACCGCATCGTCGAAATGGATCGCATGCGCAAAATGATTGCCGACCACATGGTTTATTCGAAACAAACCTCGCCGCACGTGACTTCCTACATCGAAGTGGATGTGACGAATTTGGTCGAATGGCGTAATAAAACGAAAGACCAATTTCTGCAAAAGCATAACGAGAAACTAACGTTTACACCGATTTTTGTCGATGCAGTTGCAAAAGGAATTGCAGATTTTCCAATGATTAATGTTTCGGTAGATGGGAAAAACATCATCGTTCATAAAGACATCAATATAGGCATGGCAACCGCTTTACCAAGTGGAAACCTAATCGTTCCTGTGGTCAAAAATGCCAACGAAAAAAATATACTTGAACTTGCAAAAACCGTCAATCATTTGGCTGAAAGTTCCCGAAACAATAAACTCAAACCTGATGAAGTTCAGGGAAGTACGTTTACGATTTCAAACGTCGGAACATTCGGAAGTCTTATGGGAACACCTATCATCAACCAACCAGAAGTCGCGATTTTGGCTTTTGGAATTATAAAAAAACGGCCCGAAGTAATCACGACTGAAAAGGGAGATGAGATTGCGATTCGAAGCATGATGTACCTTTCACTATCGTTCGATCACCGCGTCGTAGATGGATTTTTGGGTGGCTCATTTCTCAGAAAAGTCGGCGATTATTTAGAACAATTTGACCACAACACAACAATATAAAATACAAGATTATGCTTTACAACATCAAAGAAACCATCAAGCACAGCTCGAGAGCAAAGGAAATCGACATCAACAATATTGCGATGGGATTGGCTTTTACCGATCATATGTTTATTTGTGATTACGAAAACGGACAATGGAACAACCCGAGAATCGAGCCTTTGGAAACCATTCCAACGCATCCTGCAGCGATGGCTTTGCATTACGGGCAAGCAATTTTTGAAGGATTGAAAGCGACACTTGGCAAAGACCAAACACCATTGTTATTCCGACCTGATCAGAATGCAAAACGTTTGAATTTCAGCGCCGATCGAATGGGAATGCCAGCTTTTCCGGAAGATTTATTCGTGGAAGGATTGAAGCGATTGGTGGCAGTTGAAAAAGATTGGATTCCAACGCAAGACGGCAGTGCTTTGTATTTGCGTCCGTTTATGTATGCCGATGAAGCGTTTATCGGAATGCGTGCATCAACCAAATTTAAGTTTATCATTTTCGCCTCGCCAAGTGGGCCGTTTTTCAGCAAACCGATTAAGTTGTGGGCAGAAACCCAATACATCCGCGCAGCCAATGGTGGCACCGGAGAAGCTAAAGCGGCTGGAAATTATGCGGCGGCAATCCGTCCGACGGAAATGGCGAAACAAAAAGGATACGACCAAGTGTTGTGGCTCGATGCCAGAGATTTTGAATATGTGCAGGAATGCGGAACGATGAATATTTTCTTCAAGATTGCTGGGAAATTCATTACGCCCAATCTTGGAGGTTCGGTGTTGAATGGCATCACTAGATTGAGTGTCATTGATTTGCTTCGTGACAAAGGATTTGAAGTTACTGAAAGACCGGTTTCGATGAAAGAAATCCTAGCAGCTTTTGAAAACGGAACTTTAGAAGAAGCTTTTGGTGCCGGAACCGCAGTATCGATTGCACCCGTGGAGGAAATTGGATATAAAGACATGAAGATTACATTTCCTGCAGATGCTCCAGTAGGCAAAGACATTAAAGCTACAATGGATGCGATTAAAACACAAAAGAGAGCAGACAAGTTCGGTTGGATAGTAGAAGTTGATTTGACAGTAAAAGCCTAGCCCTGATTACCTCACTGGTTAATATTTTTCATACGAGTTCAGTGAACTTCGTTTGAAGGGAAAATCCTTGGCATTGCGCCGTAAGCATTAAACAGATTGCTTCACTGCGTTCGCAATGACAAGATTGGAATGATAGCAGGTTCCCGGCTCCTAAAAAATAAAAAATGGAAGTTTTAGAAAAGACATTAAACAAGATCATTTTAGAAAAAGCATTCACAACCATGGCAACGGCCAAGGCGATGACTGAATTATATGAAGCCAATTTTAAAATAGTTTCGAAATACGTGCATGCTACTTCGCGTGGACATGAAGCGATTCAGATTGCGCTAGCGATGCAATTGTTGCCACAAGATTATGCGTTTCCGTATTACCGCGATGATGCGATGTTGCTCGGAATTGGTATGCAACCGTATGATTTGATGCTGCAATTGATGGCGAAAAGAGACGACCCGTTTTCTGGCGGACGTACCTATTATTGTCATCCGAGTTTGCGCGATGCCGATAAACCTAAGATTCCACATCAATCGTCTGCTACCGGAATGCAAGCCATTCCAGCAACAGGAACGGCGATGGGTTTTTGGTATAAAGAAAATATAGGCATTGAAGATAAGAATGAAGAAAAACCGATTGTTGTTTGCTCATTAGGTGACGCATCGGTAACGGAAGGTGAAGTGGCGGAAGCATTTCAAATGGCGGCGTTGAAGCAATTGCCGATTTTATATTTGGTGCAGGATAACGGTTGGGATATTTCAGCGAATGCAAAAGAAACCCGAGCACAAAATGCGTTTGAATATGCCAAAGGTTTTCATGGTATCGAAGCGATTTCAATTGATGGCGCCAATTTTACCGAAAGTTATTTGGCGATTCAAAAAGTGTTGCAAACGATTCGTGCAGAACGTCGTCCGTTTTTGGTGCATGCAAAAGTGCCGTTATTGAATCACCATACTTCAGGTGTTCGAATGGAATGGTATCGCGATGATCTTGAAGAAGCGCAGTCGCGTGATCCGTTTCCGGTGTTGCAGCAGCAGTTATTGAATGCTGGATTTACAACGAAAGACATTTCAAAACTAGAACAAACAGCTATTGCTAAAGTGCAAGCCGATTTTGATAAAGCACAATTGGCTGAAGATCCAAAACCTGAAGATTTATTCACGCATGATTTTGCTCCGACTACCATAACAGAAGAAACAGGCGAACGCAATCCCGAGCGCGAAGATAAAGTTGTGATGGTTGATTGCGCATTGTTTGCCGTTGAAGAACTCATGCGGAAACATCCCGAATGCTTGTTATACGGACAAGATGTTGGTGGCAGATTAGGGGGCGTTTTTAGAGAAGCGGCAACCTTAGCGCAGAAGTTTGGTGATGAACGTGTTTTTAATACACCCATTCAAGAAGCATTCATCGTAGGCTCTACAGTCGGAATGTCAGCAGTAGGTTTGAAGCCGATTGTTGAGGTACAATTCGCTGATTATATTTGGCCCGGACTTAATCAGCTGTTCACCGAAGTCAGTCGATCGAGTTATCTGACCAATGGCAAATGGCCCGTGAGCATGATTCTGCGGGTGCCGATTGGCGCGTATGGCAGCGGCGGCCCATATCATTCTTCGTCTGTAGAAAGTGTGTTGACCAATATTCGCGGCATCAAAATAGCCTATCCAAGCAATGGCGCCGATTTAAAAGGCTTGATGAAAGCCGCTTATTACGATCCAAATCCAGTCGTGATTTTAGAGCACAAAGGTTTGTATTGGAGCAAAGTCAAAGGCACTGATGCAGCACGTGTCAACGAACCTTCTGAAGACTATATATTACCTTTCGGAAAAGCCAACATCGTTCAGGAAGTTTGGTCACAAGACGAGCAAGAAACCATTTCAGTCATTACTTACGGCATGGGCGTGCATTGGGCGCTCAATGCTTCGGTTGATATTAAAGAGCAAGTCGAAATCATCGATTTAAGAACTTTATATCCGCTCGACGAGGAAACGATTTTAAAATCGGTCAAGAAAGCTAAAAAGTGCCTAGTCGTAACCGAAGAGCCTACAAACAATTCGTTCGCGAGAAGTCTGGCAGGAATGATTCAGGAAAAATGTTTCCGACATCTCGATGCTCCGGTGATGGTCATCGGTTCGGAAAACATGCCCGCGATTCCACTCAACATGACTTTAGAGCAGACCATGGTTCCGAATGCCGATAAAGTCCGCGCCAAAATAGACGAACTCTTGGGCTATTAATACTAATTCCAAAAACGATGGAAACATCCAACGCGCATTATCAAAAACTGGAGCGCATGTATTTATCCGCGCCCGTAAACACCGAAATATACAACGGAATTACGATTGAGGTTTCTGATGAAAAAGCGCAACTTACGTTAAAGGTTCAAGATAAATTCTTCCACGCCGCGCATGCCATCCACGGTTCGGTTTATTTCAAAATGCTTGATGATGCTGCCTTTTTTGCGGTCAACTCTATCGTAAAAGACGTGTTTGTCTATACGGTGTCATTCAACATCCAACTGTTGCGGCCCGTGTCAAACGGATTGATAAAGGCTGTAGGTGAAGTCAAATTCAAGTCCAAAAATCTGTTCATAGCCGATGCGATTTTATACGACGAAAAAGGCAGAGCAGTGGGTCGAGGTTCCGGAAATTTCATGAAAAGTAAAATAGAATTGACTGAAGAAATCGGCTACAAATAAATTTTTGTAAATTGTTTCAGGAGCGATTCCGGCTTTCCATTACAAGTTTTTACCTCGTTGGCAACAATTTAAAAGGCTGCTAAGAGCTTCCGTTGGTCGCTTTATCAACCAAAAAATTGTAAAGCCAACAAGCTAAAAAGCTTTCCATTACAATCCGGGCTAGGGCATTCGACTCCAACAAAAAAAACCGTAATATCACTACTACGGTTTTTAACTGTTAATCCATAACGGTCAACTTATTTCTTCACATCCGGCGGATACTGCGCTAAAATCTTAGTCACAAATTCCTTAATGTTTTCATCCTTTTCATTAGTGTCTTTCGTCAAGTAGCCCGAGCCTTCCCCTTGCCAAATCAATTCTTTTTTCTTGGCGTCAATGAGATCAATCGTTAAAATGCCATCGGTTGAGGTTGTTAAACTCGTACCACCGCCCCAATACGGACTCCAACCAAATCCCCAACCGTAACCATAACCCGCATAAAACTGATTCATGTTGACGTTTTTCTCGGATTTCGCATTGATGTTAATCAACAAGTCGGGTGTGTCGGTTTTGGTGAATCCTTTGGCAAGCATGGCTTCATCAATAGAACGCAGGATTCTTTTTTTGTCTAAGTCGGAAATTTCGACTTTATCAATGCCGGTTTTATAATAAGCGTAAGTCTTATATTGCGTGAAATCGACTGCTTTATCGTAATCGGTGTTGACATGCACGGAACCACAAGAAACTACTAAGTAGAGTAGTAACAACGGGAGCAATTTTATTGTTTTCATTTTTTTAGATTTTAAGACTATAAGATTTTAAGACGGTAAGATTCAACCATTTTATAAAACGAGTATTTGTTGATTTTCGTGTGTATTATAATAATTTTAAGAGCTCAATTTTAAATGGAGTTGTCTTACAATCTTACAGTCTTAAAATCCTAAAATCTAATCATCCAACAACCCATCTGCGACTTCATTTGGAAGCGTTACTTTGAGCAAAGGTTGCGTTTCCATGGCGCGTTTAATCGCGAAAACAGCACCTTCATTTCTGGCCCAACTTCTTCTTGAAATGCCGTTATTGACATCCCAAAACAACATCGATTGCAATCGTCTTGAAGCATCGGTAGAACCATCGAGCACCATGCCGAAACCTCCGTTAATGACTTCGCCCCAACCTACGCCACCACCATTGTGAATCGATACCCATGTAGCACCGCGAAAGCTATCGCCAATCACATTTTGAATCGCCATATCCGCAGTAAAACGAGAACCGTCATAAATATTAGAAGTTTCTCTGTAAGGTGAATCTGTTCCTGAAACATCATGATGGTCGCGGCCTAAAATGACCGTTCCAATGTCGCCTTTCGCAATCGCTTGATTGAATGCTTCAGCAATTTTGATTCGACCTTCTGCATCGGCGTATAGAATTCTGGCTTGAGAACCCACGACGAGTTTGTTTTCTTGTGCGCCTTTAATCCATTGGATGTTGTCTTGCATTTGTTGCTGGATTTCAGCCGGAGCGGCTTTGGCCATTTCTTCTAAAACGGCACAAGCAATAGCATCGGTTTTGGCTAAATCTTCTGGTTTTCCGGAAGCGCAAACCCAGCGAAACGGACCGAATCCGTAATCGAAACACATCGGTCCCATGATGTCTTGCACGTAACTTGGGTAGCGGAAATCGATACCGTTGGTGGCCATGATATCGGCATTGGCGCGCGAAGCTTCGAGTAAAAAGGCGTTGCCGTAATCGAAGAAATAGGTTCCTTTTGCGGTGTGTTTGTTGATGGCAGTTGTATGACGACGAAGTGTTTCTTGTACTTTTTGTTTGAATAATTCAGGATTTTCAGCCATCATTTTGTTCGAGTCTTCGAAGGAAATTCCAACTGGATAATAACCGCCAGCCCATGGATTATGCAATGAAGTTTGGTCTGAACCCAAATCGATGTGTAGATTCTCATCATCAAAACGTTCCCAAATATCTACGACATTGCCGAGATAACCAATCGAAACGGTTTCGTTATTTTCTTTTGCAATGCGTACTCGTTTGACTAAATCGTCAATATTCTCTATGACTTCGTTGATCCAGCCTTGCGAATGGCGAATGTGTGTGATTTTAGGATTGACTTCGGCGCAAACAGTGATGCAACCCGCGATGTTTCCAGCTTTTGGTTGTGCGCCTGACATGCCGCCTAAACCTGAAGTGACAAACAAGCCACCTTTAGGCGATTTTTTTATTTTTCTGAAACCATTGAGAACGGTGATGGTGGTGCCGTGTACGATGCCTTGCGGGCCGATATACATATAGCTTCCGGCGGTCATTTGTCCGTATTGCGAAACGCCTAAGGCATTGAATTTTTCCCAATCGTCTGGTTTGGAATAATTCGGAATCATCATACCATTAGTAACCACAACTCTTGGCGCGTCTTTGTGTGATGGGAACAATCCCATCGGATGACCGGAATACATCGCGAGGGTTTGCTCTTCGGTCATTTGCGCTAGGTATTGCATCGTAAGAAGGTATTGCGCCCAATTCGAAAAAACGGCGCCGTTGCCACCATACGTAATCAATTCGTGTGGATGTTGTGCGACGGCATGATCTAGATTGTTTTGAATCATCAGCATAATCGCTTTGGCTTGCTCGCATTTTCCGGGATATTCGGAAATGGGGCGAGCGTATATTTTATAATCGGGATGAAACCGATACATATAGATGCGGCCGTAGG
This sequence comes from Flavobacterium sp., assembly GCF_031411595.1. Taxonomy (GTDB): domain Bacteria; phylum Bacteroidota; class Bacteroidia; order Flavobacteriales; family Flavobacteriaceae; genus Flavobacterium. The sequence goes on along the minus strand of NZ_JANOBI010000057.1, from coordinate 33,270 downwards.
TTTCTAATTCCTGCGAGAATTCTTTGATGAGTTCGGCGTGGTGTTGTGGTTCGAAATAACGTAGGGCGTTTCGAAGGGCTAATTTTTTTTCTTCTTTGGAAAGGATTTCTTTTCGTTTCGGTGCGTGATTGACACTTGTGTCGTAAGGTTTTGGTTGTGGTATAACACTTGGAATGCCTTGTTGTATTTGTTCTTGAAAAGTCATGTTTTTTGAGTTGCTGAGTGACTGAGTTTCTGAGTGGCTAAGTTAATGAGATTTTTCTAGTTTATGATGTATCGCGTTAGGGATTGGAAGCAGTACCGTGTACTGCGGAAAGCCCGACCCAAAGGGAAACGCCCACATTATTTTTTGATTGTTCCTGTTTTTTTATCGAATCCATAGGGGCAATGTCGGCAACCGCTTTTGCAGCAATGACCGCGCTTGAGATGGTATTGTTCGGTGAAGCATTTGTAGCCTTCGGGCGTGTAATAGAAATCTTCGCCTTCGATGGATTTATTTTCGTTATTTTGGTCGAGCATAGTGCACCCCGAAGGGAATTATTTATTTTTACCAAAAATAAATAATTTATCTGAGGTCGCTTCTTCCATAGGCAAAATAAAAAGTAAAGAAGAAATTTATAAATATGTTTCTTATCGTCACTAAATATTTAATACCGAAAGGGTATCGTGGGATGACGGTGTATCCTTTTGTATTGCTCAGGGATAGAAATGACAAAGAAAATTTGGTTTTTCTGAATCACGAGCGCATACATTTAAGACAGCAGTTGGAGTTATTGGTGCTTCCTTTTTTTGTGTTGTATGGGATTGATTTTTTGGTGAAGTTGGCGCGGTATAGGGATAAAAAAAGTGCATATCGGAATGTTGTTTTTGAGCGAGAAGCTTATACAAACGAAAAAGACCTCGATTATTTACGATCAAGGTCTTTTTGGAATTTTCTGAGATTTCTTTAGTTTATTTTGCTGAAGTTGGTTTTCCAACATTTACAGCAGCAGCTTCTTTGGTTTCTAAATTTTTTGGAGCTAATTCAAAGCGCGTATCCGCATTTTTAGATATGCGTCCGTTTGGCAATAGTTCATCAGCTCTATTTCCTACGATATGATATTGAAATTTGGCATTACTTTGTCCGTTGGCTAATTCTTTAACATCAAATGAATTTCCTGTTTTATTGGTAACATAAACACCATTACAATTGTCTTCCAATTGGATGTAGACGCGCAAAGGATGTTTGTCATTGACTGTTATATTTTTTGCAATGGTTGGGTCAATTTCAATGTGAACACTGCCATTTACTAATTGACCTTGTCCGTAATCTTCAAAATAAATTTCGGGCGCTTCGGTACAATGAAGTGTGACTCTTTCACCATTAATATTTTCGGCAGTAGTAGAAACGGTTCCGGTGCCTATAATTTTATATTGTGTGGCTCCACTCCAATAATTTACTCTTGTTATATTACCAAATTGGTCACTATAAAGCGCTTCTCCAACACCAACAGTTGTTGATCTTGCATGAACGCCTGTCGTAACACCGTTAAACGATCCGCCACTTCCCGCTATTAGATAAGTTCCTCCAACATTTTGACCGGCAGAATAAATAGCAGTTCCAGAGGTATTAATATTGATAGCGTCAATACCAGTTCCGCCTGATTGAGCGGTTTGTGCGTATATACCACTTCCAGCTCCAGCTCCAGTTACACCAAAATTGATTGCAGAAATAGCATCTCCTCCAGCATTTAATTGTTCGCCTCTTACGCCTGCACTTCCGCTTTGTGCTGTTTGTCCTCCAACTCCATAGCCTCCAGCACCAGCGCCAGATGCCGTAGTGTTAAACCCAAAAACAGCAGCACTTGTTCCTACTGAAGTAGTAGTGTTTATTGTTCTTCCTGCTGAAGCAACGTCTAACGTAAATCCTGGAGCAGTTGTTCCGATTCCTACATTTCCAGTACTTCCAATGGTCATTCTTTGCACTCCATTTGTTGCAAAAGCTAAAATATCGGCTGCGGAACTAAACATCCCTGTGTTTGTATCGGTTTGAAAAGAATAAATGGGTAAAAGCGCAGTTCCTAATGAAAAAGATTGTAATTGTCCGGCATTGGCATTTGAAATATTCCATCTATTGGTATTCCCTGTTTTAATTCTAAAATCGAAAGCGTCTGTTGTTCCTATAAAATTTGTTCCGGGAACTGTTCCTGAATTCCCAGTTAAAGACCAAGCAAAATCACTATTATTGGCCCAAGTGACATTTCCAGCACCATCGGTTCTCATGGTTTGACCTACTAAACCTCTTGATGGCGGTAGCGTATAAGTATTGGCTACTGCTGTTCCGATGCCCACATTGCCTAGAAAGTAACCGGCAAAGTTGGTCGCTCCGGGTTTAAGGGTACTAGAATAAACACCATAATGTGTACCGCCAGCTGTTGGGTCGATGTATGCGTTGAATCCGTACTTAGTTGCGGCTCCGGATCCCGAAAGTACTGAAGAGGCACCATAGTGTGAAGAGCCGGCTGTATTGGTGATTTCGTTTAAAGTACCTGTTTGTACTCCACCGCTAGAACCGGAAAGTAGATTGTAAACACCATAATGTCCGTTGAATCCATTCCCTGAAAGTACATGATAAGCGCCGTATTGCAAACCGATACCGGAATTGCTAATCAATGAATAAGATCCGTATTGGTTGCCGTTTCCTGTTCCGCTTAAGATATTTTCTGTACCATAATGATCGCTGTTACCAATTTTACTGATCGCATTAACCGTCCCGTATTGGTTGCCTGATGCAGTGCCGTTGCCACTCAAGATGTTATAATTTCCGTAATGAATTCCCGCACCCGTATTGGTTAGCGCAGTGTAGTTTCCGTATTGATCACCATTACCAACATTGTTTAAATCATTATAAACCCCATAATGTATTCCATCCCCATTATTCCCAATGGTATTATACGTTCCCATTTGCATGGCAGTTCCTGTTCCGTTCATTAAGTTTTCAATTCCTTTATCGAGGATTGTATTGGTTCCTGACATTAAGTTTCGGGTTCCTGATTTCGATCCGTCACCTCCAGAAATATCATTAAAAGTTCCGTAATGAAATGCAGAAGTTATGGTGTTTAATCTGTTGTAGGTTCCCCAAAAGATTCCGGTTCCGTTCAGTAAATCATTAAAAGTGCCTATGTGCAACCCAGATCCGGTTCCGGTCATGTTGTTTCTAGATCCATATTGATTGCCACTTCCACTGCTTGAGATGGTATTTCTAATTCCGTTATGGATATCATTTGAAGTCCCGGAAACGGCGTTGTCAATTCCAGTTTTTGTTACTGTATTTGTTGTACTTGAAGTATAAATAGAATTGATTCCGGTGTCAAAATTGGTGGTGTTTACTTCTAAAGGAAAATCGGCAGTAATTTTTCCAATTGCTACATTTCCAGAATGAAACATATCATCGGTGATGGCGTTGGGAGCGGTTGTCGTTCCTTCCTCATACCAATCATGGTCGCCGTTGGCAGCGGATGAAATCCCAATCCAGTCGCTAGAATTATCATCCCAATAATAAAAACCTATCGCTTTTGGATTGCCTCCGAAAGTCGTTGCAGTTGTTAAATAAACCAACATGCTTTGTTGATCAAGACCCGGATTTGTACTTGGGAATGTATCTACTTTTGGAATCAGGATTCCGTCCGTGTTTGTCGGTGTTGCTTGATTGCTTGAACGAATATCCAATTGTGCAAAAGGCATAGTGGTTCCAATTCCGACTTGAGCGTATATTTTATTTCCAATTAAAAAAAAGGAAACAATGATTATTAGATTAAGAACGTTCTTTTTCATATGCCTTATTAATTTAATGATAAATAAAAGTAATCAATTTAGTATTTTTTTTACTTTTTAATCGATGAGTAACCGTTAATCTCGACGAGCGTTTCAAACCGCTATATTTTTAAATATAAATGCATTTTTTTTTAATTTTATTTCTACTTTTATCCTCTAAAAAGATGAAAATGAGAAAGTTTACACGACATTTAATTTTGATTTTACTTTTATTTGTTTGTCAAAATAATTTTGCACAACTTTATGTTAGTAACAATTATGTGTATGTTGCAGATAAATATCTATATGTAAAACAAGATATCAATATTCAAAACACAGGGGATATTTTTCTTAGAAATCAATCCCAACTTTTGCAAGCCAAGACAGGAAGTTCTATCAATGCAGGGGCAGGAAAGTTGTCGGTTTTTCAAGAAGGTTCTGTAAACAATTTTGCCTATAATTATTGGTGCTCACCAGTAGGAAATTCAATCACTGCCTCTGGAAACGAACCTTTTGGAATCACGATGTTGTATCAACCTACAACCGCTACTGCAAGTACACCCGCGACAATATTACCCATGAATTCTTATAATGGTATTTCAAATCCATTAAGTATTTCCCAAGGTTGGATTTTTAAATTCTTATCTTCTTCATTGTATTCACAATGGTTTGGGGTGTATAACGCTACTGCTATCAATCCCGGAGAAGGATTTACGATGAAAGGAACCGCAGGAACCGACGCCACATTTTTAGACGCTGGCGTTGATAATAATTCCGGAAGCAAACAACGTTATGATTTTAGAGGAAGACCCAATGATGGTGATATTATCATAAATCTTGGTGCAGGAAAACGCACTTTAACCGGAAATCCATATCCATCTGCTATCGATTTAAAAGCTTTTCTTCTCGCAGCCACAAATTCAACAGGCATCGCTTATTTTTGGGAGCAAGACAAAACGGTAAACTCGCACAATCTGACTGCCTATAAAGGCGGTTACGGAACGTATTCTCCGGTTGGAGGAGCTAATGTTGCGCCTTACGGAACGATGGGTGTTTATACGCCGGCTGTGTTTTACGCTTATGATGGTGCCGGAACGCAATTGGGAAGTGTCGGAAGTGGCGCTAATTATGAAAGACGTTTTTGTCCGATTGGGCAAGGTTTTATGCTTGAAGGCTCGAGTACGGGAACCGTTACGATGACGAATAATTTTAGGGTTTATCAAAAAGAAGGCGCTGCGAATTATTCTCAATTTGAAAGACATTCCGCTCCAGTTGAAACGCCGAATGAAAATGATTTTCTACCTCCAATTCCTTCCGTTTCTGGGTTTGACTATACTACTGTTAGCACGAAACCAATTCCTCAAATCAAATTCAATACGTTATTAAACAATCAAGGAATTCGTCAAGTTTCGTTGGCTTTTCATCCCGCAGCTACTGATGGAGCTGATTTTGCAATGGATGCTAAATCGCCTGATATTACGAGTGAATTGGATATGTATTTTGTGGTTGACAATGCCGAATATGTGATTGATGTGATAGATTTTGATATCAATAAAAGAATTCCAATTGGGTTTAAAAATACCACTCCGGCTAGTTTTAGAATTAAAGTGGGTGACATCATCAATTTTGACGGCACTGAAAATGTTTATTTGCACGACAAAACCAGCGATGTGTATTATGATATTGTCAATGGTGACTATGAAATGACATTACCAGCAGGTGTGAACAATACACAATATGAAATTACTTTCGTCAATGCCACTTTGGATATTCCGACTTTGAGTTCAGATAGTTTTGCCGTTTTACAAAACAATGTGTTGCAAACACTAACAGTGATGAACCCACATTTGACGCCAATCAAATCGATTAGTTTGTATGACATTACCGGAAAGTTGATTTTTAGTGATTTGAATGTTACTACAAAAGATAAATATCAATTTTCAACTTCTGCCATTAGCGATGCAGTATATATCGTTAAAGTCATCACCAAAAGCAATCAGGATTTTGGGAAAAAAGTTTCGGTTTATAATGGACATTAAGAAAAATTGTCTTTGAATATACCCAATCAACTTATCGAAGGTTTTCCAAATATTACTTTGTCAATCAAACGCGAAGATTTGATTCATCCTTTTGTTTCGGGTAATAAATTTAGAAAACTAAAATACAATTTACTTCAAGCGAACAATGAAAAAAAGCAGCAATTGCTCACTTTTGGTGGTGCTTTTTCGAATCATATTGCAGCCGTGGCGGCATTGGGAAAATTACATCAATTGAAAACCGTTGGTGTTATTCGCGGTGATGAACTTGTAAATTCCATTCAAGAAAATCCAACTTTACGTTTTACTCAAGCCTGTGGTATGGAACTCGATTTTGTTTCCAGAGCAGGTTATCGTAACAAAACCGAAGCTTCATTTCTAAGCGGATTAGAACAAAAATGGGGTTCGTTTTATTTAATTCCAGAAGGCGGAACTAACGCTTTGGCCGTCAAAGGATGCGAAGAAATTTTAACGGAAACCGACGCTGAATTTGATTTTATTTGCTGTGCAGTTGGAACCGGCGGAACCATTTCAGGACTAATCAACCGTGCTCAAACACATCAGAAAATTTTAGGATTTCCCGCACTCAAAGGTGATTTTTTGAAAGAAGAAATTTGTAGATTTGCCACGAACGAGCGTTGGGATTTGATTTCGGATTATCATTTTGATGGCTATGGCAAAGTAACTCCGGAGCTTATTGATTTTATCAATCGATTTTACCTTGAAACCGGAATTCCTTTAGATCCAATTTATACTGGAAAGATGGTTTTTGGCGTTATTGATTTAATTCAAAAAAATTATTTTCCTGAAGGTTCCAAAATTTTGATGATTCACACCGGCGGATTGCAAGGCATTGAAGGCATGAACATCCAATTGAAAAACAAAAAATTACCATTACTACTGACTCATGCATAAACGGTTGTTGTTATTGATTTTTATGTTGGCCTTGATGGGTTGCAATACCACGCAGACTGTTGTTAGAACTACTAAACCGACTTATAAAAAACCGGCGTCAAAAGTAGCGACTACTGCAAAAAAGCCAACGCAAACAAAACCGTCAACTTCAAAATCAACGGCTTCAAAATCGACACCGTCAAAAACGACTTCATCTAAACCAATTTCAGCTAAAACTTCGCCCAATAAAACTATTCCGGTTGTAGTTGCTACAAAGAAAGCAGAAGAACCCATAAAAGAAACGCCATCGATAGTTGAGATCAAAAAAATCGAAGAAAAATACGAAGCCGCTAAGGAAGAAAACAAATCCAACGCCAATGAAACCGTATATTCAAAAACGGAGATTTTAGAAGCGACGACACGCGTCAAAGTTACCACAGCCATGGTTTTAGATTATATCGCAACCTACAAAGACGTTGCGGAAAATAATATGAAACAGTATGGTATTCCGTCTAGTATTATTTTAGGTCAAGGTATTTTAGAATCCGGTGCAGGAACCGGTCCATTGAGTGTTTTGGCGAACAACCACTTCGGAATCAAATGCCATAAAGATTGGAATGGACCGAGCATCAAATACGATGACGATGAAGAGCAGGAATGTTTTAGAAAATACGACCAAGCAATGGAATCTTTTCAAGATCACTCCCAATTCTTAATCAATAGAACTTGGTATGCGCCTTTATTTCAACTAGAGAAAGACGACTACAAACAATGGGCGCGAGGCTTGAAAAATGCGGGTTACGCAACTGATCCTAAATATCCTGAAAAATTGATTGCTATTATTGAGCGTTATCAATTGTATCAATACGATGCTGAAGTTTTAGGCAAACCTTTTACTCCGGTAAATTTTAGCAATCAAGTGACGCCAAGTTCAAATGCTGATTTATACCAAGTAAGTCAAGGCGACACGTTGTATTCGATTTCCAAAAAATTCAATATTTCAATAGACGATTTGAAGCGAAAAAACAACATTCAAGACAATGCCCTTTCGATTGGACAAAATATAAAAGTAAAATAAAACATGTTATACCAAAGAAGTAGTCAGCTTTTTGCTGAAGCTGAAAAAGTAATTCCAGGCGGTGTTAATTCGCCAGTTCGTGCATTCAAAGCAGTAGGAGGAACGCCGATTTTTGTCAAAAGCGCGAAAGGTGCTTATTTGTTTGATGAAGATGGGAATCGTTATATTGATTATATCAATTCTTGGGGGCCAATGATTTTAGGCCATGCCTACGAACCTGTAGTGTCGTCAATTATCGAACGAACCAAATTGGGAACTTCTTTCGGAACACCAACCGCACTAGAAACAGAAATAGCAGCTTTAGCGATATCGATGGTGCCTAATATTGAGAAAATACGTTTCGTCAATTCAGGTACAGAAGCTTGTATGAGCGCAATTCGTTTGGCGCGTGGATTTACCAAAAAAGACAAAATCATCAAATTTGCGGGTTGTTATCACGGACATTCCGATTCGTTTCTAATTCAAGCAGGAAGCGGAGCGAGTACATTTGGAACGCCAAACAGTCCGGGTGTTACGGCCGGAACAGCAAAAGATACATTACTTGCACGTTATAATGATTTAGACAATGTAGCACAACTAATTGCCGCCAATCCAAACGAAATTGCAGCCATTATCGTAGAGCCTGTAGCTGGAAACATGGGTTGTATTCCGCCTCAAAACGGTTTTTTAGAAGGATTAAGAACACTTTGTTCTGCAAATGATATTCTGCTAATATTTGATGAAGTGATGACCGGATTTCGATTGGCAAAAGGCGGCGTTCAAGAACTCTATAATATTAAAGCCGACATTGTAACTTTCGGTAAAGTCATCGGTGGTGGATTGCCTGTAGGTGCTTTTGCTGCACGTGCTGAAATTATGAATTATCTCGCACCACTCGGACCGGTATATCAAGCGGGAACCTTATCAGGAAATCCGTTGGCTATGGCTGCCGGTTTGGCGATGTTGAAAGCCATTAATGACGACGCAGAACTTTTTCAAAGGTTAGATGAAAAAACGGCGTATTTAGAAAGTGGCATTCAAAAAGTACTCTCAGAATCTAATATTGATTTTACTATTAATCGTGTAGGTTCTATGATTTCTGTGCATTTTGATGCGGCTCCTGTGACCGATTTTCAAAGTGCTGCCAAAGGTGATAATGCTACGTTTAAAAAATTCTTCCACGGATTATTAGATGAAGGCATTTATATCGCACCATCAGCTTATGAAACTTGGTTTATTACCGATGCCTTAACCTATCAAGATTTGGATGATACGATTGCTGCGATTAGGAAAGTAGTAGCAACATTATAAAAACAAAAAGCCCACTATTGCTAGCGGGCTTTTTTTATGAATTTAAATTTTTAGTGCGATAATTTTTTCAATAAAGCAGGATCTTTTAATAATACTTCACGTTGCTCTTTGCTCAAACCACTCAAGAGTTTGTGTTCGAAACCTTTTGAAGCATTTTCTTTTTGTTCTTTGGTTAAAGTGGCGTCAGACAATGCATCATGTTTCATCACCATCAACGTCAATAAATCTTGTTTCAAAGTTTCAGAAATCGTTACTTTTGATGACAACGCAGCGATATCTTTCTGTGCTGCTTCTTGACTTGAAACTTTTTTATCTTGTGCATTAACACTTACTGTGAAGGCTAATAACATAGTTACGACTGCAATAATTTTTTTCATAATTTGTGTTTGATTAAAAATAGAAACCAAATCTAATTTTTTTTTCCGAAACCTCAAAATTTATTCCCTTAATTATTCCTCAGACTTTTTATCTCTTCTTTTTTCCATACGGTCTTTCATATGCTCGCGGTTCTCTTTTTTCATGTCTTCCCATTTTTTGAATTGCTCTGGAGTCAACACTTTTTGCACCTTCTCTTTCAAAGCTTTCTGATCGTCAAGTCTTTGGTTCTCTCTTGCGAATCTTTCATCAGCAGTTGGTTTGGTTCCTTTTTCTTTAATTGCGATACGTTCGGCTTTCATTTTCTGTCTTTTATCACTTTGCTCAGCAATAATTTTCCCAATTTCTTTTTGTTGGGATTCATTCAGATTCAATTCCGATGTCAATCGTTTTAGTTGCAATTGATTTCTTTGTTCGGGCGACATACGCTCTTTGCCATCACCTTTTTTTCCTGCTGTTTTTCCTTCTTGTGCATAAGTTGATAATCCTACAACCAAAAACACGATTAATGCTAGTTTTTTCATAATGATTAAATTTTTAAAATGTCACGCTATGACAATGAACTTCGAAGATAGTTTAAATCAAATATAATTTTAACGACATTTAACAAAATAAAAGCATTTCCTTTTAGCAGTAACATGAGCTTGTCAGTAAAACAATATCTTTAGAATATCAATATTGATGAACAGTATTTTCAAGCAATTAATTTGAATTACAGTTTCTAAATTTTGTTTACATTAGCTTTCTAACCAAACCAAAACAAAACATGGAAACTCTAGAAAATTCAAATCAAAAACCTTTATCAGTCAAAGAATGGCTTAAAACTTTATTACTACTGGCGATTCCTGTTGTGGGCATTGTACTGCTTTTTGTTTATGCTTTTGGTAGCAACGAAAATCCAAACCGTCAAAATTGGGCAAAAGCATATTTGATTTTAGTGGGCATCATACTGGCTTTGGTCATCGTCGGTTTCATTATTTTTGGCTCTATTATGGCAGCAACAATGGCGGCGAATAGTTAGATTTTAAAAGAAGAATAAACAAGAAAGGAACTCCATGAAGTTCCTTTCTTTTTAACACGGATTTCACAGATTTTCACGGATTTAATCTATGTTAATCCGTGAAATCCGTGTTAACTTTTATATCAATTCCACAGTTTTTAAATCGCCATTAACAACGACTTTTACCAATCCGTGTTTCGATAAACCTTTCATCGCAGCATCCCATTTTTTGCCGCTAAGTTCAGATTTTATTTTGAGTGCTGACAAATCCATTTGGTTGTTGTTGGTTTGCAAAAGAACAATGACTAATTTTTCCTCGTCTTCGAGTTCGATTTGTACTTGTTTTTTCTCAGGACGCATTTGCGGAAAGAACAATACTTCTTGAATCGAGCTGTTGTTGGTTAAATACATCATCAATCGATCCATACCGATTCCTAAACCGGAAGTGGGTGGCATACCGTATTCTAATGCGCGTAAGAAATCTTCATCAATCAAACCGTTGGCTTCATCATCGCCTTTTTCGGCAAGCATGATTTGATGTTCAAAACGTTCGCGTTGGTCGATCGGGTCGTTGAGTTCTGAATAAGCATTGGCTACTTCTTTTCCGCAAATCATGAGTTCGAAACGTTCTGTGAGTTCAGGATTGTCGCGGTGTTGTTTGCACAAAGGCGACATTTCTTTCGGATAATCGGTGATGAATGTTGGTTGTATGTAATTGCCTTCGCATTTGGCTCCGAAAATCTCGTCTATGAGTTTTCCTTTGCCCATGGTGGCATCAACTTCGATTCCCATGTTTTTTGCGGCTTCGTATAATTCGGCTTCGGACTTTCCAGAAATATCGAAACCTGTAAAATGTTTTATTGAGTCGGTCATCGTCACGCGGGCATACGGCGCTTTGAAATTCACTTGGTGTTCGCCGAAAGTAACATCAGTGGTTCCGTTGACAGCCAGTGCGCAATGTTCTAAAAGATTTTCCGTGAAAGTCATCATCCAGTGGTAATCTTTGTAGGCTACGTAGATTTCCATGGCGGTGAACTCGGGGTTGTGCGTTCTGTCCATGCCTTCGTTGCGGAAGTTTTTCGAGAATTCGTAAACACCTTCGAAACCACCGACGATTAATCTTTTTAAATAAAGTTCATTCGCAATTCTCATATACAATGGAATGTCGAGTGAATTGTGGTGTGTGATGAATGGGCGTGCCGCTGCGCCACCGGGAATCGGTTGCAAGACTGGCGTTTCAACTTCTAAATAACCTTTGTCGTTGAAGAAACTACGCATTGCATTGAACAGTTTGGTTCTTTTGATGAAGGTTTCTTTGACGTGATCGTTTACGGTTAAATCAACATAGCGACGTCTGTATCGTTGCTCGGCGTCGGCAAAGGCATCGTGTGCTTTTCCATCGGCGTCGATTTTTACTACGGGTAAAGGTTTTAGCGCTTTGGATAAAACAGTTAAACCATAAATATGAACGGAAATTTCTCCGACTTGTGTTTTGAAAACGGTACCGCGAACGCCGATAAAATCGCCGATATCGAGTAGTTTTTTGAAGACTACATTGTACATGGTTTTTTCTTCGTCATCGGAAATATCATCACGAGAAACATAGATTTGAATTCTGCCTTCAGAATCTTTGAGTTCGGCGAATGAGGCTTTTCCCATGATGCGTTTTCCCATGAGGCGACCGGCAAGCACGACCTCTTTTCCTTCGTACTGCTCGAAGTTTTCGAGGATGTCTCTGGAATAAGCGGTGGTTACGAATTCTTGGGCGGGATAAGGTTCGATGCCCAGATTGCGCAATTCTGTTAGTGCTTCGCGTCGTAATATTTCTTGTTCGGATAAGGCCATTTTATTGTTCTTTTAAGAGTGCAAATGTAGGTATTAGTTGGAAAGTTACAAAGTGGATTTTTAGATTGTTGGATTATTAGATCTTTGGATTTTAAGACTGTAAGACTATAAGATTTTGAGATCGTTTTTTGGGAAAGGAGCGTTCAGAAATTAGCCCCGATAGGAGTGAAAATCCTTTTGTGCCAGTGTTTGGCGCAAAAGATTGTATCGGATAGCGGGAGAAGTGTTGTAATGAAAACGGCTCGTCTGCTCCTAAAAATAAAAATAGGCATTGCTTGGATTTAGTTTGTAAATTTGTACTTCATTATTTGGCTATGAATAAAACGGTTCAACTTCAGGATATAGGATTGCGCGATTATAAGCTCGCTTGGGATTATCAGGAAACGATTTTTAAGGATATCGTGGATTTGAAAATCCGGAATCGTCGTGAGGAAACCGATTTGGAAACACCGAACCATTTTTTGTTTGTCGAGCATCCGCATGTGTATACGTTGGGGAAAAGTGGCGATGTGGGCAACATGCTTTTGAATGAGAAACAACTTGAGGCAAAAGGCGCGACGTTTTATAAAATCAATCGCGGTGGTGACATTACGTATCATGGGCCCGGGCAGATTGTGGGTTATCCGATTTTGGATCTCGAAAATTTCTTTACCGATATTCATCAATACTTGCGCTTTCTTGAAGAAGCTATCATTCTGACATTGAAAGATTATGGTTTGGAATCTTCGAGAAGTGAAGGTGAAACCGGAGTTTGGCTTGGTGTCGGAACGCCGTTTGCGCGCAAGATTTGTGCTATGGGCGTTCGGGCTTCGCGTTGGGTGACGATGCATGGTTTTGCTTTGAATGTGAATGTGGATTTGGGTTATTTCGATAATATCATTCCGTGTGGCATTCGAGGGAAAGCGGTGACTTCATTAAACGTTGAACTTGGCGTTGTAAAAGTGGATGAATCGGAAGTGAAGGAAAGAATCCTGCTACATTTTATGGAATTGTTTGAATGTACTTTTGTTCCTGCAATGCAATATTCTTAAGATTGATTGTAAGATTGTAAGATCGTAAGACTTTAAGATTTTAAGACTAAAATTTAATAAATAGAAAATCGCGTTTCGTATTGAAACGGGTTTTTTTCTTTTTTAATAGAAAACGCATCTTATAATCTTACAGTCTTAAAATCCAAAGATCTAAAAATCTAACAATCTAAAAATCTAATTCAAATTGTTCCGGCAATAATCGAAAACTCATGCGATGGTATTTTGTCGGGCCGTATTTTCTAATGGCTTCTCGGTGTTCTAATGTAGGATAGCCTTTGTTTTGTTTCCAGTTGTACATGGGGAATTCTTCGTGGATTTTGTCCATGTATTCGTCGCGATAGGTTTTGGCTAGAATGGATGCGGCGGCGATGCTTAGGTATTTTGAGTCGCCTTTGACGATACAAGTGTGCGGAATATTGGCAATGGGTTTGAAACGGTTTCCGTCTACTATAATATAATGCGGTGTTGGGTTGAGTTTTAAAATGGATGCTTGCATGGCTTTTATAGAAGCGTTGAGGATGTTGATTTCATCGATGACTTTTGGTTCTAAATGGGTTATGGAGAAAGCAATTGCTTGAGTTTCAATGATGGGTTTGAGGTGGAAGCGTTTTTTTTCAGACAATTGTTTGGAGTCGTTGAGGAGCTCGTTTTTAAAATCGGGTGGAAGAATAACAGCAGCAGCAGTAACGGGTCCGGCAAGACAACCACGACCGGCTTCATCGGTTCCGGTTTCGAGTGCAAAAGTAGAATAGTTTGACAACAGCATTTTTTTTATAAAAATATAAAAAAGCGAATAAATCCTGCCTTTTAATTGAGCATTAATTAGGTTATTTCGAATAACATAAATAATTCTAAACTATTTTTAACACGATACTAAAAAATATATTAAGAATTTATATTTGTTTATTTAAGAAATTATTAAGAAGTTTGCGGGATATCTAACTCAAACAAAATTTATATGAGATCTAAGTTCAAATGGATTTTTGCGCTATGTATAGCGTTATCAATGCAGTTTGCTTTTGCACAAGAGAAAACTGTTACTGGAGTTGTTTCTGATGAAACAGGACCACTTCCGGGCGCCAATGTTATTATTAAGAGCACCAAAAAGGGAACTCAAACCGATGTTGATGGAAAATATTCGATAAAAGCTAAAGCTGGAGATGTTTTGGTTTTCTCTTTTATTGGTATGAAAGATGCATCAGCTACAGTTGGAGCTTCAAATACGGTGAATATGAAAATGAAATCTGGAGGTGAGGAAATAACGGAAGTTGTAGTAACTGGTCAAGGTATCAAGAAAGAGAAGAAAGCGCTAGGTTATGCTGTAACTACAATCAAGGCTGAGGAGTTTGCTTCAAAACCTTCTACGGATGTTGCGAGAGCCCTTACAGGTAAAGCAGCCGGTGTGAATATTCAGCAGACCAGTGGTTTGTCCGGATCAGGAACGAATATTATTATTCGTGGTTATTCTTCGATTACTGGAAACAATCAACCCCTTTTTGTTGTTGATGGAATTCCATTTAATTCAGATACCAATAGTGATGGAAATTTTCTTGAAGGCGCCACGAATGCTTCGAGTCGTTTTCTTGATTTAGATCCAAATAGTATTGAGAGCATCAGTATCTTAAAAGGATTGAGTGCAACAACATTATATGGTTCGTCTGGTAGAAACGGAGTTATTTTAGTAACTACTAAATCCGGAAATACAAAAGATATCAATAAGAAAATGGCGGTTTCTTTTTCTCAATCAATGTATATGACTGAGATTTCGGCTTTACCAGATTATCAAAACACTTACGGTAACGGATTCGATAATACTTTTACAACGGCATTCTCTAACTGGGGTCCTGCTTTTGGTACGAAAGGGACGCAAGGAATTGATGCTAATGGTAATGTGCCGCATCCATATGCTTATTTAGCGGATGTAAATTCAGGTTTGTTTGCAGAATATGTTGATGCTACTGGATCGCCTAAAACGGTTCCTTATCAAGCACAAAATAATGTTAAACCTTTTTTTAGAACTGGAGTGGTTAATACTACTTCATTGAATATCGGAGGAAGGTCGGAGAACACTAGTTATAATATGAGTGTTGGACATACGAACGATGAAGGTTTTATTGAAAATAATTCATACAAACGTTTGAATTTAAGTACCGGAGGTCAGACTAAATTGTCTAACGGATTTACACTTAGTTCTGTTTTGAATTATGTGAGAACCGATAAAACGGCTCCGCCAACAGCAGCAGGTTTTGGTTCGAATGCAGCGGCTCCATCGGTTTTTGCCAATATTTTATACACACCTAGAAGTTTTGATTTATTTGGATTGCCTTATGAAAATCCATTTACACACGCATCAGTTAATTATAGAACAGACATTCCTAACCCGAGATGGACTTTGAAGAACGCAAGTGATGATGAATCAGTAAGACGTTTCTTTGGTAACTTCACGGCTAGTTATGAAATAAATGCATGGTCAAATGTTTCGTACAGATTGGCTATTGATAACTATACACAAACCAAGCGATATTATATTAATAGAGGTAATGGTCAGCCGTTTGATGACGAAGGTTTTTTAAGAACTACTGTTAATGAAAACACGGTTTATGACCATACAGTAAGTTATAATTTTGATACAAAATTAGATAAAAGCGAAAATTGGAATATTGATGGTACAATTGGTTTTAATCCGCGTTTAGAGGCTTATAAATACAACTACCTTAATAGTACGGTACAGTTTATTTATGGTTTTCAAGAGCATCAAAATTTTGAAAACCACGATGGGTATTCACAAAGGCAAAGTTTTAACATCGTAGGTCTGTATGCCAGTACAACATTAGGTTTTAAAAAATACTTGTTTTTAAACTTGCAAGGAAGACGTGATTCTTATTCGTCTTTACAAAAAGACAACAGGTCTTTATTTTACCCTTCTGCTTCATTGTCATTTGTGCCAACAGATGCTTTTGCTTCTTTAAAAGGAAAAAGCATTAATTATTTAAAACTAAGACTTGGTTATGGTTCGTCTGCAGGTTTTCCAGATGCCTATAAAACACAGATTAATTTAAATTCTGCGACTAAAGTATTTTTGCAAGCTGACGGAACAGTAATTAATACATTGGCGCCAAGTAATGAATTAGGAAATTTGAATTTGAAACCCGAATTGGTTAAAGAGTTAGAATTCGGATTGGAAGGAAAGTTCCTTGATAATCGCATTGGACTGGATATGTCGATTTACAGAAAAGTTTCGACTGATTTGATTGTGAATAGAGATTTAGATCCTTCAACAGGATACGATTTCACTACGGATAATGTGGCTCAAGTAAGTAACAAGGGTATTGAATTAGGATTGAATTTAGCGATCATTAGAACAAAAACTGATGGATTTGAGTGGAATGTAACAGCCAATTACACCAAAAACAAAAACATCGTTGATGAATTAGGATTGGGCAACGTAAAATCTTTAGCCTTTGCGGGATTTAGTAACCTTGGGAATTTCGCTATTGAAGGAAGACCTTTCGGTGTGATTATGGGAAGCTCTATTCTTCGTGACGGAAATGGTAATTACATTGTAGGTAATGATGGTAATTATGTTAGAAATGCTGAATTAACTGAAATTGGAGACCCAAATGCAGATTGGAAGTCTACAGTAATTAATGAAGTTTCATACAAGAATATTACGCTTGGTTTCCAATTTGAATATCAAAAAGGAGGCGATATATACTCTACAACTGCAGCGGCTTTATTGTCTAGAGGATTAACAGAAGATACCAATTTTGATAGATCAGGAACAGTTGTGTTGCCTGGTGTGAATCTAAATGGGAATGTGAATACTACTCAGATTGGATATACACAATACGGCTTTAATAATTCAGGTTTCTTTATTAATGAGCAAGCCATTTATGACGCTACTAATTTAAGATTAAGAGAAGTGTCGTTGTCTTACTCACTACCTAAAAAGTTTTTGGATAAAACACCGTTTGGAAAAATATCCATTTCAATTGTAGGTCAAAATTTATGGTATGAAGCGTTTAATTTCCCTAAACATTTGAATTTCGACCCTGAAGTTTTAAGTTTGGGTGTAGGTAATGGACAAGGTTTCGATTATTTGACCGGACCAACAGCTAAGCGTTATGGATTTAACTTTAACTTAACTTTCTAACAAGATGAAAATAAATAATAATATTATAAAATTGTTTCTGGTCTTTACTGTTGTATTATTTAACAGTTGCGAAACAATTGATTTGGATCAGACGGTAGACCCGAGTGGTGTTTCGCCAGATTTGTTGGATCCAGTATATACCTTTAATTATGTACAATTAAGGTTGCCGGATTTCGTTGAATCAGCCAATAGTTTCACACAACGCATGACCAGACAAATGGCTATGACCGGAGGAACTACTTATGATAATGCGTATGCTCCGATTAATTTTGATACGAATTGGAGTCAAGGTTATAATATCCTAAATGCTGTAAAAATCATGGAACCTAAAGCGATACAAAACAAAGAGTATTACGCATTAGGTGGTGCTAAAGTAATTCGTGCTTATGTATTGATGACGATGGTTGACATGTATGGTGATATTCCTTTGACTGAAGCATTACAAGGCAATGGCAATTTGACGCCAAGATTTGACAGTAGTCTTTCAGTATACAAGCAAGTTTTATTAGATCTTGATGAAGCCATCACTATTTTAGATACTCCAAATGTTGCTGGTAGTAAAGTTCAGGATTTATATTATACAAGTGCCGCAGCATGGAAAACATTGGCTAAAACTTTAAAATTGAAAATGTATTTGAACGCTCGTTTGGCAGAAACAGATTTAGGAGTTAATGCTGCTACTGAGATTGGAGCAATACTCTCAGCAGGTGATTATATTGATACGCCAGCAGAGGATTTTGCTTTTAAATATGGCAATTCAAGATTTACCCCAAACACTAGACATCCATTATACAACGATCAGTATGAATTAGGGGGTGGAGCTTATATAGCTAATTATATGATGTGGGCTTCAACAATTGAAAAAGGCACGACAGACACATATACACCTGTAGTAATTGATCCAAGAACAGATTTTTACTTTTTCAAGCAAGATGCTTCTCTTCCAACTAATGATTTTTTTGCTATTCCAAATAGAATTAGACCAGTACATTACAATGATGTAGAATATGCGTCATTTTTTAACTCAACTATTCTGACTCCGAATACGACGTCTAATTGGATTAAGAGTAGCGTTGCTCTCCCTGCTAATGGCTTTTTAGGAAGAGATCATGGTGATGCTTCGGGTATTCCGCCTGATGCTAATTTAAGGTCTGTAGCAGGAGTTTATCCAATTGGAGGAGCTTATGGTAATGCTCAAGATGTTCAATCAAGTGGCTCGGCAGGTGCGCTTGGAGCTGGAATTACACCTATTCTTATGTCTTCTTATGTTAATTTCATGAAAGCGGAAGCTATTTTAAAATTAGGAGTTGCAGGTAATGCAAAAACAGAATTGTTAGCAGGAATTACTGCTTCTATTAAAAGATCAACGCAGGCTGTTAATGATTATCCAAAATTAAATGTTAGACCTAATCCAAATGCTCCTGCAGGTCCAACAAATCAAACAGAGCAAGAAAAAATTGATGAGAGAACACAATTATATATTGATTTTATTTCAACTACTTATGATGGCTTGTCTGGCGATGATCAATTAGAATTGATTATTAAAGAGTATTATTTAGCAGCATGGGGTAATGGAATTGAGCCATACAATAATTACAGAAGAACTGGTTTTCCAAGTAATTTTCAACCTACTCTTGAGCCAGCTTCAGGAAGTTTCTATTCAACTGCATTTTATCCTGCTAGTGCAGTAAATAACAATCCTAATACGCCTAATAACGTTAGAACAAGAAAAGTATTTTGGGATAAAGCAGCTATTGTCTTACATTAAATAAAATATCATTATGAAAAAAATATTTTTTGCACCTATTTTTACGTTACTATTCTTTGCTTTTTCGTCTTGCGAAACACAGGATAGTTTGGATCCCAGACCACTGATTGTTGATGGACAGTATGTGAGACTGGATATAACAAAAAAAGTATTAACTTCTGATCATTTGGATACGGCCGTTTTCGGTGGCGCATTGACTACTCCTGGAAATAATGTTCAGAGTTATGATTTATATGTCAGAAGACACAATGTAAATGATGTTATTACAGGAAATTATGTTAAATTATTAACGATTACAAGTTTTCCTACTGAATTAGCAATCACGCCACAAATGATAGCAGATGCCTTAAGTATACCAAGAAGTGATTTATTAGCAGGAGACGTTTTTACGTTTTTGGGGTATTCTAAAGGATTTGATGGAACAATCGTAGATTATAATAAATTATCAGCAACTGTTAAGGCCCAAGCGGGTATGAAACAAGGATATAAATTTATGACTAAATTGGCAAGTGATACTTCGATTAATAATGAACAACTTAACCTTTATTTTAATAATTATCAATTAGGGCTATAGTTTTTGTTTTTTTAAAAGCATAAAAAATTAAATAATACTACATTATGAAAAATATTAAAGTTATTTTGTTAAGCATTTTCTGTGCGTCCTTAATTGTGTCCTGTGAGAATGATGATGATAAATTTACCGGATCGCCGGTAGGAAATTTAGATATAGAAACCATTACGGGAACAGTTTCTACAGATGCTACTTTTGCATTACCTGGACAAGTGATAAACTTTACTGCAACATTACCACAGGAATTCCGTAATATAGTTACTGATACGGTAACAGTACAGGCGTCTATTTTTACTCCAGGAGGAGGGCTTCGTAATGCTTCGGTTGACATTCTACCGGGAAGTAATACGGGAACTGGGGAAATTAGTATTGCTGGTGGAGATGGTACATTTGATTTGACTTTTGACTTGAAGTTGACGGCTATTAATTTAAAGAAAGTGGTTCCTGGAAAACATTATCTATTAAATTCTAATACGGTTACAGTAGCTTCAGGAAATTCAGGTGTTCCTAGTGAAAATGACAAAAGATTGAAAGTACTTGTTGATTGGGAAAACAAAACAACAGTAAATAAACTCAGCGTGAGAATGGAAAGAGTTGGTTTGACAAATGTTACTTTATCGGGAGGTTCAGAAGGATATGCCAACATTAAAATAGGAGCATCCACATATCTGGCTAGTTTTCATAACGATTATGAAACAACAGCTTCAGATTTTGTTGCTACCCATGCAGCGGCTATATCGGCCAATAATAATGTTGATGTTACTGCTGTAGGTAGTGATCTGCATTTTGCTTATACCACTCCAACTGCACCTGTAATTACAATAACAACCAGACCAGGATTAACGGCAACTGTAACAGCAGTAGATGTCGTAAATGGGCAGGCAACGTATACAGCGAATAATTCTTTTGATTTGGGAAATACAGTTAGAGTTAGTAATGCTTTTACAGGAACAAATTCAGTGTATAATTTACCTACAGGCGGTAAAATCATAGCAATTTCTCCAACTAGTTTTACAGTAGCTTTGTCAGGAGTAGCTGATGGCTCTGCAACAGCAGTAGGTGCTAACAATGCTACTATTCTCACAGGGACACACCTCAAAGGGACGGTTTATGCGGAAGTGATTGTTGGATCACTTAATGATATTCCTAAAACCTATTTTTTCTCCGCCACTAAATTGGGAACAACATCTGAGGGTGTGGCAACAGCAACCGCAAGTTCTCCTTATGCATATACACCAGGGAATTATAGGTTAAAAATAGGGGTTCTTCAACCGACTCATTTAGCAACTCCTTCTGTAGATTTGAAATATAGAATTGTACTGAGATACCCTGACAAAAGAATAGAAATTTATAATGGTACTTATTTCGGATTGACAGCTACTAGTGGTTTTAAGAGTGTACTTCAATTAACTAAAAACGGAGTTGGTGATGCTACTACCTACACTAATGTAGTATTTACACCTTAGTTTTAAAAAATATATTTTAAAATTTTTAAATAAGAAGAACATATAATTGTTCTTCTTATTTATAATAATATTGTAGATATTTTTAATTTATAGATATTTCGTTTGATTTTAATAATTATCTGCATACTTTTGTCTAATCTTTTTATCTAAAAACTATTAAATTATGAAAAAACTATTACTATCTTTTATCGCATTCGCTTTTGCACTGAGCATGAATGCACAAATTTTTTGGCAAGAAAACGCAACCGGTTTTTCTTCTGTGAGTCGTGGTATCAACCAAATATCATATGCAGATGCTAACAATGTATGGTGTACTGCTTATGATGGCGTTACCGTTACAAATGTTATCAGAGAGTTTACAAAATCGACAGATGGAGGTGCTACTTGGACTGCTGGTGTTATCAATTTAGGTGTTACAACATTAGGTCTTGCTTGTATTAGTGGTATTTCAGATACCACTGCTTTTGTTGGCGCTTTCCCTGATACAGGTGGTACAGGAGGTGTATGGAAAACTACAGATTCAGGTGCAACTTGGACTAGACAAGCTTCAGCTTCTTTCAATAGCGCAACTTCATTTACAGATATTGTTCAATTTTGGGACGCAAACAATGGAATTGCTATTGGTGACCCTGACACGCCTACTACATTTGAAGTATATACAACTTCAAACGGAGGTACAAACTGGGTAAGACTCCCTGCCGGTAATATTCCTGTGCCATTGGATGGCGAGTATGCTTATACCCGTGGTTTTTGTGTAAACGGAGATAATATGTGGTTTGGAACTAATAAAGGTAGACTTTACAGATCAACTGACAGAGGTCAGAACTGGACAGTTGCAGTTTCTCCAATCGCTGATTTTCAAACAGGAAATTACGCATTTCAAAGTGCTACAGAAGGACTTTTAATTGCAGATGATTTTCAATTTTGGAGAACTACAGATGGTGGCGCTACATGGAATCCTGAAGTTCCTACAGGAGTATTCAGAAATGCTGCTCTTTGCTATGTTCCTGGAACTGTAAACACATACGTGTCTTTAGGTGACGATCCGGATTTAGGAGAAAGAGGTTCTTCTTATTCTACTGATGGTGGATTAAACTGGATTGATATCAATACATTAGGAGATGATGCTAACGTTGATAACACAACAGATGTTCAATTTTTTGACAATACTAATGGTTTAGCTTCAGGGTTTAATGCTTCTGTAGCTGCCGGAGGTATCTTTAAATATGTTGGAACACAATTGTCTTTGGCTACTGCAACTTTCTCTAACGATAAAGGATTTACAGCTTTCATCAATGCTTCAACAGGAATGTTAGAAGTAAATGGAAAAAACATTACTAATGTTGCTGTTTATGATGTGTTAGGAAAACTAGTTAGCAATGGTAACTTTACTTCAGTTGACAATGCTTCCATCAATGCAGCTAATTTGAATGCAGGTATTTATTTAGTAAAAGTTACTAATAATGCTGGAGCTTCTTCAACAGTTAAAGTGGTTAAAAACTAATCAAAAGTTTTTTTTAAATATTTTAAAAGCCATCCAATTTGGGTGGCTTTTTTTATTACTGCAAATTCTTATTTATAAGTTATCTTCAAATCAATCCTATTTCCAAACAAATAGTTATTTTTGCCTCAATATAAATACACTATGAGAATTCTACTAACAGCTTTTCTTTTGCTTTCTTCACTGATTGGTTTCGCGCAAGAACCAACCAAAGAAAAACCCAGAAAAAGTTTATTGAAAACCCAAGAACAAAAAGACAAAGAGCTAGCCAGAAAAGCACCTATTACTTCTTATAGAATCGTCACTTTAGACCGTGATACTACTTACGTAGATACTTCACTAACTATAAAAAAGGAATACGAATACAACTACTTGCGAAAAGATAATTTTGGATTGTTGCCTTTTTTAAATGAAGGACAAACATACACTACACTACAATACAGCTTAAATCAATTTTCCCCATATCCCGAATTCGGTTACCAAGGAAAACATTTCAACTACCTGCAACCCAATCAAATTAAATATTATTCCGTAGCAACGCCTTTATCTGATTTGTATTTCAAAACCGTCATGGAACAAGGCCAATCCCTCGATGCCTTCTTTACCGTCAATACCTCAGAACAATTCAATTTTTCTCTGGCCTACAAAGGATTGCGTTCCTTGGGAAAATACATCAACCAACTATCAAGCACCGGAAATTTCAGATTCACCACAAGCTATCATACCAAAAACAAAAGATATTTCGTCAATGCCCATTACACAGGACAAGACATGCTCAATGGTGAAAACGGCGGCATCACAACGCCTGAAGATTTCGAAAATAAAGATGCCAATTTCAAACAACGCCCTAGACTCGAAGTTTATCTCACCGACGCTACCTCATTCCTAAAAGGAAAAAGAATATTCATCGACCACAACTTCAGAATCAACCCAACATCAAGCAGTAACAATTTATACATCACACACCAATTCAACTACGAAACCAAATTTTTCGAATACTATCAACCCACAGTAACTTCAACCATTGGCGATCAATTCGTGAAACGCTTCGGAGATTCTTACGTGACAAACGGCATCAACGATCATGCACGTTACAGCCGCATCTACAATAAACTTGGTGCTATATACGAAAATGAAACGCTAGGTAGATTCCAATTTTTCCTAGACGATTTCCACTATAACTACTATTTCAACGCTATAGTTATTCTTCAGAATCAAACGATTCCAAGTTCCTTAAACGACAAAATCAACGACTTCGGAGCGCAATACGAATACCGCAAAAACAACTGGAAAGGAAAAATACTTTACTCCAATTCCATCACCAACCAATCATTAACCAACATCGAAGCCAACCTTCAATACCAATTCAACGCCAAAAACAAGTTCTCTTTCGGATACCAAAACACGAACAAACTGCCCGACCATTTATACAATCTGCACCAAAGCAGCTACATCGCCTATAACTGGTTCAACAATTTCAAAAACGAAAAAATCAATACCATCACCGCCACCGCCAACACCCAATGGGCAGAAGCATCATTGCAAATCTCTAATTTCGACAACCACCTGTTCTTCAGCGACGACAGCACGCAGGAAAGAGTACAACTGATTTCCCCAAAGCAATACGAAAAGTCCATTCAGTATCTTTCGCTAAAAGTCAATAAAGAAATCAAGTATTGGAAACTAGCCCTAGACAACACCATCCTCTACCAAAAAGCAGAGCAAGATGACGACGTTTTAAACGTGCCAAAAATTGTCACGCGCAACACACTCTATTTTTCCGATTACTTCTTCACCAAAGCGCTTTATTTGCAAACGGGAGTCACATTCAACTACTTTACGAAGTATTACGCCAACGGATACAATCCGGTCGTGTCCGATTTCTTCGTACAAAACCAGCAAAAAATAGGCGATTTTGCCAATTTCGATTTCTTCATCAACGCCCGAGTAAAACAATGCCGCATCTTCCTCAAAGCCGAACATTTCAATTCCGCATGGGCCAGCAAAAACACCTTCTATTCCGCACCCGATTACCCATACCGCGACTTCATCGTCCGATTCGGATTGATTTGGAATTTCTTTCAATAATAATCTGGGCGTGACCACAAGGGTCGGGCTATACGTACTCGCTTCTTTGTGCTGAACGCCAGCACAAAAAGAGCTCAGACAAATCCTCCTATCCCTCACGCAGCCAATCCGTAATAACCTCACGCAAACGTTATCGAATTAACATCCCACAAACTTGCAAACTTTCATATTATCAATATATTTGTACGCTCAATTAACAACAATCGCTTTGCGCCTCTGCGTCTTTGCGAGAACATAGAATCTCAATCCAATGAAATATTCAGAAAATATATTAGGAACAATTGGTAATACGCCGTTGGTTCGCCTCAATAAAGTCACAGCCGAAGTCGATGCTTTAGTACTCGCCAAAGTAGAAACCTTCAATCCCGGAAATTCCGTAAAAGACCGTATGGCCGTAAAAATGGTCGAAGACGCCGAAGCCGATGGTCGACTAAAACCAGGCGGAACCATCATCGAAGGAACGTCCGGAAACACTGGAATGGGCTTGGCACTGGCAGCAATCGTTAAAGGCTACAAACTCATTTGCGTCATCACCGACAAGCAATCCAAAGAAAAAATGGACATCCTTCGCGCCGTTGGAGCCAAAGTAATTGTATGCCCAACCGATGTAGAACCAACCGATCCGCGTTCGTACTATTCTGTTTCCAAAAGATTAGGAGAAGACACACCAAACTCATGGTATGTTAATCAATACGACAATCCGTCCAACGCCATTGCACATTATGAGCAAACCGGTCCAGAAATTTGGGAACAAACCGACGGAAAGATTACACATTTCGTGGTAGGTGTCGGAACTGGAGGAACGATTTCAGGTGTCGCCAAATATTTAAAAGAGAAAAATCCAAACATCAAAATCTGGGGCATCGATACTTACGGTTCGGTATTCAAAAAATACCACGAAACCGGAATCTTCGATGAGAACGAAATCTATTCTTATATCACCGAAGGCATCGGAGAAGACATACTTCCAAAGAACGTCGACTTCTCTTTAATTAACGGCTTTACCAAAGTCACCGATAAAGACGCCGCAGTATACACCAGAAAAATCGCTTTAGAAGAAGGAATCTTTGTTGGAAATTCAGCAGGTTCGGCGATCAAAGGTTTGTTGCAACTCAAAGAACATTTCAAACCCGAAGATGTAGTCGTGGTTTTATTTCACGATTCAGGAAGCCGCTACGTAGGCAAAATGTTCAACGACGATTGGATGCGCGAAAGAGGTTTCCTCGACGAAGAAATCACCAAAGCAGAAGATGTCATCAAAGACCATATCGACAAACAATTGATAATCGTACGCACCGAAGAATTGGTATCACACGCCATAGAACGCATGCGTAAATATAAAATCTCACAAATTCCGGTCATCGATATTACAGGTTTTGTTGGTTCAGTTGATGAATCAGATTTGTTTCAAATCTACGTCGCCGATAAAAATGCCGCAGACAAACCAATACGCGAAGTCATGGGCAAACCATATCCAATCGTGAAAATGGGTACGTCCATCGAAGAAGTTTCGAAACTCTTTACCAAAGAAAACCAAGCAGTGCTCATCGATTTAGGCAATGGCAAACACCACATTATTACCAAATACGACATTATCGGAACGATAAAATAGTTTAAACATTGATTTCACGGATTTACACGGAAAATAATCTGTGTAAATCCGTGAAATCTGTGTTTAATAAATAATCCAATATGACTTTTACTGCGATAGATTTCGAAACCGCCACCGGACATTTTCACAGCGCTTGTGCCGTAGGAATCGTCACGGTCGAAAACGGAATCATTGTCGAAGAATACTATACTTTAATTCAACCGCCCAATAACGAATACTCGTATCATAATATTATGGTGCATGGCATCAAGCCAATCCAAACCCTCAACGAAAAAACGTTTGACGATTTGTTTCCTGAAATTCAAAAGCGATTGTTCGGAAAAACGATTGTTGCGCACAACGAACAATTTGATCGTAATGTGCTTTTGAAAACCATGCAGTATTATGGGTTGTATTATGATGAATTCGAATTAGCCGACCGTTGGGAATGCACTTGCAGAATCTACCGCGCCAAAGGCTACAAACCTGCCAATCTCAAATACTGCAGCGAGCGCAATAATATTGCCTTAAATCACCACGAAGCTTTGTCTGATGCAAGAGCTTGTGCAAAACTCTACTTGTTGAAATAATTTTTTGGTTTAGCGACTTAACTTCATTGTAAAAACTTTGCGTCTCTGCGTCTTTGCGAGCCAATTTTTCTTATCTTAGTAATTCCATTACACGCCATTCAAAATCAATATCATGAAAGAAGATTTCCTTCACTACTTGTGGAAATTCAAGAAATTCAATACTTCGGATTTATTGACCACAAACAACCAATCGATTTCAATCCAACAATCAGGACAATATTTGCAATTGGCCGGACCGGATTTTTTCAATGCTCAAATTAACATCGACAATCAAAAATGGGCTGGCAATGTCGAAATTCACCTCAAATCTTCCGATTGGTATTTGCACCATCACGAAAGCGATGCAGCTTATGACAATGTGATCCTTCACATAGTTTGGCAACACGATATGGTAATCTACAGAAAAGACAATACTGAAATTCCAACATTAGTCTTGAAAGATTATGTCGCAACTGAAACCATGGCACAATACCAAGAGCTATTATTTCCAAAAACATGGATTTACTGTGAAAGGCAAATTGCCACCGTTGATGCATTCATACTAAGAAATTGGCAAGAACGATTGTTTTTTGAAAGACTCGAACGCAAGTCGAACCCAATTGCATTAATGTTAGAACAAACACAAAATGATTGGGAAACCGTTTTATTCTGTATGCTTGCCAAGAATTTCGGGTTGAATACCAATGGAGAAACCTTTTTTAAAGTCGCGCAATCGATTCCGTTTTCGATACTTCGGAAAATGAGTCATGAAGTTGAAAGTATAGAGGCACTACTTTTGGGCAAAGCTGGTTTGCTTAATGAAGATAAAGAAGATGTTTATTTTAAAAACCTGAAATCAATCTTTCAATATTTATTAATCAAGTATCAATTGACAACGCATGAATTTGAACCTGTGCAATTTTTCAAACATCGACCTGATAATTTTCCTACCATTCGATTGTCGCAATTGGCAAATTTATATAGCGGTCAATCGAACCTGTTTTCCAAAATTATTCAAGCCGATTCGATTGAGAAACTGTATGCATTATTTCAAATATCAGCATCGACCTATTGGCAAACGCATTATCAGTTTGATGCCACGAGTCCGAAAAAAAGCAAATCGCTTTCAAAAGCTTTCATTCATTTAATTATCATCAATACGATTATACCGATTCAGTTTGCGTATGCGAAAAGTCAAGGCCAAGACAGCACAGAAAATGGAATTCGATTGCTCGAGAATATTGCGGCGGAACAAAATGGAATCATCCAAAAATTTCATGATTTTGGCATCATGGCAAGTAACGCTTTCGAGAGCCAATCGCTTTTACAACTGAAGAATGAATATTGCAACAAAAGCCAATGCCTTAATTGCGCCATTGGAATCGAATTATTGAAAAGCAACTGATAAATGTTTAATTTTACAACTTACAACTTACAACTTACAACTTACAACAATGTCAATCGTAATCCAACTGAAATATTTTTTTGAAAAGCATGGCTTCCACGTTTCGTCACGCCTTGCGGATAAGCTGGGTATGCGCGCGAACAATGTGCGTTTGTTTTTCATCTACATTTCATTTGTAACCGCCGGACTTTGGTTTGGCGTGTATCTGACTTTAGCATTCTGGATAAAACTCAAAGATTTAATTCGAGCCAAACGCAGCTCAGTCTTCGATTTATAACTGACAACCGACAACTTTCTCCACCATTCACCAATCTCAACGCCAAACAAAATGAAACCATCTTCACACACTTCGTATTTTAAATTTTCAAAATCACAACGTTCCGGTATTTTTGCATTGCTGTCTGTGATTGTTATTTTTCAATTCCTTTATTTTTTTGTGGATTTTAATCTCAAGCCGAAAGCAGTCAGTGTCAAACAACAATGGACAGCTTTGCCGGTATTGAAAGATTCAGCTTTGACTTATAAGAAGAATGTTTATGGCATGCATCCTTTCAATCCGAATTTCATTACCGATTTTAAAGGTTATAAACTCGGTATGTCTGTCGAGGAAATCGATCGCTTGTTGGCTTATCGGAAGACGAATCGTTATGTGAATTCTGCAGAAGAGTTTCAGCAGGTCACCAAAATTTCCGATTCTTTGTTGCAAGTGATGGCACCGTATTTTAAATTTCCGGATTGGGTGAATAAAAGAAACCCATTGCATTCTTATACAGCTTCCGCATTCGTAAACAAAGAAACTAAAACGATCAAAGATATTAATCTTGCTTCCGCAGAAGATTTGAAAAAAGTTTACGGAATCGGCGACGGATTGTCTGATCGAATTCTCAAAGAAAAAGACAAGCTCGGCGGGTTTGTTAGCATGGTGCAATTGCAAGATGTTTGGGGCTTATCGCCTAATGTCATTGAGAATTTGAATAAAGATTTTACAGTCACTAGTTTGCCAAAGGTTAGAAAATTTAATATCAACCAACTCAATATAAAAGAGTTGATGGAGTTCCCGTATTTTAAGTATCCCATTGCCAAAGCCATTGTGACATTTAGAAGCATGAATAACGGAATTAAAAGTGTTGAAGAATTGTCAAAAATTTCAAATTTTCCCGTTGATAAAATAGAAATAATTGCCTTATATTTGGAATTCTAAAAAATACAATAAAAAATAGCCCGAGTTATATGAATTCAATATACTTTACAGAAGAACACGAATTATTTAGAAAGAGTTTACAAGATTTTTTGCGAATAGAAGTGGTGCCTCATATTGAAAAGTGGGAAAAAACAGGCACAATTGAACGCTTTATTTGGAAAAAATTCGGTGAAATGGGCTTTTTCGGAATAGCGTATCCTGAAGCTTATGGTGGATTGAATTTGGATTTGTTTTACACGGTAGTGTTTTTAGAAGAGCTACAAAAAATAAAATCTTCAGGTTTCGCCGCAGCGATGTGGGCACACGCGTATTTAGCCATGACCCATTTGAATGCGGAAGGCGATGAACGAATCAAGCAAGATTATTTAGCACCAAGTATATCGGGTGATAAAATAGGAGCATTATGTATAAGTGAGCCTTTCGGTGGAAGCGATGTAGCGGGAATGCGAACAACGGCTGTCAAAAAGGGCGATAAATATGTAATTAATGGATCTAAAACATTTATCACAAACGGTGTTTATGCTGATTATTATGTTGTTGCTGCGAAAACAAGCCCAGAGCTTGGAAATAAAGGAATAAGTATCTTTTTAATGGATACAAATTTAAAAGGAATTGCCGCAACAAAGTTAGATAAATTAGGATGGAGAGCTTCGGATACCGCCGAGATTGCTTTTGATAATGTTGAAATTCCTGAAGCAAATTTAATGGGCGAAGCAGGAAAAGGATTTCCTTACATCATGCAACATTTCGCTTTAGAAAGATTGATTATGGCCATCAATGCGCACGCAAGAGCTGAGTACGCCATCGAATATACGATTGATTATATGTCGCAACGAGAAGCATTTGGAACTACAATTAACAAGTTTCAAGCGTTAAGACATACCATGGTTGATCATGCGACAGAAGTGGAGCATTGTAAGGTATTTAATTATGCTGCTGTAGCGCGATTGAATCAAGGAGAATATGTAGTGAAAGAAGCCACGATGGCTAAATTAAAATCTACAAAAGTAGCGGATGAAACCATTTATAGCTGCTTGCAAATGTTAGGAGGTTACGGTTATATGGAAGAATATCCTTTGGCACGTTTATTAAGAGACAGTCGTTTAGGGCCAATTGGCGGTGGAACTTCAGAAATTCTTAGGGAGATTTTGTCGAAGATGATTATTGATAAGCAGCATTATAAACCGGCAGTGAAATAATTATTGAGTAATAAGACAAAGTAAAAGGGATAAGTTAGTTTAAGTAAATTAATTTATCCCTTTTTCCTTGTTTGCGTGAGGGATAGCAACGGAAATCCTTTTGTGCCGTTGTTCGGCGCGAAAGATTACTTCACTGGTTTATATTTTCATAGGAGTTCAGTGAACTTCGTTTGAGAGTATAGCCCGACGGCGGTCAAAGGTGTTCTTTTGGAATGGGGTTTTGTTCCGCCGGCACGCCCAAAAATAATTCAAAATTTATAATTCATAATTCAAAATAAATTCTATCTTTGCGCCCTTAACGAGAGGAGGTGTCTATATTATGTTAATTATACCAATTAAAGACGGAGAAAATATCGATAGAGCATTAAAGCGCTATAAAAGAAAGTTCGACAAAACAGGAACTGTTCGCCAATTGCGTGCACGTCAGGCTTTCATCAAACCTTCTGTTACCAATAGAATGAAAATCCAGAAAGCGGCTTACATTCAGAACATGAAAGACAATTTAGAAAGTTAGAGTATAACTTTTTCAAAATAGAACCGTTAGTTTTTAAAGATTGTTATCTTTGAGCTAACGGTTTTTTTATGGACAATAGTAAGCAAGCTTTTAAAGATTATTTGCAGCTCGAGAAAAAGTATTCGATGCATACCGTGAATGGGTATTGTCAGGATGTGGATTTTTTTGAGGTGTTTTTGAAAGCAGAATTTGATCAGGAAAGTCTGCTTGAGGTGAATTACAGCCAGATTCGAAGCTGGATTGTTTCGTTGGTGGATGCGGATGTTTCGAATATTTCGGTGAATCGGAAAGTGGCATCGCTCAAATGTTATTATAAATTTCTGCTGAAGACCAAACAAATTGAAGTAAATCCTTTGTTGAAACATAAGGCGTTAAAAACACCGAAGAAAATCCAAATCCCTTTTTCGGAAAAAGAACTCGATATGGTGCTGAACCAATTAAAGTTTCCAGAAGGTTTTGAAGGTATTCGTGATAAATTGATTATCGATTTGTTTTATACTACGGGAATTCGGAGAACTGAACTGATTCATCTCAAGGTTTCGAATGTTGAAACTTCCAATAAGACATTTAAAGTGTTGGGAAAAAGAAATAAGGAAAGAATACTGCCAATGTTGCCGGTTATAGAAAAGCAAATGCAATTGTATTTTTCTGAAAGGGCTAATTTAGAGCAAATTAAAGATTCGGACTTTTTTTTCTTGACACAAAAGGGCGTTAAATTGAATGATTCGTTTGTGTATCGTTTAATTAATCATTACTTTAGTCATGTCTCAGAGAAGGTAAAAAAGAGTCCGCATATATTACGTCATACTTTTGCTACTCACTTACTTAACAATGGGGCTGATATCAATTCAGTTAAAGAATTATTAGGGCATTCGAGTTTGGCATCGACACAAGTGTATACCCATAGTAGCTTATCGGAACTCAAAAAGGTATATGGTAATGCGCATCCGAGAAACCAGAAATGATTCGATAATGTTTAACCATTAAAAATTTTATTATGAAGGTAAATGTTCACGCAGTTAACTTTACTGTTGACAAAAAGCTGGTAGATTTTATTCAGGATCGTATGGATAAGTTGGAAAAGTATTATGATAAAATTGTTTCTTCAGATGTTTTTTTGAAAGTGGAGAAGACCAGTGATAAAGAAAATAAAATTGTAGAAGTAAAAATTCACGTTCCCGGAGATGATTTTATGGTCAAAAAACAATGTAAAACATTTGAGGAAGCAGTTGAGTTGACAGCAGAATCTTTAGAGCGTTTATTGGTAAAAAGAAAAGAAAAAATAAGAACACATATTTAAATAATTTTTTTTTATAAAAATGTTTTGTTTAAAAAACAAAATGATATACATTTGCAGTCCGTTAGAAATAGCGGGCTTTTTTTATTGTATATGCCAGCGTAGCTCAGTTGGCTAGAGCAGCTGATTTGTAATCAGCAGGTCGTGGGTTCGAGTCCCTCCGCCGGCTCAAAAAGCATATGGTATAAAATAGAAAAAGTTGGGGAGATACTCAAGCGGCCAACGAGGGCAGACTGTAAATCTGCTGTGTGAACTTCGCAGGTTCGAATCCTGCTCTCCCCACAAAATTTTTTTAATAAGCATTTGTCGAAAGCTCGCTTTCGTAAAAATGTGTTTAAAAAATTTTAGTAAGGGCCTACCCTTACGGATCACAAGCTTTGCTTGTAATCCTGCTTCAATCCGAAATGAATTCGTGATTAAGCTGGATGAAAAAGGTAAGACAAATGATTCAAGCATCAAGGAAAAACTGCCGACTTAGCTCAGGGGTAGAGTGCTTCCTTGGTAAGGAAGAGGTCACGGGTTCAATTCCCGTAGTTGGCTCAAAAGAATTAGAGAATTTCGAACACTAATATATAACTAAGATTAAAAATTAAGTAAAATGGCAAA
>NZ_JANOBI010000056.1:0-43532 GCF_031411595.1 Flavobacterium sp. | reverse complement strand
CCTGTGTGGTGTTTTTGTTGCGCAGAAATACCCTTAAAATAAAACGCTTTTGGGGCCGAGAGATGACTTCGTGGCCACGATCCGATGCGAATTATATATTAATTACCGAAATATTATTAATGACCGCTTTTTTAACCATGAATGCCTGTGATTTATTACTGCAAGATATGGGTAGTGAGCATTATATAAAA
The DNA here is from genome assembly GCF_031411595.1 of Flavobacterium sp. Lineage (GTDB taxonomy): Bacteria > Bacteroidota > Bacteroidia > Flavobacteriales > Flavobacteriaceae > Flavobacterium. Next base: position 43,341 of record NZ_JANOBI010000056.1, on the reverse strand, counting down.
GCGGGTTCATTCCCAGTTAGTTCCTACTGGTCCTCTATCTTCATGGGGTTAAACGAAGGAACACTTATTTTTATCGAACGCTTTTGCTGGTGGTTTCATATACTCGGTATTTTTGCTTTTTTAAATTACCTCCCCATTTCGAAGCATTTGCATATTATGCTGGCATTCCCGAACACATACTTTTCGAATTTACAACCCAAAGGAGGATTAACAAATATGGAATCGGTACGCAGAGAAGTGGAGTTAATGATGGATCCTACCAAAGACCCTTTTGCAGCGCAACCCGTGTCGGAGATCCCTGCTCGTTTTGGCGCTAAAGATATTTTTGATTTAAAATGGACCAACTTAATGGGTGCTTATTCATGTACTGAATGTGGCAGATGTACATCGGCATGCCCCGCAAATATTACCGGTAAACTTTTAAGTCCAAGAAAAATAATGATGGATACCCGTGATCGTTTACAGGAGGTTGGAAAAAATATTGAAAAGAACGGCTCGTTTGTAGATGATGGAAAAACCCTGTTGAACGATTACATAACAGTTGAAGAATTACGTGCATGCACCACCTGTAACGCTTGTGTGGAGGAATGTCCGGTAAATATTAGTCCGTTGTCCATCATTATGGATATGAGAAGGTATTTGGTAATGGAACAAAGTGCAGCGCCAATGTCATTGAACAGTATGATGAGTAATATTGAAAACAATGGTGCACCATGGCAATACAACCAACAAGACCGATTGAATTGGAAAAATGAATAATAATTGATTTGATTTTTAAAATCTGAATTAGATTGTGATTTATCATAATTAATAATAAAATTAATAATTAACAACAAATAAAAATTCTCTTATAAAGTGAGGTTAAGGGTGTTTTTAATGCATTTCAAAAAAATAAATTAGAAACAAAACGAAAATGAACACAGAAGATTTAGACAAGCAATTAGTTGCTGCAACAGAAAACGGACATACGATTAGTCCAATTTTACCTGAGGGAATTAAGAATTATTTAATCGATATAGACGGAACTGTTTGCGACGATATTCCAAACGAAGAACCTGAAAGAATGTTGACAGCTGAAGTATATCCTGATGCGTTGATTACATTGAATAAATGGTACGATGAAGGCCACGTGATTTTCTTCTTTACATCAAGAACAGAAGCGCATCGTGAATTCACAGAAATCTGGCTCAAAAAACACGGATTCAAATACCACGGCATTCTATTCGGAAAACCACGCGGTGGAAACTACCATTGGATCGATAATCACTTGGTGAAAGCCACACGTTACAGAGGAAAATTCACCGACTTAATCGAAAAAGAAGTAACCATTCAGGTATTCGATGACGGAAAACACGAATAGAGCTACTGAGTAACTGAGTGCCTAACCCGAGCGAGCCACACGATGTGAATTGTATGGAACGTAGTGGAATAAGTGCCTGAGTTATGAAGTTGTAAATTGAAACAATCTGTTGCTCAGTAACTCAGCTACTCAGCAACTCAGCAACTAAAAATTATGGCAGAGCAATTAATAGTGCCAACCATGGCCGAAATGTTAGCCCAAGGCAAGCAACCCGAAGTTTTATTTTGGGTAGGTTGTGCTGGAAGTTTTGACGATAGAGCTAAAAAAATCACCAAAGCTTTTGTTAGAATTCTAAATCGCGCGAATGTTGAATTTGCAGTTTTAGGAACCGAAGAAAGTTGCACTGGCGATCCGGCAAAAAGAGCAGGGAATGAGTTTCTGTTTCAAATGCAAGCCATGATGAATATCGAAGTGCTCAATGCGTATGAAGCCAAAAAAATTGTGACGGCTTGCCCGCATTGCTTCAATACTTTAAAAAATGAATATCCGGAATTGGGTGGAAAATACGAGGTTATTCATCACACCGAATTCCTAAAATCACTATTAGATTCTGGTCGATTAACCATTGAAGGTGGCCAATTTAAAGGAAAACGAATCACGTTTCACGATCCTTGTTATTTAGGTCGTGCCAACAATATCTATGAAGCGCCGCGCGATTTAATTCAAAAATTAGATGCAGAACTTGTAGAAATGAAACGCTCTAAAGCCAACGGTTTGTGCTGTGGTGCCGGTGGCGCACAAATGTTTAAAGATGCCGAACCCGGAAATAAGGAAGTCAATATCGAAAGAACGGAAGACGCATTAGAAACGCAACCACAAATCATTGCCGCAGGTTGTCCGTTTTGCAATACCATGTTAACCGACGGTGTCAAAAATAAAGAACGCGAATCTGACGTTAAGGTTATGGATATCGCCGAACTAATTGCCAATGCCCAAGATTTATAGCTTACAGATTCAGAAAATCTAATAATCTTACAATCTAATAATCTTAAAATCTACAAACATGTACGTTCCTTTTGAAAATTTACCACCGGAATCCAAAATATGGATATACCAATCGAATAGAAAATTTACTGAGGAAGAATGGGCAGCCATTGAAGCCGATTTAAAGATATTCATCGATTCTTGGGCAGCGCACGGAACTAGTTTAGAAGCTTCGTATTTGTTGAAATACTACCGTTTTATTATACTCGCAGTGAATCAGGAAGTGCAAATGGCAACCGGCTGTTCTATCGATAAATCGGTTGAATTCATTCAAAGTCTCGAAAATAAATACGCCGTTGATTTGTTAGATAAAATGAATGTAACATTCAAATTGGGTGAACACATCGCGCACAAACCATTGATTGAATTCAAAAAAATGGCCAAAGACAAAGCCGTTTCTGAAAACACCATCGTATTCAATAATCTTGTGAATACCATCGAAGAATGGAACGATAACTGGGAAGTCCCCGCCGCAGAAAGCTGGCACAGTCGTTTCTTTTAATTTTCCATTAATGAAAAAATCCTTTTTTAAAATAGGCTTCTGGATAAGCATTGTGATATTAGGAATTAGTTGCGCAAGTAAAAAAGTAGCCGTTATTCCGCCGCCTGTTATAGTTCCTGAAGTTAAAATGGTAGCAGATAATTTCGACCCCGATTTTGATTCCGCCATTGAAAAAAAATGGGTAGACAGCATCTACAATACTTTAACTTTTGATGAACGCATCGGACAATTGTTTATGGTTTCTGCGTATTCGAATAAAGATTCCGTTCATGTAAAAGCCATCGACAAATTGATTCAGGAAAACAAAGTCGGTGGATTGATTTTCTTCCAAGGCGGACCGGTGCGTCAAGCCAAACTTACGAATCGTTTTCAATCGGAATCTAAAGTTCCTTTATTAATCGGAATCGATGCTGAATGGGGTTTGAGCATGCGTCTAGATTCTACTTATCGTTATCCTTTCAACATGACTTTGGGTGCCATTCAAAATAAAAAACTCATTGAAACTGTCGGCATTCAAATGGGCGAACAAAACAAAAGAATAGGTGTTCATTTCAATTTCGCTCCGGTTTTAGACATCAATACCAATCCAAAAAATCCTATCATTGGTTTCCGTTCTTTTGGCGAAAACAAAGTAAATGTAACCGAAAGTGCTTTAGCGTTGATGAAAGGCTATCAAAGTCAAGGATTACTCGCCACAGGAAAACACTTTCCCGGGCATGGTGATACCGAAATTGATTCGCACGCTGCTTTGCCAACAATCACTTTTTCAAAAGAGCGTTTGGACTCTGTTGAAATGTATCCTTACAAAAAATTATTTGTCGAAGGATTGGCTTCCGTAATGGTGGCGCATTTAAACGTTCCTAGTTTAGAGCCGAAACCCAATATTCCATCGTCGGTTTCGCATAATATTATTACCGATGTACTCAAAAATCAATTGGGTTTTAAAGGATTGATTTTTACCGATGCTTTGAATATGAAAGCCGCCAAAAACTTCCGCGAACCAGGTGAAATCGACCTTGAAGCTTTCCAAGCCGGAAATGATATTTTGCTATGCGCTGAAAATGTGCCTGTAGCTGCGGAGAAAATTTGTATGGCATATCAGGATTCCTTAATTACGGAAGAACGATTGGCTTATTCGGTCAAGAAAATCCTTAAATACAAATACAAAGTTGGATTGAATGCATTCAATCCAATAACGATTCCTGGCATATATACCGATATCAATCCAATTAAAAATGATGCATTGCAATATGAACTCTATGAAAATGCCATCACAGTTTTAAAAAATAAAAATGATATCCTGCCTTTGGCGAATCTTGAAAATGAGAAAATCGCGTATGTTAAATTGGGCGATGATGTCAACAGTGCTTTTGTTTCGACTTTGAAAAAATATACTGAAGTTACTGAAATCAATGATGATGATTTAGAATGTTTGAAAGATTCTTTGCAACAATTTACTAAAGTTATAGTCGGTTTTCACAAATCAGACAAAGCATGGAAAAGCCACGCGATGAGTGAAAAAGATTTGACTTGGTTGACTGAAATTGCCAAAAATAATATTACCATTTTAGATGCGTTCACCAAACCTTACGCTTTGATTCCGGTTACTGCTTTTGATGAAATTGAAGGCGTTGTAGTATCGTATCAAAACAGTGATATCGCTCAAATCGTTTCCGCCGAATTGCTTTTCGGAGCGATTGATGCCAGAGGAAAATTGCCGGTTTCGATTAATGAACAGTTTAAAGCGAATGATGGTTTAACCACCACAAAACTCAACCGATTGGGTTTTACCGTTCCTGAAAATGTTGGAATGAATTCGACAACTTTAGCTAAAATCGAAAACTTAGCCAATTACGCCATTACCAAAAAAATGACACCGGGCATTGAAATTTTAGTGGCGCGAAAAGGAAAAGTGGTGTATCAAAAATCTTTTGGTTATTATACTTATGACAATAAAACTAAAGTTAGCAATGCCAATATTTACGACATAGCTTCATTAACCAAAATCATAGCAACTTTACCCAATGTGATGCAACAATACGACCAGCAAAAAATCACAATGGAAACGCCGTTGAAAGTATTGCTGCCGATGTTCAATAATTCAGACAAGCAAGACATTCCATTTAAAGATTTGTTGTCGCACTACGCTAGACTTCAAGCGTGGATTCCATTTTACAAAGCTACTTTAGACAGCGCAAAAATGCCGCTTCCAAAGTATTATAGCAAAGTAGCAAATGCACAGTTTTCGAAGCAAGTGGCTGACAGTTTATTCATGCGCAATGATTACCATGATTCGATTATGAAGATGATTGTCGACAGTAAATTGTTGCCTAAAAAAGAATACAAATACAGCGATTTCACATTCATTATTCTTAAAGATTACCTTGAAAGTGTTACAGGTAAGAAGCTTGATGTTTTGGTGCAAGAGCAATTTTATAAATCGATTGGAATGAATAATACGACATTCAATCCTTTACAACGATTTGCTAAAGACAGTATTCCTCCGACAGAAATTGATACGTATTTCCGTCACCAACAAATTCAAGGTTACGTTCACGATATGGAAGCCGCGATGGAAGGCGGAGTAGGGGGTCACGCCGGTATTTTTTCAAACGCTATGGATGTCGCTAAGATGATGCAAATGTATCTTCAAAAAGGAAACTATGGTGGACATCAATATTTTTCTGAGAAAACATTTACGGATTTTAATACTTGTTATTTCTGTGCAGAAGGCAATCGTAGAGGCGTTGGTTTCGACAAACCGCAACTTCCGGGAACTAGCGGGCCGACTTGCGGTTGTGTTTCTTTAACGAGTTTCGGACACACCGGATTTACAGGAACTATGGCTTGGGCGGATCCAGACGATGAATTGGTTTATGTGTTTTTATCGAACAGGACCTTTCCGGATTCAACCGTCAATACTTTATCGAAAGAAAATATTCGAGAAGACATTCAGAAAGTGATTTATGAAGCTATTACTAAATAATCTAAACGATTGATTTTTAACATCACCTATGAATTTTAATTCATGTAAAATCAATTATATTTGTCAAAATTTAAACTCTTTTTATGAAAAAGTATGTTGTTTCCTTTGTTTGTTTTTTAGTGGTTGTCAATTTTATTATTTTGTCATGTACACCAAGTGAGAGTTCAGAATCGAACGTTGTTGGATTGCCATCCATTACAACGACACCGGCTTCAGCCATTAATATGACTACCGCAACAAGCGGCGGTGTTCTGACTTCCAGCGGTGGAACTGTCATCCTTTCGCGAGGTGTTTGTTATTCGACATCACCGAATCCGACAACTGATGATCTTAAAATAGTTAAACCGGGTTCATTAGGCACTTTTGTTTGTAACTTCACAGGACTGACTGCAGGAACCCAATATTATGTAAGAGCTTATGCTAAGAATAGTGTCGGAACTGCATACGGTGCGGAAATTAATTTTACAACCACAACAACCGCAATTGCTTTGCCGATAGTTACTACAAATGATGAAGCTACAGACATTACAGAAACTACGGCTAATATTGGCGGTAATGTTACTTCTGCGGGCGGAGCTACCATTACAGCAAGAGGAATTTGCTATGCCACTACCGAGAATCCAACAATAATAAGTACAGTAGCAAATGCTACAGGTACAACAGGAACATTTACGAGCTCATTAACCGGTTTATCTGCCAGCACAGTATATTATGCAAGAGCTTTTGCAACCAACAGTGGCGGAACAGGATACGGTGCACAAATTACTTTTACTACTAGCGGTACAACCATAGGAGATTTACCTATTTTGACAACAACTGATGCTACATCTATAACAGATACAGGCGCATTAAGCGGCGGTAATGTTACTTCTGCAGGAAGTTCTGCTATTACTACAAGAGGAATTTGCTATGCTACTTCAGAGTTGCCAACGATATCAGATAATATACTTCCTGTATCCGGAACAACGGGATCATTTGGAAGTACACTTTCAGGTTTAACAGCAGATACCATGTATTTTATCAGAGCTTATGCAACGAATAGTAGCGGAACAGCTTATGGTAATCAAATCATGTTCACAACAACTGGCGGAACCGCTACAGATCCAATTGATGCTGTTTGCGATGGAACACAACCTACAGCAGTAGTGCCAATAACATCATCAACAGGAAAAATCTGGATGGATAGAAACCTTGGTGCAAGCAGAGCAGCCACATCTTCTAAAGATTATAAAGCCTATGGTTGTTTGTATCAATGGGGAAGAGGTAATGATGATCACGCGAGTATCACATGGTCGCGAGGAGAAGTAGGTTCTTTTGGTGAACTTGCAGGCGTTGCTGACAATGGAACAACAACAGTACACTCGACTACTAATACGCCTGGAAATGCATTATTCGTAACAGACGATCAAGGTATTTATGATTGGAGAAGCCCACAAAATGATGGTTTATGGCAAGGCGTAAGCGGGATTAATAATCCTTGTCCATCGGGATATAGACTTCCAACGCAAGCAGAGTTTGAAGCTGAAACGGTTAGTTATTCTATTACTGGATCAACTTCAGCATTCAATTCGATTCACAAGTTTCCATTAGCCGGTGACCGTGCTTTTGATTCCGGTTCGGTTAGAGGTCAAGGTGTTGATGCCGCTTTTTGGACTTCATCCATTGATCTCAATGATTCTTTTAATGTATATATAAGTGCTAATGAAATGTATCCAGATGCTAGTAGTGGTAGATCTGCAGGACATTCTGTACGTTGTATTAAAAATTAATTTCAATTAATCAATATCATAAAAACTTCTCGAACCAACGCGGGAAGTTTTTTTATGAATTCACTTTAAATCATATTGAAGCGATGCATGCATTAAAATTTATTTTACTTCTTTTAACGACGGTCACGGTTGCGCAGACAAAATTCACCATCAAAGGGCATTTCAATGCAACAGCCAATAAAGAAATTACCCTCAAAGGATTTACGGCTCAAGAAAGTTTTCCATTGGATAAAACCACCACTGATAGCAATGGGAATTTTGCAATCACTTATTCCGCTGATTATATAGGTGCAGCATTGTTGGAAATTACCAAAGGAAAAAAAGTGATTGTGCTTTTGAACCATGAAAATTATGAACTGCAATGGGATGATATGAATACTTCTAAAAGTATGAAATTTATCAACTCGCCAGAAAACAGCACTTTTGATAAGGGTTTGACGTTGTATCAAAACACACAAGAAAAAAAATCGGGAATCACTTATTTAATTCCTTTCTATGAGAATGAACCTCAAAAGAGTTCGTTTTTTAAAACGGAATTAAATCAATTAAATGCAGTCATACCAAATTATTTGAATAGCCTTTCCGATAAAACTTACGCGAGTTATTATTTGAAAATCAGAACGCTAATTGCCGATTTTCCATTAAGTACGAAGCGTTATCCTGAGCGCATTCCGGAACTTGAAAAGCAGTGCACTGATTTGAATTTTAATGACCAGCGTTTAATACATTCGGGGTTATATTATGAATTGCTAGATACTTATGTTGCAACCCTAGAACATTATGGTGAAAAAAAAGCACAACATCTGAATGCAGGCATTGATGCCATTCTTGCAAGCTTAAAATCAAATCCGGATTTGAAACAAAATGTTGCAGAACATTTGTTTAATCAATTAGAAAAACGCAGCTTATTCGAATCATCACAATACATCGCATTAGCCATGTTGACCGACAATACATGCCAACTCGACGACAAGCATAAAGCACTTTTCGAGCAATATAGAAAAATGGGTAATGGAAAAACAGCACCTGACATCTCGTTTTTTAACGAACATAAATCATCTTTATACGATCTTAAAAATAAATACAAACTGGTGGTTTTCGGAGCCAGTTGGTGTCCGAAATGTGTTGAAGAAATTCCGAAACTCAAAACTTTTTATGATCGTTGGGTAAAGCAATACAACCTCGAAATTGTATTCATTTCATTGGATGACCAAAAGAAAGATTACGACAATTTCATCAAAGATTTCCCGTGGATTTCAAGTTGTGATTTCAACAAATGGGAAACCCAAGCTGCCAAAGATTATTGTGTTTTCGGCACACCAACGATGTATTTGCTGGATTCAAAGAATACGATTCAAATAAAACCAATTTCTGCCGAGCAAGTGAATGCTTGGTTGCAATTGCATCAATAAAGTATTGTTCTAAATTCGAATGTTAGAATTAAAACAATCCTTCCTACATTTATAGTATTAAAAAAAATAATACTATGAAACAATACCAACTTTTCGCGCTGATCTCGATGTTGTTCGCCGGATTGACTTCGGTAATAGCCAAAGCCGGGCTCAAAAACGTAGCCAGCGATACTGGAATTGCAGTCAGAACTTCGTTTGTTTTCGTACTAATTTGGCTCAATGTGTTTGTATTTAACAATGTAAAAGACTTCGGAAACCTCACTAAGAAAGACATTGTTTTACTTGGTATTTCAGGAATTACAACCACCATTTCTTGGGTTTTTTATTACAAAGCCATTAAAATTGGTAATGTCTCCGAAGTAGCTTTAATCGATAAAGGCAGTATTATCATCACTTTATTGCTTTCTTTTTTCTTTCTCAATGAAGCTTTTACTTGGAAAATAGCTGTCGGTGGCGCCATGATTATTGGTGGTTTATTAATTTTAACGATGAAATAAACGCCAATTATTTAACGTATTTTTTCAAATTAAGCATTTCATTTTTATTAAATTCGTTCCACTAAATATCTTCTATGAAAATAGCTATTGTATGTTACCCAACCTTCGGCGGAAGCGGCGTAGTTGCTACAGAACTTGGACTCGAACTAGCCCGACGTGGACACGAAATTCACTTCATCACTTATAGTCAACCTGTGCGTTTGGCTTTGTTGAATGCCAATGTGCATTACCATGAAGTTAACGTTCCGGAATATCCATTGTTTCATTATCAACCGTATGAATTGGCTTTGTCAAGCAAACTCGTTGATATGGTGAAACTCTATAAAATCGAATTGTTGCACGTGCATTACGCAATTCCACACGCATACGCCGGATATATGGCTAAGCAAATGCTCAAAGAAGAAGGCATCGATATTCCGATGGTTACGACGCTTCACGGTACCGACATTACGTTGGTTGGAAATCACCCGTTTTATAAACCTGCAGTAACTTTCAGCATCAATAAATCCGATATTGTGACTTCGGTTTCGCAAAGTTTGAAAGATGAAACTTTGAAGTTATTTCAGATTACGAATGAAATAGAAGTCATTCCTAATTTTATTGAATTGAATAAAAACATAGATGATAAAAGCATTCCTTGTTATCGTTCGGTTATTGCGAAAGAAAATGAACGCGTTATTACTCATATCAGTAATTTCAGAAAAGTAAAACGCATTCCTGATGTCATTAAAATATTTTATAAAATTCAACAACAAATCCCTGCCAAGTTAATGATGGTTGGCGATGGCCCGGAAAAAGAAGAACCAGAAAAATTGTGTTATGAATTGGGTATCCAAGACAAAGTAATTTTCTTTGGGAACAGCAATGAAATCGACCGCATCTTAAGCTATTCAGATTTATTTCTTTTACCTTCGGAAACCGAAAGTTTTGGACTTGCAGCTTTAGAAGCCATGGCTTTAAGTGTTCCCGTAATATCGAGTAATTCGGGTGGTTTGCCTGAAGTTAATTTTGATGGAGTTTCGGGATATTTGAGTAATGTCGGCGATGTTGATGATATGGCGGAAAATGCATTGAAAATTATCCGAGATGAAGATACATTAAAGCAATTTAAAGCCAAAGCATTAGCCACTGCTAAACAATTCGACATTCAAAACATACTGCCGCTTTATGAAGAATTGTATATGAGAGCGATTGGTATTTATGCTTAAATGGCATGCTAAAAAAAATTCATTTATCACAAATCACATGATCAAAAAAGGATTCGTTGTATTTTTAATATTATTTTTAATTGGCTGTAGTACAAAACGTTCGGTAACTGAAGCTAAACCTTTGTTCGAAATTTTAACGCAACAAGAAGATGGTGGCGCGACAATCCGTTTTTTTGAAATCTTAACCGAAGAAAAAGAAATCAAAATGCTTCAAAACGACGAATTGCTCAAAAACAAAATCAGTGCTGACGATATCAAAACTTCGAATTATGTGATTCTCAATATGGGTGAAAAAACCACACTAGGTTATACCATCGATGTAAAAAGCGTCGAGGAAACTGCAGATAAAATCATCATTAAAGTTCGCGATGTAGAACCTAAAAATGCCGGAGTAGCTGAGCATGAAGTATTCTATTATCCGTATTCGATTCTGAAAGTCAATTCGAAGAAAGAAATCATAATACAATAAAAAAGTTAGCCACGAATTCCCGAATATATTTACGCGTGGATTCGTGGCTAAAAAATATGCAGTTTGAATTAGAACTGATAACGCAAACCTAATGCAATATCAGAACCATAATTGTTTTCATAATAACCACTTCCACCAAATTCCGGTCTGAAATCTAACGAAATCAATAATGGAATATCAAAATCATATTCAATTCCAATATCACCCGCAGCAAAAACAAATGTTCCGTTGTCTTTGTAACCATCGTGGTCATAACGCCAAGAACCCAAACCACCACCAACACCGGCATACCAATTGAAACCGCCATCAATATTCCAAACCCATTGATACAAACCGGCTAGTTTTACAGCATCAACATGTTTGCTGTTTCTCCATCCCAAATCGGCTTCAATTCTATTCGATTTGCCCAAAGCTCTTTGATAGGAAATCTCGGCACCAAAGCCATCATTATCTCCCAATCGCAATCCTAAAGCGTTCTCAGAAATTTTCTGTGCTTGACCATTCCAGACTAATCCTAATACCAGAAATGCTGTAAAAAATAATTTTTTCATAATGTGTAAATTTTGTTTGATGCAAACATAAACCATAAAAATTGTAAAATATTATAGAATACTTACATAATTATACTACAATTTATAAACAGCTTATTCACTTTTCGATAGGTTATTGTGTTTCAATAACAACCGAAACACACAGATTTTAATGATAAACTTTCAATCTTTCATCTAAAATCATACATTTGTTTAAAACAAAATCTATGGCCGGAAACAGTTACGGAACGCTTTTCAAAATAACCACATTCGGAGAATCACATGGCGAAGCTTTGGGCGGTATCATCGATGGTTGTCCACCCAACATCACGCTCGACTTTCAAGCCATTCAAAACGAAATGATGCGCAGAAAACCTGGGCAATCCGCCATCACAACCCAACGCAAAGAAGACGACGAAGTGCAATTTCTTTCGGGTATTTTCGAAGGCAAAACCACAGGAACGCCCATAGGTTTCATCATCCCCAATCAAAACCAAAAATCTGAAGATTATTCGCATATCAAAGACTCATATCGACCAAGTCACGCCGATTACGTCTACGAAAAAAAATACGGCATTCGCGATTATCGTGGCGGAGGCAGAAGTTCAGCGCGCGAAACCGCAAGTCGAGTAGTAGCCGGTGCGATTGCTAAACAAGTCTTGCCCAATATCAAAATCAATGCATTCGTTTCTTCAGTCGGTGATATTTTTATAGACAAACCCTACCAAGCACTAGATTTCACCAAAACCGAAACCAATGCAGTGCGTTGCCCGGACGAAACAACAGCCACAAAAATGGAAGACTATATCAAAGAAATTCGCAAACAAGGCGACACTGTTGGCGGTACAATAACATGCGTGATTCAAAATGCACCATTGGGTTTGGGTGAACCGGTTTTCGACAAACTCCACGCCGAATTAGGCAAAGCCATGCTGTCGATCAATGCCGTAAAAGGTTTCGAATACGGCAGCGGATTCTGTGGCGCCAAAATGAAAGGCAGCGAACACAACGATTTATATTTACCCGACGGAACGACCAAAACCAATTTATCAGGAGGTATTCAAGGCGGAATCTCAAACGGCATGGACATCTATTTCCGAGTGGCTTTCAAACCCGTGGCTACCTTAATGCAAAAACAAGAAACCCTCGACAATCAAGGCAATATCACCGAAACACAGGGCAAAGGCCGTCATGATCCGTGCGTCGTACCGCGTGCCGTGCCGATTGTTGAAGCTATGGCGGCCATCGTATTGGCGGATTTCTATTTACTAAATAAAATGTATCATACAGATGCCTAGCCCTGATGGTAGCGAACATCCTTTTGTGCCGTCGTTCGGCGCAAAAGATAAAGCAGACAGCAGGATTAAGCTTCTAAAAATATAACAAACCTATAGCGAACTTAGCGCAACCCTTGCGTTCTTTGCGGTAAAACCAAAAAATATGACTACAACTCCAACCAAGAAACCTTCGATTTTTTCAAACCTCACGACTCAAATTCTAATCGCCATGTTCTTCGGAGTAATCCTCGGAATCATAGTGCACAATAGCAGTTCAGAAGAAAGCGCTAAAGAATTTAGTGGCTACATCAAAATGCTCGCAACGGTTTTCATCCGATTGGTGCAAATGATTATTTCACCATTGGTGTTTACCACATTGGTAGTCGGAATCGCAAAACTCGGCGACATCAAAGCTGTTGGAAGAATCGGAGGCAAGGCTTTGGGCTGGTTTTTTACGGCTTCATTCATTTCTTTATTAATAGGAATGTTTTGGGTCAATATGTTGCAACCCGGATTAGGCCTTAACTTATCCGATGTCGATTTGGCAACAGCCTCAGAAGTCACAGAAAAAGCACAAGGTTTCTCAGCACAGAATTTCATCGAACACATCATACCAAAAAGTATAGTCGAAGCCATGGCAAGCAATGAAATATTGCAAATCGTGATCTTCTCGATCTTCTTCGGATTGGCAGCAGCTTCTATCGGTGATTATGCAAAACCCGTTGTCAATGCTTTAGACAAAACGTCACACATCGTTTTGAAAATGGTAAACTACGTCATGAAATTCGCGCCTCTAGGTGTTTTTGGAGCCATAGCCGGTGTATTCGCCGTTCGAGATTTTAGCGAATTGGCATTAACATACGCTAAATTTTTTGGTTCATTTTTAGTCGGAATCACATCGTTGTGGGTAGTACTTTTACTCATCGGTTATATTTTTCTGAAGTCAAGCATGACCAAGTTGTTGAGACATATTGTGAGTCCACTAATCATTGCTTTTGGAACAACTAGCAGTGAAGCCGTTTTTCCGAAACTAACCGAAGAATTAGAACGTTTTGGGATCAAAGACAAAATAGTCTCCTTTATGTTGCCGCTTGGATATTCGTTCAATTTGGATGGCAGTATGATGTATATGACTTTTGCGAGTATCTTCATCGCACAAGCCTACGGAATCGATTTGAGTATGGGAACACAAATGACGATGCTTTTGGTTTTAATGCTTACCAGTAAAGGAATTGCCGGTGTTCCGAGAGCCAGTTTGGTTGTAGTCGCCGCTACTTGCGGTATGTTTAAAATCCCGATTGAAGGTATTGCTTTAATTCTTCCCATTGATCATTTTTGCGATATGTTTAGAAGTGCCACCAATGTTTTAGGAAACGCATTAGCCACTTCAGTTGTTGGTAAATGGGAAAAAGAAGACTAAAAAGTTTTTAACCGCAAAGTGCGCTAAGATTTTCGCAATGAACGTTAGGCTTTTGCTAACATAAAATTTTTTTAGCGAACTTAGCGTATAACCTTGCGAACTTAGCGTTTAAAATAAAACCGCACACTAGTAGAACAATGATAAAGTAAAAATCATGGCTGAAAACAAAACAAAAGAAACGAAAGTCGACGTTATTGATTTTATCAACTCTTATGTAGAAAGCGACCTGAAGAAAGCGGACAGTTTTCAATTGATTAAGCTCATGACGGAATGGACAGGATTTGAACCCAAAATGTGGGGACCCACGATTATCGGATTTGGAAGCTATCATTATAAATATGCCAGCGGACATGAAGGAGATGCTCCGATGTTAGGTTTCTCGCCACGCAAAGCGGAGTTTTCGCTGTATGTATTTTCTCCAACCGAAGAAAATAAGCACTTGTTGGATGACTTTGGGAAATTTAAAATGGGTAAAGCTTGCATTTACATAAAAAAGCTGTCCGACATTAATATTGTTGCCTTGGAAAAAATGTGTAAAGCATCAATTGTCTATCTAAACGAACATCATGAATGCGCTTGTAGAGAAAAATGATCGTTCATTAACAACAACTTATAAATCAAAACATTAAATTGCATACGTAAATAATTAACCCTTTAAAAATTAAGTCTATGAAAAAACTATTACTATTATCTATTTTTTTTACTGCAATAAGCACTCAGGCGCAAGTGACCATTTATGATTCAACCCATGCAGGATTGAATGGAGCTGAAATTACACCAACTGCAAATGGTTCAAACTGTAGCTTTGGTGATGCGGTGAAGTTGGCTAGCACAGAAAGGTTATTGGATATTATTTCTGTTGACCTTTTTAATTTAACGGATACATCTCCGGTTACGCTGACTATGTCGTTGTATACAGATTGCCCAACCACAACCGGAGCTGGCGTTTGTGGTTCAGGTATTGGTACTATGTTTCCTTTTTCAGAATTAGCAGTAGTTATAGATGCACCACCAACAACAGGTAAGTTTACTGTTGATTTTGAATTTAACGGATTGGATATTACCGAAGCTGATAACACCATAACCGTAATGCTTAAAGCGAGTAGAAATAATGTGTTTTGGGTTATCAACGAAACGGCTGTGATAGGAATTCAACCAGATGGAGACACCGCATTGAGTACAGTAACTCGTTGCGGAAGTACTGGCACAAACAATGGTTGTGGCAGAGTATTTACCGCACCGACGATTAACAATGTAGCGATGAAAATTACTGCAAATCCCGGCTTGAGTACAAGTACATTCACTGCAGATTCATTTGTTGTTTTTCCTAATCCTATTGACAATTTAATTTCGGTAAAAAACGACAATAATATCGTTATCAATAGTATTGTTATCAATGATATCAATGGCAGAATTGTTAAGAGCCAATCTTTTGAAAACCTCCCAAACGTTCAGATGAATGTTGCTGATTTGGCGTCAGGAATGTATATGATGAAAATCAATTCGGATAAAGGTTTAGTTACCAAAAAGATTATCAAAAACTAATTTTGTTTTACAAAAAAATAGAAAACGCCTCGCAATTGAGGCGTTTTCTATTCTAAAAAATTAGCTTTCAGTTCAGGAGTTGGTATCATGCAACTTTTCTTTTTATCATATTGTAAAAGACTACATAATTATACAAAGCATTGTACATTAATGAACCAACCGATATTGTTGAAATATTAAAAAAATGATAACTGTCTCAGTAGCTTATTATAAAACAAAATATGCTTAAATTGCATTCCTAAAATCATTAATCCTTTAAAAAATTACGTCTATGAAAAAACTATTACTATTATTGATTATTTTGATTAGTATTCAAAATCTGTCAGCACAAATTCTTCAATCTGAAGATTTTGATTCTTTAACTATTGGTGCCGTTGGAACAGATGCTACAGGTACAATTCCAACCAATAATTATTACACCTTATCTACAAATTATGATTTAGATCCATTGGCGGCAACGACAGCTACAAATGCAGGACCTGATAATTTTCAAATTGCTGATTACGGCGCAGGGCATGGAAAAGTCTTACAGATTGATGGAACCAATGGAGACAAAGGAAGACGCAATATGTGGCAAGGCGGTTTGGCGGATCAATGGGCATTTCGTGATCCAGCTAACAATAAAATTCAAGTTGAATTTGATTTGTATACAGGAGACGGTAGCGGATTAAGTAACAATACCAAAGGTTTGTATATATATGACGCAACAACAACAACGGCTTCCTTAAAAATTTTAGGGGGATTTGTTTTTAATACCAAAACGCTTATACTACAAGGTATAGGTTATTACACTAGTGCTACAGCTCCAATAGGAAACTATGGTTTTTTCCTTGGACCAACAGCTACCAATCTCATCTTACCGGCAAATCAATGGGTTAAATTAATAGTAAGCTTTAATAAAACAACCGGGCAAATTGTATGGAAAGGACCATCATTCATTGGACAAGTTGTCGGTGCAGCTGCTGGTGTAGATCCAGATAAAGTAGCTTTTATTTCAAGAAGTGGCTCTGCAGCCGCCACTGGGACAACTGCTGCCATCACAAACGCTGCGTCAACAACGGCGGGTTTCTTTGATAACTTAATCGTTACAGCTACTGATATTGATTTACTGGGTGTTGAAGAAATTACTGCGGTTCAAAATACAGATTTTGTTGTATATCCTAATCCGACCAATAATCTTATCAAGGTTTCAAGTAAAGAGAATGCATCCATAACGGCCATTGCTATCACGGATATTCATGGAAGAATCGTTAAAAATCAAACTTTCAAAAATCTTTCCGCAATTGAAATGAATGTTTCCGATTTAGCCAACGGAATTTATATGATGAACATTGCTTCAGCATCAGGAAACGCCATTCAAAAATTGATTAAGAACTAGTTTTTGGTTTTATAAAAAATAAAAAACGCCTCACATTGAGGCGTTTTTTTTATTCTAAAAATTTGGCTTTTAATTCCGGAGTAGGTGTCATACAACTTTGCTTTTTACCATACCATTTGTAACGATTAGCCGCTATATAATCATACAAAGCATTGCGTAAAGCTGTCGGAATAATTCTAAAAACAGTTCCAAAATGAAATAAGCCACCCAAATGTCGGGCTATCTGTATAGCCGCATTCGACTTATAATAATAGGCAATTCCGGGTTCATACAAAACGGTCGAATCAATATTTTTCGGGTTGATGCCAATATGATTCAAAATCTGCTGACCCAATTCCGATTGCAACGCTACAAACCGAAATTGATCTTGAGTATCATGCTTAATAACAAACTGCACCGATGCTTCACACAAATTGCAAAGACCGTCGAAAAGAATGATTTTTTTATTTTTTGGAAGGTCTAACATCATTCAAAATTTATAATTATTTCTTCGTTGGTTCAACAAATTCCAAAACATCCAAACTTACTGTCGATGTAAAGACACCGTAATTAACGGTTGCTTTGTTTTTTTCAATTTTATCAATGCTGCCAATGGCTTTTCCATCGAACATTCGAACCCGATCTCCCACTTTTAAAACAGGTTTTGGTTTGATGATAACCGTGTTGGCTTTGAGTTTCTTTTCTTTCTTTTCGGTTCTGATTTTTTCGACTTGAACCGTAACTTCCTTGATAATTTCTTTCTTCTGAACTTCTTTAATCTTAGTTTCTTTGGCAGTCGCTTTCTTTCTTTTAGAGTTTTCTATTTCCACAATTTTGAGCAATTCACCCATCAATTCTTTTTTGTTTTTGCTGTTGAAATACTTCTCGGCTATGTCATCCACTTTTTGTCCCATGTAAATCAAACGTTGGTTGCTGTCATACAATTCCTGATAGCTTTCAAGTTTCTGCTTGATTTTGACATTAATCGATTCCATTTTCTTACCTTCCTCACGCGCTTTCGATTCTTCTTCTTTGAGCGTTTGTGAGGTTTTCTCCATTTTTGAACGTTCCTTTTGTAGGTTTGCTATGGTTTTATCAAAACGCACTTTTCCGACTTCAATTTTCTTCTTCGCGCGATTGATTAGTCCGAATGGAATACCGTTCTTTTGGGCGACTTCAAACGTAAACGAACTTCCTGCTTGGCCTAATACCAACTTATAAATGGGTTCCAGCGATTTCTCATCAAAAAGCATATTGGCATTGATCGCAAAAGGCAATTCATTCGCGAGTATTTTCAAGTTCGAGTAATGCGTGGTGATGATTCCAAACGCTTCACGATGGTAGAATTCTTCAAGGAAAATTTCAGCCAAAGCGCCACCCAATTCAGGATCAGAACCCGTTCCGAATTCATCAATCAAAAACATGGTTTTCTTGTTGCATTTTTTCAAGAAATAATTCATGTTTTTTAAACGGTAACTGTAGGTGCTTAAATGATTTTCAATAGATTGATTGTCGCCTATGTCTGTCAAAATTCTGTCGAATAAAAATGTTTCACTGCGTTCATGCACGGGAATCAACATACCAGATTGTAACATCAATTGCAGCAAGCCAACGGTTTTTAAGGATATGGTTTTTCCACCGGCATTTGGTCCAGAAATCACTATGATTCGTTTTTCTTGATGCAGCTCGAAAGTTTGCGGATGCGTGATTTCGTTCTTCGAATTATTGTTTAAAAGCAGAATAGGATGGAAGGCTTCTTTAAAATACAATTTTCGTTGGTCATTGATTTTAGGTAAAATCCCTTTGATGCGTTGTGCATATTTAGCTTTCGCCGCGATGACATCAATATCACTTAAGAAATCTTGATATTGAATTAATAACGGTAAAAACGGACGAATATCATTAGTCAATTGCTTTAAAATCCGAGTGATTTCCTCTTTTTCTTCATACTCTAAATTACTCAGTTCACGCGAATATTGCAACGTTGTTTCGGGTTCAATATAAGCGATGCTTCCCGTTTTGGAGCTGCCTAAAATGGAACCTTTCACTTTTCTTCTATACATCGCCAAAACCGCTAAAACCCTACGATTCTGCACAAAGCTTTCTTTGATTTCATCGAGATAACCCACGCTGTTGTAATGCGTCAAAGCCACGCCGAAACTTTGGTTGACTTTACCGCGAACCGAATTCATATTGCGGCGAATGTCTAATAAGTCCGAAGAAGCATTGTCTTTGATTTCACCATATTTATCAACAACATTCTCGATTTGATTGATGATGACTTTCGTCAATTCAAGTGCGGAAGATTTCGCATGCAGCTTAGGATAATATTCTTCAAATTTTTTGAGGAACTGCAACAACGTATTCGATGTTTCTGAAATGGACGCAATTTTTCTAAAACTCCCGACTTCGAGAAAGCTATCTTCAATCGCCAGAAATTTAATTTCATGCGTAATCGCATCAAACCCGTGATTTGGAATCGCATTGTTATTTTCGTAAGAAGACAAATATTCTGAAGTTTGCAGCAATGCATCCATCAAAATATCTTGTTCTTTAAACGGCGTAATTTGTAAAGCTTTTTGCTTCCCAATTTCTGTATTGCAAATCGCAGCAATTGTTTCTAAGACCGTTGGAAATTGTAAATCCTGTAAAGTTTTTTCGGTAATGCTAATCATTTTTCTGTTTCGGTTGCAAGGAATCAAAGTTACAAAGTTAAAACCATTATTTCTCGGTGTAGATTGCGAAAAACTTTGCGAACTTTGCGTTAAAATTATTGGGATGCAATTACCTTCAGATTGGCAAACGGTTTTATCGGATGAAATTAAAAAACCTTATTTTGAGGAACTGTTACATGCGGTTGAAAACGAGTATCAAACCACCATTTGTTATCCGCCCAAAGATTTGATTTTCGCAGCCTTTGAGCAATGTTCGTTCGAGCAATTGAAAGTAGTCATCATCGGACAAGATCCGTATCACGGCGCTAAAGAAGCGAATGGTTTGTGTTTTTCTGTGAATGACGGCATTACAATTCCACCATCATTGCGCAATATTTTTCGAGAAATCAATGCTGATTTTGATACGATATTCATTCCAAATTCAGGTAATCTTGAGCATTGGGCCAAGGAAGGTGTTTTGCTTTTGAATGCATCGCTCACGGTTAGAAAAGATCAACCGAACAGCCATAAACATTTGGATTGGCAGATTTTTACGGATGCTGTGATTCAAAAAATATCAGATCAAAAGAAGCAGATTGTGTTTCTACTTTGGGGCAGTTTTGCGCAAAAGAAAGGTGCGAAAATCAATCGGGATAAACATTTGGTTTTAACTTCCGGACATCCATCACCGATGAGCGCCAACCAAGGAAAATGGTTTGGAAACAAGCACTTTAGTCAAGTGAATGACTATTTGAAATCCATTCACAAAAAACCTATTGAATGGTTTTCTAGTTGATTGTAAAATGGTAATAACCGCTGCCATCCAAATCTGTGGTGTTGGGTGAATTTAAATTTAAAAATAAATTGTTGTTGATGCTTTCTGAGCGCAATTCAACAATATTATTGGCATCACTATTATAACCAAAACTCAATCTGTAATTGCCTGCAGGTAAGGCTTGAAGTCCGGCTTGGTATTCATAAGATTGTGTTACAGTGTTGTATATTGTACTTGCAAAAACAAACGAATCTACTTGTGCTGCTCCTTTTGTTACTTGTATTTGAGCATTGGTGATCTCTACATAATCCCAAGCTCCAGCGTTTTCTTTTTCGAGTTCGTAAGAAAAATTCAATTTCGCTGCACCACCGGTCGTTTGATAAATATCCAACGGATGTGTCATTGTGGTTACATTCAACAATTTTGGAATAGTTGCTATGACATAAACTCCCTGATCTTCGGGTATAGCTGACCTTGTTACAGTCACCAAATTTGGAGCAGAAACAAATACATCATTATAAAATTCGCTGTCTTTATTGGAGCAGTCTGCCGCCATTAAAATCGTAGCCAAAGCCACAAAAAAGAAATATTGTATAGTTTTCATAGTCTTTATTTAAAATCGATAGCTAACGCCTAAACCCACGCGTGACAATATATCGGGGCTTTTATCTTTGTTGAACATATTGGATCCGAAGCCTACCAAAAATTCAATTCCGAATTGGTCTTTGATATAATATTTATAACCAATCGCTGCACCTAAACCCAAATCAGAATAGCTGCTTTTTTGTATCGCATAGTAATCATTATTAGAAGCATCGGTTAAAAGCACAATTTCTCTAAAATCACCACCATTCGCATCGGCAAAAATTTCAGCAAAATAGAAACTGCGCGCGCCTTGAGAAAGATTGTATCTCACAAATGGTATGACTTCATATTTGGTAAATGAATTGACATTACCTTCATCAAAATCATCTTTATTCTTTTTGTTACTCGAATAAATACCACTAACACCAACAGAGAAATTATGATTTAAAAAACGTTCGTAGGTTATATTTAATCTCGAATACGCCAAGCCTAAAACATCAACACGTACTTCGTTTCGTTTGTTTAATAAAGGCGATTTTGGAATGGTATCTTGTGCATGAATCCATTGCGAACCAAGCAGTAATAGCAGTATGAGTTTCTTCATAAAATGAATTTTTTTGATGAGCTAAGATATAAAAACCAATCGGATAATTTCGGGTTATAAAATCAATAAAGTGTGAGTGCTCCCAATATTTCTTCCGACATGAATGGGCCGCCCGGATAAGTTGCCGTATAATCGAGGTTGAGCCATATTTGCCCACGCTCGTCGATGTGATAATGAATTTTATTGCCTTTACTTTCTTTGACAAAAAGCACTTTTTTGATTAAATAATTGACCGTTTCTAAATCTGTTTTGTTGCCAATGAGCATTTCGGGATAGATATGACCGCCGGTGTGAATGAGTCTTGGAGTGCCGCCAATCGATTTGATGCAAGCCGCCATAAGAATAGAATGATCATCGCAATCGCCTGAAAAATAGCGTAAAGATTCTGTTGCTTTTGCGATGTAGTCTTTGCCTTTTGGATCGCTGACGTAATTCCAACGTGAATTGATTTCTTTAAAAACCGCAAAGCATTGAATGGTAGTTCTATAATTCGAATAGCCGCGAATGTCTTTAAAATCCTTAGTGGTAGCCATCACCGCGAAGTCACGAACTTTTGGATTTTCGAATTCAATCGCATTGATGATTTTGGTTTTGTTCGGAAATGGAAGCAACTTAGAAATGATAACATCTTGCGGATTCGGGCTGTCGCTCATCGAATACACCATGTATTGATAATCTTCTGTGACACTTTTAAATCCATATTTTCCCAAGAGACTGCCGATAACCAAAGCCACAATATACAAAGCAATGCAAACAATAATGATGGTTCGCAACAATCGCAAAACCAGTTGAATTACGATAAGTATGCCTAGAAACAAAAGAATTCTGTCGAGTTGGAAATACCAATTCGGATCGACGAGATTTTGGTGAACAATGATGAATACAGGAATGGCAATCAACACATTCAAAGCGAAAATAATAACATTGTCCCAAGGTTTTTTGACCTGAAGTTTTTGTTTTATTTTTTGAACAGCATAAATCGTCTTTTTTATCATGGTAACCTAAAACGCTAAACTAAACGGTTTTAACAATTTCAGCAAAAGTACCTTTTTTATCTATAAGAGCGAGTTCATGCAATTGATTTTGTACGTTGTTTAACACTTCGGCTTGCAATGGTTTTTGCGACCATTCAGTCAGCGATAACCACTGTTGAATGTCCTCAATTTTTTGATGGTATTTCGAAGCTAAGGTTTTATCAATGCTGGGAATTTCTTTAAATTCTGAAGTGGTTTGATTGATAATTTGAAGTAAGGCTTTGATTTGTTCGGGATGATTTTGGAGCACTTCATCACGCACAGCAATGACGAAACATGGCCATGGTGTAAGGCAATCGCCTAGATTTCTGAAAATATTTTTATCTACTAATGGTTTGGTCATGAAATGTTCCCACATGAAATAATCAGCCGTTCCGTTGGTCAATGCTTCGACTGCGCCGTCGATGGTATTGACGATTTCAAATGAAAGCGTTTCTGTTTTCCAGCCTTGTTGGTGTGCATTGACATAAGCCATGAGTTGTGAACCTGAGCCTAATCGTGAAATCGCTACTTTGGTATTTTGTAAATCTGCAATGGTTTGATATTTTGATTTCGCCGAAACGTGAATGCCCCATAACAAAGGCGACTCAACATAAACCTGAACAATTTTAGACGGGTTTCCGGCTACAATATCTTTGACGATGCCTTCGGTTAAAATGACAGCGATGTCGGTTTCTCCGGAGCGCAGCATTTGACATAGTTTTCCGGTGCCTTCGGGAACGTCGGTCCATTGCAGGTTGATGTTTTGGGTTTCGAATTCACCATTGTCGATGCAGAGATGCCACGGTAAGTTGAAATGTTCTGGAACGCCCGAGATATTTAGTGTTGTCATTTGAGATGTTGTTTTACCGCAAAGTTCGCAAAGATTTACGCAATGTGCGCTAGGTTTTTAGATTGGGATTTTGAAGTTCATACCAATTGCACAGTAAGTCATAATGCATGTATTGACCATTTTTTTGGAATCCTATTTTTTGAAGTATGCGATTAGAACCTGCATTGTCTATGTGAGCGGTGGCGTATATTTTAGGAAGTTTCATTTCGTTGAATCCGTATTCGAGCCAAGCTTTGGCTGCTTCGTAACCGTAGCCTTTTTCCCAATGTGCTTCGGCGAATCGGTAACCTAAATCGTAAAAATTCACATGATTGTTTTCGGGTTCGGTGATGAATTTGATTCCGGCCCAACCGATGATTTCTTGCGTTTCTTTGATGATGACTACGTAACGACCGATACCATTATCGGCATATTGTTTTTGGATGCTCTTGATATAGGCATCGCATTCATCTATTTTGGTTAATGGTGTGTTGCCCAGATATTGGTGCACGTTAGGATTGGAATCCATGATAAACATGGCTTCGTTGTCTGTGGCTTGGAACTGACGCATTAGGAGTCGATTGGTTTCTAGGATGAAAGACATGGTTTTGATTTTAAGACTATAAGATTTTAAGACTGTACGATCTTATAATCTTAAAATCTTGCAGTCATTTTATTTTAGTGCCCTAGCCCCGATAGAAGGGAAAATCCTTGGCATTGCGCCGTAAGCATCAAACAGATTGCTTCACTACGTTCGCAATGACAAGATTGGAATGATAGCGGGAAACAGCTTCTAATTATTCGCTAACTTATCTAAAGTGTAGGCGATCAATGCATCGACAGCTTTGTACGGATCGGCGCTGAACGTACCCGACGCGCGGTTGGCGATGATGGCGTTGAGCGACAAACAGTGGTGCCCGAGCAGTTTTCCTAAGCCATAAATAGCTGCGGTTTCCATTTCGAGGTTGGTGATTCTGGTGCCGTCGACTTTGAAATTATCCATTTTACTATTCAGATTTTCGTCTTGGATGTTGAGGCGAAGCACGCGGCCTTGTGGTCCGTAAAAACCACCTGCAGTAGCTGTAATTCCTTTGTGCATTTGATCACTTTCGATGATTTTCTCGAGTTTTTCGCTGCACGCAATCGCATATGGACGGCCTTTTTTCGCATCCCAATCGGTGTGTTTGATGAAGGCATCTTCGATGTTTTTATCGGAGATTTCGTCGATGAGATAGGAGCGGAGCATGTTGTCTAAGCCCAATCCGAATTTCGACATCACGAAACTATCGACAGGAATATCGGCTTGCAGAGAACCTGAAGTTCCAATGCGGATGATGTTTAAGGAGGTCAGGTTTTCTTTTGGTTTTCTTGTGTTTAAGTCGATGTTGACCAAAGCGTCAAGTTCGTTCATCACAATATCGATGTTGTCAGGCCCGATTCCGGTTGACATGATGGTCATGCGTTTGCCTTTGTAGATTCCGGTTTGCGTTTTGAATTCTCTTTTTTGAGTGGAGAATTCTATGCTGTCGAAAAACTGTGTGATTTTCTCTACACGATTTTGATCGCCTACGAAAATAATGTCGTGCGCGATGTGTTCGGGTTTGAGGTTTAGATGGTAGACGCTTCCGTCGGGATTTAATATGAGTTCAGATGATTGTATCATTTTTTTTGAGTTCCTGAGCGGCTGAGTTTCTGAGACGCTGAGTTTGTTTTTAGTTTGAAGGGTGTAAATATAGGGAACGCTTCATTATTAATTATTCATTGTTAATTATTAATTATCCACCGACGCGTTTGACTTTGAAGCCTTTGTTCTTAAGCATTTCCATAATCTTGTCGCGGTAATCGCCTTGAATGATGATGGAGTCGTCTTTGAAAGTGCCGCCAACACTAAGTTTGGTTTTGAGTTCTTTGGCCAGGATTTTAAAATCTTCGTCGGTTCCGGTGTAGCCTTCAATGATAGTGGTTGGTTTTCCTTTCCGTTTTTCGAATTTGCAAATCATGGGTTCGGCTTGAATCCAGAGTGGTTTGTCTTGTTCAATCGGTTCCGGTTCGTTGGAAGGAACGTGGTCGGGGAATAGGTTTTTGAGTTGGTCTTGTAAATCCATGAGTTACTGAGTTGCTGAGTGCCTAAGTTTCTGAGTCGAGCGGAATAAGTTTTTTTAGAAGCTGTTTCCTGCTATCCGCTAAATCTTTTCCCGTCTAAAGAAGCCGGAAAAAGGATATCGCTGCTATCAGGGCTAGGGTTAATGTTTACCAAAACGAACTTATTATGCTGCGCTTCATACAATTCGCATCGTAATACTTGCTCGGGTCAGGAACTCAGAAACTCAGCTACTCACTCACTAAAAAAAAACAAAGACATCAAGCGAACTCAATGTCTTCATTTGAAATAATAATTGGGTTTATTTTTTAATCAATCCTAAATCTACTAAACGTTCGTGCAGGAATTCACCAGCAGAAATGTCTTCGTATAATTTTGGGTTTTGAGCATCGATGCAACTGTCTAAACAATCCAAACGCATATCGCTTACGGGATGCATAAAGAAAGGTATCGAATAACGTGATGTTCCCCACAATTCTCTTGGCGGATTCACTACTTGGTGAATGGTGGATTTTAATTTGTTATTAGTGTGGCGGGATAACATATCGCCAACATTGATTACCAATTCATCTGGTTCAGCAACCGCGTCAATCCAATCGCCGTTGTGGTTTTGCACTTGCAATCCTTTTCCTTGAGCACCCATTAATAAGGTAATCAAATTGATATCACCGTGCGCAGCGGCACGAATGGCATTTTCGGGTTCAGAAGTAATTGGTGGATAATGGATTGGTCTTAGAATTGAGTTACCTTCATAACCATATTTATCAAAATAAAACTCATCCAAACCTAAATGTAAAGCCAAAGCGCGTAATACATAAATACCTGTTTTTTCCAGCATTTTATAGGCTTCTTTTCCGGCAACATTGAAACGTGGCAATTCTTTTACATCAACATTATCAGGATATTCTGAAGCATATTTAGAATCTTTGTCAACGTATTGACCAAAATGCCAAAACTCTTTCAAATCGCCTTCTTTTTTCCCTTTGGCGTGTTCTTTACCGAAAGAGACATAACCTCTTTGCCCGCCAATTCCTGGGATTTCATAACTATATTTGGTTTCTAAAGGCAGCGAAAAGAAATTTCTGATTTCGCCATACAATTCTGCTACCAATTGGTCATCTAAAAAATGACCTTTGAGTGCTACAAAGCCAATATCTTCAAAAGCACTACCGATTTCATTTACAAATTTTTGTTTACGTTCCGGGTCACCCGAAAGGAAATCACGCAAGTCCACACTTGGAATGTTTTGCATACTAAAATGTTTTTGTTAATAACTAAAAGGTTGTGAACCCTTATAACTACAAATGTAAATAATAATTTTAAAAAGCAATTTTAAAAGTTATCAACAATTCAAAAAAAAAATACATTTCACGGTCATCCTGTTATTTTTTTATACTTTTGAACAGTTTTAATACAACCGATACTTTATAATGAATTTTGAAAGAAGACATTTAAGCGACGAACAATTACTAGATTTATATAAAAGATTACTCAAGCCACGACTTATCGAGGAAAAAATGCTGATACTGATTCGTCAAGGAAAAGTATCCAAATGGTTTTCCGGCATTGGGCAAGAAGCGATTTCGGTTGGTGTTACTGCAGTTTTAGACAAAGACGAATACATTTTACCGATGCACCGAAACTTAGGTGTGTTTACAGGTAGAGACATTCCATTATACCGATTATTTTCACAATGGCAAGGTAAGGCGAGTGGCTTTACTAAAGGCCGTGATCGTAGTTTTCACTTCGGAACTCAAGAGTATAAAATCATTGGTATGATTTCGCATTTGGGTCCACAATTGGGTGTTGCTGACGGGATTGCTCTAGCGAATAAACTCAAAAAGAATGGCAAAGTCACAGCGGTTTTTACTGGTGAAGGCGCAACGAGTGAAGGTGATTTCCATGAAGCTTTGAATATAGCATCGGTTTGGGATTTACCGGTTTTGTTTGTGATCGAGAACAATGGTTACGGTTTATCAACTCCGACTAACGAACAATATCGATGTGAAAACCTTGCTGACAAAGGCATTGGTTACGGAATGGAAAGTCACATCATTGATGGAAATAATATTTTGGAAGTTTATATTGAACTTTCAGAAATCGTAGCTTCGATGAAAACCAATCCACGTCCGGTGCTGCTAGAATTCAAAACATTCAGAATGCGCGGTCATGAAGAAGCGAGCGGTACCAAATATGTTCCGCAAGAACTTATGGATTTGTGGGCAGAGAAAGATCCTGTAGAAACTTACAGAAGATATTTGATCAAGCAAAACGTAATGACTGCTGCTCAAGATGAGGAATGGAAAACTGAAATCAAGAAAGAAATCGATGACAATTTAGTTATTGCCAATGCCGAAGCTGAGATTGAAGCCGACTATGATGAGGAATTAAACGATGTATATAAACCGTATGATTTTGAAGAAGTTAATCCTTCTAATGAAACCGATAACATTAGATTGGTAGACGCTATTTCACAAGGATTAAAGCAATCTTTCGAACGTCATGACAATTTAATAATCATGGGACAAGACATTGCTGAATATGGTGGCGCTTTTAAGATTACCGATGGCTTTGTTGAACAATTCGGAAAAGAACGCATCATCAACACACCAATCTGTGAAAGTGCTGTAGTTTCAGCCGGAATGGGATTGTCTATTAATGGTTATAAAGCGATTGTTGAAATGCAATTCGCAGATTTTGTTTCTACAGGATTTAATCCAATTGTGAATTACTTGGCAAAAGTACATTACCGTTGGCAAGAAAATGCAGACGTTGTAGTTCGAATGCCTTGTGGCGGCGGAACACAAGCTGGGCCATTTCACTCCCAAACTAATGAAGCTTGGTTTACCAAAACTCCGGGACTAAAGGTGGTTTATCCGGCATTTCCTTATGATGCGAAAGGCCTATTAGCAACGGCTATCAACGACCCTAATCCGGTGTTGTTTTTTGAACACAAACAATTATACAGAAGCGTTTATCAAGAAGTCCCTAAAGACTATTATACTTTGCCTTTTGGAAAAGCAGCGATGTTAAAAGAAGGCAATGATATTACTATTATAGCTTTCGGAGCAGCGGTTCATTGGGCTTTGGAAGTATTAGACAAAAACCCTGATATTTCAGCCGATTTGATTGATTTAAGAACTTTGCAACCTCTCGATAAAGAAACGATTTATGCTTCGGTTAAAAAAACCAACAAAGCTATAATCTTGCAAGAAGACAGCATGTTTGGCGGTATTGCGAGCGATATTTCTGCAATGATTATGGAAGATTGTTTTGAATATTTGGATGGACCTGTAAAAAGAGTGGCCAGTTTAGACAGTCCGATTCCATTTACCAAAGCATTGGAAGACCAATATTTACCTAAAGAACGTTTTGAAATTGCTTTATTGAAATTGCTAAAGTATTAATCAAAAGCAATATAAATTAAACAAGAAGAGTTCTACTATTAGAACTCTTTTTTTGTGTATAAATAGTATGAAATTTTAAAACTTCAAATTTTATACTTTTAGCAATATTTACTATCTTGTGCCCTTAATTTTACTAGTAAATTAAAAGAAATCAAATGATGCGAAGATTATCCAAGTCTCTATATTTATATATAATTTTACTTACTTCATTGGGGCTTTCTGCTCAGAATCTATTAACCAACGGTGATTTTGAAAGTGGAGGTAATGGTGTTGGCTTTAGTATTAACAGCTGTTGTTATAATGCAGTTGTACCTTCCGGCACAACAATCCCTGGAAATTATGCAGTGACAAACAATCCATTTCCAATGAATACGGCTAATTTTATAGCTGGAACTGATCATTCAGGAAGTGGGAATATGTTGGTTGTCGATGGAACCAATACCGGTGGACAACAACGATTTTGGCGCGCAGGAAACACAGGAGGAGGAGCTTGCGGATTGACTGTAGGGGTAACTTATACTTTTAGTTTTTGGATTAAATCGGTTTCAACGACGACGACTAATTTAGGTACTCAAGCTCAAATTGGTATTGCATGGAATAATGCCAGTAATATCACTTTGACTTCAGTAAATACAGTACTGCCTAATGGCTATGTTGTAGCACCACTTCCAGCCATAGGTTGGCAACATGTTGTCTATACTTTCAGACCAACCAATGCTTGTGTGAATATCGAAATTTTTGATGACAATACCAGTATTGGCGGAAATGATTTTGCTGTCGATGACTTCTCTCTAATAGCACCAATACCACCATTATCATTAACCTATTCCATTACAAATCTAACTTGCATCAATGCTAACGACGGAACCATTTTTGGATATGGTATAGGAGGAACACAACCTTATGTAAATTATACATTATCAGGAGCCATTGCGCCGACTAATAGCCCAACTGGTTTTTTTACAGGATTAGCTCCGGGCACCTATAATTTATCCGTGACCGATAATGCAGGAACGTCTATTTCACAAACAGGAATCATCATTCCAGCTCCAACAGGTTTGACTTTGACGGCAGCTAATGCTTCAATATGCGCAGGAGCTTCCACAACATTAACTGCAACTGGAGGCGGAACTTATGTTTGGAGCGTCGACAATGCTGAAGCGGTTCCATCTGGTGCGAATCCATCGGTCAGTCCTGGTGTAACGACTACTTACACCGTAAATTCAACAACCGTAACGCCCGATAATTTAGTATACAATGGCGATTTTTTCTTAGGGAATGTTGGTTTTACAAGCGATTATAACTATTACAATCCAAACAATCCAACCAATGTACAAAAAGCATATGGTGTTGTGACAGATGCAGAAACATGGGAAGTAGGTTTTTCTCCTTGTAATGACCATACATCAACAACCGGTAAAATGATGGTTGTCGATGGTTCAACTTCTAACAGTGGAAATGATAAAGTTTGGTGTCAAACAGTTCCTGTAACTCCAGGTCAAAGTTATGCGATTAAATATTGGGTACAAACTTTAGCAACTCCCAATCAAGCGAATATTGACGTAACCATTAATAGCGTTTCACTAGGAACGGCATTAGCTCCTGCTGCCACTTGTACATGGACACAACAATCTTATAATTGGACTGCCGGTGCTGGTGTTACGACTGCTCAAATTTGTATTTATAACAGAAGTATAGCGCTCGCCGGAAATGATTTTGCATTGGATGATATTGTTTTTTCAAGATCGAATACTTGTGTACTTCCTCCTAAATCGGTTACGGTAACTGTTATTCCAAGGCCCGTTATAACTGCAAGTGTAACAACTCAAACTTCTTGTATAGTACCCACAGGAACAATTACCGTTAGTGCACCGATTGGAGCAAATTTTGAGTACAGCATCAATGGGACTACATACCAACCAAGTCCTATTTTTACTGGATTAGCAGCTAATAATTATTCAGTTATAGTTAGAAATATTGCTACAACTTGTGTTTCAATTCCCGTTGTTTTAACTATTAATGCTACAACAGGTGCTCCTAATGTTTCTGGAACTACAGGTGTTGCTCCAAATTGTGGGGTGAAATTAATTGGAAATTCTACAGACTTGGGTGTAACAATTGTTTGGAACGGTCCAGGCTTGCCATTGAATAGCCCAAATCCGTCAACTGCAACTTCTTCAGCAACCTACACCGTTACAGTTACTAATACTGTGAGTGGTTGTTCTAATGCGGCCAATGTCGTGGTTGTATTGCCAACAGCACCATCAGCACCAACTTTGACAGTTACACAGCCAGGTTGTGTTGTTGCAACAGGAACTATTTTAGTAACGACTCCATCGGGATCTAATCTTGAGTATAGTATAGATAGTATTACATATCAAACGAACCCTTCATTTTCTGGATTGGCTGCTTCAAACTATAATGTAACTGTCAGAAATACTACAACGGGTTGTGTCTCACCAATAACAAATATTGCACTTATAGCTTCAACGCCTGCCACTATTCCCACAGCAACATCTCCAATTTATTATTGTCAAGGAAGTACTGCGGTACCGTTAACGGCAACTGCTTCAACCGGCGGTACATTAAGTTGGTATGGAACTGATGCCACTGGTGGTACAGCTTCAGCTACTGCGCCAACACCTTCTACTGCAGCGAATGGAACTTACTATGTAAGTCAAACGGTAGGAATTTGTGAAAGTCCACGCAAAGCCATTAGTGTCATTGTCAATAATACTCCAGGTGTTATTAATATGTTTTGCGACCCAAATCAAGCGACAACCACTACGTCTATTTGGTTTGATTGGAATAACCTTGCGGGACCACCGGTATATCATTATACGTATTCCATCAATGGTGGACCATTAGTAACCGGAGCTTGGAATATTTCCCATTTTGAAGTAATGGGCGTTTTACCGGGACAAAGCGCAACATTCAATATTACATCCATTGATGGGTATCCTTGTGTGTTACCAACTACAATTACTTGTGGTAATTGTGTCGCTACAACAACACCAACTTTCACGTTGCCTTCATCAATATGTTCCGGATCTGTGGCTCCGGCATTACCAACAACTTCTACAAATGGTATCTCAGGAACATGGTCACCAGCCACAGTTAGTAATACAACAGGTGGTAATTATGTATTTACGCCTAATGCTACGTTGTTTCCATGCGCCGATCAATTTACAAAAGCCATTGCAGTAGCATCGCCGCCGGTTGCAGGTACTTTAAGTGGAACTCAAAGCGTTTGTGTTGGATTGACCACCACATTTACTTCAACGACAACAGGTGGAACATGGAGTTCAGCCAATACTGCCATAGCCACAGTAAATGCTTCCACGGGAGTGATTACAGGAGTAACTAGCGGAACAGTATCCATTGATTATACTGTTGCTGGTACAGGAGGTTGTGCTTCAGTTACTGGTTCAAGATCAGTTACAGTAAGTAATCCTGTAAGTGCGGGAACATTAAGCGGAAATCAAGCGATTTGTGTAGCCAATACAACAACATTTATCCCAACGATATTGGGAGGAACTTGGAGTTCATCAAGTAATGCCATTGCTACTGTAAATGCTACAGGTGTCATTACAGGGGTTTCAGCAGGCGCTGCAACGATAACTTACACAGTTTCAGGAACCGGAGGTTGTCCGAATGCTACAGTTACAAGAACTGTAACGGTTTCGGCGATTCCTAGTGCTGGAGTTTTAAGTGGTAATCAAACCATTTGTATTGGTTTCCCTACAGTATTTACATCAACTGTAACAGGTGGTATTTGGAGTTCATCAGATACTACGGTTGCAACAGTATCAAGTACCGGAGATATTATCGGAATTGCCGCAGGAACTGCTACAATAAACTACATTGTTAACGGAACCGGAGGTTGCCCGGCCAGTACACCAGCTACGAGAACAGTAACAGTTTCGGCACCACAAAACCCCGGAATATTGAGTGGTGGACAAAGCATTTGTGTTGGTGGTACAACGACATTTGCATCAACAGCATCGGGCGGAACATGGACATCTTCGAACACTGCAGTAGCAACAATAGATGCATCTACTGGAGTGATTATAGGAATTACCAATGGCACTGCGACCATGACGTATACGATTACTGGTACAGGTGGATGTAACAATACCAATGCAACAAGATTGGTTACTGTGAATCCAAATATTCTCCCGACGTTTAATGCGGTTGCTCCAATTTGTGAAGGCAATACCTTAGCACCGTTGCCGTTAACATCAACCAATGGCATCACAGGAACTTGGAACCCGGCGTTAGACAATATCTCAACTACAGAATATACTTTTACGCCAACACCTGGTTTATGTGCTACCATAGCTAAATTAACAATAACAGTCAATCCTAGAATAGTGCCTTTATTCGGAGCATTTGCCCCGCTTTGTCAAGGAGCAGTGGCTCCAATTTTGCCGACAAATTCAGAAAATACTCCTGCGATAACCGGAACATGGAATCCGCCTACGGTAAGTACCGTTAATTTAGGAACTACCATTTATACTTTTAACCCAACTGCCGGGCAATGTGTGTCGAATACTTTAACAACATTATCGTTTACAGTAGTTCCGGTATTGATACCAAACTTTCAACCAATTTCTGATATTTGTGATGGAAAAGCAGCGCCTTTATTATCAAACACTTCGCCTAATGGAGTAGAAGGTACTTGGTCGCCATCAATCATCAGTAATACGCTTTCGGGTAATTATTTGTTTACTCCGAATTCGGATCAGTGTGCTGTTACCCAAACTCTAAGTGTCACAATCACTCCAAGAACAGTTCCTGACTTTGCAACGATTCCTGCATTTTGTAAAGGAACGACAGCACCGGTTTTACCTTTGACATCCCCTAACGGAATTACAGGAACATGGAACCCAGCAGTTGTTGATAATACAACTAGTATTAATAATTTTCCATACGAGTTTACTCCTGATGAATTGACTGAATGCGCTACTCACTATACGATGTTTATTACTGTAACCGAACCGGTTTACCCAGGATTTCCTGATTTGGCTTTATGTACAGGAACCATTGCACCACCATTGCCTGCAATATCTCCAAATGGAGTTTCGGGTACATGGTCTCCGGCAACCATCGATAATACAGTAACTGGAATCTACCAATTTACACCCGATGCTGGAGAATGTGCTTTGTCGCAAACTTTGAATGTGACAGTAAATGAATATACATTAATTGCTATTGATGGCATTGTAACCAATTATTTTGAAGAAAATCAAATCATTACAGTGCTTGCTACTGATCCAGGAAATTATTTGTATCAATTGGATTATGGGCCATTACAAGAAAGTAATGTTTTTTATGAGGTAAGTTCAGGAACACACGTTATAAAAGTAGTTGATGCTAACGGTTGTTCAAGTCCATTAACCAGAGATGTTTTGGTGATTAATTATCCGAAATTCTTTACTCCAAATGATGATGGATATAATAACACATGGAATATTGCAGGATTGAAGGAACAATTGAATGCTAGAATATTCATCTTTGACCGCTATGGGAAATTATTAAAAGAAATCTTTCCAAGTGGCGATGGTTGGGACGGAACTTTCAACGGACAACGTTTACCAGCTGATGATTATTGGTTTAGTGTTGATTATGAAGAAAACGGCGCGGCGAAAAATTTTAAAGCGCATTTTTCACTCAAACGATAAACAAAAAAAGCTTCCAACCACGGAAGCTTTTTTTATGCATTGATGTCAAACAATCAAACCGTTTTTAGGTTTTGTAATTTGTGATAATAAATATTGGAAACCAGCAAAATCCCTAAAAAGATAATGGGTAATGCTAACATCGGACTCAAACCATCGACAGCCCAATTGCTTACAAAGGCAGCTATAAAATCGAATGCAAAACCTGCATAAGCCCATTCTTTTAGTCGTTGTGGTACTTGAGGTATGATCAACACCAACGCACCTAAAACTTTGAAAACAGTAAGCATTACGCCAAAATAATCAGGATAGCCCAAATGCCTGATGCCTTCTTTAGCCATTTCAGTTTGTGAGGTTAATGCCGGCATGACACCTTCAAATAAAAAGATAATAATCGTAGTAGTCCAGAAAATAAATTTTGTTGATTTTGAATTCATTTTATTTTGATTTTATGGTTGATACTAATTTTTTAGGTGCCACTTCACAATAAGAAGTCGTCAGCGCATCGAGGCACATTTCCTCAGGAATCGTCAACAGATTGATGTGTGTCCAACCTTGTTTTCCCCATTGGTTCGGAACTGGAAACATCAAGTCTTTTCGGCAACAAAATACGTCTTGATCTATTGCTGAAAGTTTTATGGTTGCTCGATTTTCTGTTTCATTCAAAGTGGCAAATATTTTTTTACTCACGCGAAAACTGCTCTTTTCGAAATGAGGTTCTTCAACAGCTTCAGGAAAAGACAAAGCCATTGCAGTAAATGCTTCAATGCTAACCATCGCTTTCTACATGCTTCTTAAAGTTATCCAAGATATTTTGCCAACCCGTTTTTTGGAGCTCCAATGAGTTTTCATTTTCAGCTTCAAAAGTTTCCACAATTTTAATTTGATTGTCGATAAGAGCAAACAATAAGAATACTTTTCTTCCACCAACAATGGCGTAACTTATTTTCTCATGATGTACAACGTCTATATAAGTGCCTTCAAAATCAAAACTCATACTGCCGTCTTTGGCTGCCATCGTATAACTGAAATGCGCGCCGACTTTCACATGATTGACCGCTTTAGGTGTGTGCCAATCGTCTGAAGCATGGTTCCATTGCACGATGTGTTTCGAGTCAATCCAGTATTCCCAAACTTTTTCAATAGTAGCATTCACGGAAGTGGAAACCGTGATGTAATTTTTTTCCGCAAGTTCTTTTAGAATCGCCAATGCTTTCGGAAAAGCCTCGCTCAGATAAGCATCCATTTCTTTAGGAAAATTGACGGTGACAACAAGGTTAGTTTGACCATTGCTTTCCGTCAAGGTATAACCTTCTTTCGAACCCGACCAGGAAACACTGTCTTCTATCGGCTGTTCCACATAATTTTTTATTTCTCCAAGATGCTTGAAAACCATTTTCTTATTGTGCTCGAGCGCATCAATTTCGCTATACATCCCTTTGCCGCCGGGTGATAGAAATTGTATTTTACTGCCTTGTTTCCAATCTGATTTGGCATAAGAACCGGCATGAAAAGCACTCGTCCATTGCATATAAAAACCATCTTCCCATAAGGTTTGCCAGACTTTGGAAGCCGGAGCATTGATGTTGATTTCAAAATTACTTGCGTTCATATTGAATGTGTTTATGTGTTAAAAAAAAGCACCGAAGCGCTTTCTTAAATTGTGGTAAATTTGAATTCTAGTTCAATTGATATGTTACTGTAATCTTAGTATTTAAAAGTTTAGAAATTGGGCAATTGGCTTCCGCATCTTTAACCAATTCCGCAAATTTTTCTTCAGAAATATTCGCAACAGTAGCTTTTAATGTAAGTTCTGATTCGGTAATGGCGCCATTATCTAAAGTGATTTTACAATTGGTTGTGAGTTCATCTGGCGTGAATTCAGCGGCTTGTAAATTAAAAGCCAATTTCATTGTAAAACATCCTGCATGCGCAGCAGCGATTAATTCTTCAGGATTGGTTCCGACGCCTTCTTCAAATCTTGATGCGAATGAATATTGTGTTTTATTCAAAACTGTACTTTGTGTGGTTAAGTTTCCTTTGCCATCTTTTCCTGTGCCATTCCAAACGGCAGTTGCTTGTCTTTTCATAGTTTTTTTAATTTTAAAAGTGCCTCTAATTTACGAAAAAAAAGTAATCAGTTTCACCATTAAAATAAATCGATTATATTTAAAACTTCAAATTATTTTTTTGAAATAAATCTAGCGTATAGATTTCTGTTACAATCAATACCACTAACTCGATGAAACTTAAAATTGTAATACTATTTACTTTACTTATAACGCTGCTCAATGCTAAAGCGCAATGTTGGAGAGCTCTGAGCAACGGAGCCAATCACACAGTCGGTATCAAAACTGATGGTACTTTATGGGCTTGGGGATACCGTACATTAGATCCATTAGGAAATGGTATGAACGATAATAGTTATGCACCCAATCTAATAGACGCCAGTACCGATTGGAAATCTATTTCCGCAGGAAACTCGCATACTTTAGCCTTAAAAAATAATGGAACTTTATGGGGCTGGGGAAACAATGTCTATGGTGCTATCGGAAATGGAACTACGAATGAGCAGAATACTTTAATTCAAATAGGAAATGATAGCGATTGGAAGGTTGTTTCTGCAGGCCATTCGCGCTCTTTAGCTATAAAAGAGGATGGTTCTCTATGGGGTTGGGGTGATAACTTTTTTGGGTTTTTAGGTGCTGGTAGTGAGCCGCGTCAATTGATTCCTATTAGAATTGGTACAGAAAATAATTGGTTGACTGTGGTTTGTAATGATATTAATGCCGCTATTAAAACAGATGGTACTTTATGGACATGGGGAAGTTACAATAACTCAGGTGAACTTGGATACGGGACATTTGCAACAGGATACGTGCCAACACAAGTAGGAATTGCAACCGATTGGAAAGCTGTTTCATTAGGTCAATCTCATACAATTGCCCTCAAAAACAATGGTACGATTTGGTCTTGGGGGGCAAATAACGAAGGCCAATTAGGTTTTGTTACCTCGCTAGTACAAACTGCTCCCGTTAGAGTTGGTATTGACAGTGATTGGAACGCCATAGGAGCAGGTAGATGGGGTAGTTACTTCATTAAGGAAAACGGTACTTTATGGGGTTGTGGCAATCCTTTCCTTGGTAATGGAACTTCAACCGGTTCTTCCATTTTAATTCCAATTAATGATGATCATGATTGGAAAAGTATTTCTTCTCAATTAAACCAAAGAATTGCCTTAAAAACCAATGGTGAAGGATGGGGATGGGGGTCGAATTATTATGGGCAACTTGGAATTGGAATTAATGATACAAGCAGTGGAGGTTATGTTTCTCCTATACAAACGCTTTGTCCAAATCTAGGTTTTGATGTCCCAGATCAATTGCAATTTATGCTCTATCCTAATCCGATATTAGATAAGTTTACAATAGATTTCTATGCAGAAAATAATGATATAGCCGAAGTTTTAATATTTTCGATGACAGGACAAAAAATCTTTAATTACAGTATGAATACAACTATGGGTGCCAATACATTTTACGGCAATTTATCCATATATCCAGTGGGTTTATATCTCATCACCATTACTTCTAATACCAAGCAATACCAACATATCATTGCAAAACAATAATTAGTATTTTCCGCTCAACAATTCACCGCCAATTGCCGATTTTGCTTCGATGCCTAATTTCTTCATCATTTCATAGGTCGTACAAACTGCGGCGGAAGTTACTGGAATACCCACTTCTTTCTGAATCAAATCAATCGCAGCCAGTGAAGGCATTTGAACACAAGCTGAAGCTACAAGCACATCAACATCTTTGAGGTTCAGACGTTTGTAGATTTCGAGTAAATTCATCGGGTTTTGCGCAGCGACTTCTAAATTATCCGGAATTTCCAAAGCAATTGAATCCACAACTTCAAAACCTTGGTGCTCGATATAATCTACTACCATGTCGGTCAACGGTCGCATATAAGGCGTAATGATCGCTACTTTTTTTGCGCCTAAAACTTTCAATCCGTTAATCAATGCTCCGGCGCTAGTAACGATTGGTGTTGGAAAATCATTAGCAATAGTTTCCTGATGCAAATTGACTTCAGAAACGCAATGATAACCGCGACCCATACTCATAATGGCAACCAAACAAGCATAACCCATAACGTCAACATGCGCATCGGAAAGTTCTTGAGCGCATTTCAAACTCATCGCATCCATGGCTTCGAGTTCTTCTTTGGTGACTTTCTTCATCCTCATTCTGCTCGAATGAAACGTGAAACGTTCGGGTAATATGGTTTCTCTTGAATGGAAAATAGCCGGAATTTCGGTTTCCATCGTGACGTTCGAAGAAGGAACAATCTGTCCGATTCTGTATGTTTTCATAGGATTATTGGATTTTTAGACACGCTGCGCTTTAGACACGCCTGCGGCTTTACATTTTTATTTTTGGGCGTTACCACAAGGGTCGGGCTTTCACACTCGCTTTTTCGCGCCGAACAACGGCACAAAAAGAGCTCAGACAATTGCTCAATCCCTAACGCGAGATTCCGTTTAACAATTAGCTTGGACTTTAATTTAAACCGAATGTCCACTGGACATTCTCCTCTTAATATCAAATGTTAAACATTAATTTCTTTTACCGTATTGACAATCGTTCCGATACCTTCAACAGTAGCTTCAACAACATCGCCATTCCAAAGCCATTCTTGTGGGCTGCGGCCTGCACCAACTCCGGCTGGAGTTCCGGTAGCAATGATATCGCCGGGCTCGAGTGTGAAGACGGTGCTTAGATCTTCTATGAGTTCATTGATATTGAACAGCATGTATTTGGTATTCGCATTTTGTTTTTCTACACCGTTTACTTTTAAAGATAAATTCAAATCATGAGGATTTGGGATTTCGTCTTTGGTCACTAAAATCGGTCCCATCGGCGCAAAAGTATCTTGTCCTTTAGAAACAATCCATTGGCCGGCACGTCGGCAATCACGCGCGGAAATGTCGTTGATGACGGTGTATCCGAATACATAGTCAAGTGCTTCTTTTTTGTCAACGTATTTTCCGGGCTTGCCAATAACCACAGCCAATTCGACTTCCCAATCGAGTTGTTGGGTGAGTTTCGGGTTGAGTAAAATGTTGGTATTGGTTCCAGTTACTGCAGTGGGAGGTTTAGAAAATATGATTGGTTTTTGTGGCAGCTCGTTGGATGTGTCTAAAGTACGTGCGCTTTCGGCTACGTGTTCTGTGAAATTTAATCCAATACCAATAATGTTTTTACGTGGCTTTGGAATCGGAGCGAGGATGGTGATTTCCTCCATAGTAAATGAGATTCCTATTAAGTCTCCAGGGTCGCAGCTTTTCATCAGTGAGTTGATTTCCGCAATGATTAAATCGCCCATGTCAATGAGTTCAAGCATGGTTGAAGGCAAAGGGAATTGCATGACATCTCCAAAATTCTGAATGTCGATGACTTTGTCGTTGTGGATGAATCCGAGTCTGGCTTCGGATTTTTGGGTTTGGTAGGTGAGTAGTTTCATTTTTTTTCTTAAAGTTACTGAGTGACTGAGGAACTGAGGTTCTGACCCGAGCGAGTATTACGATGTGAATTGTATGGAGGGTTGCGGAATAAGTTTTTTAACCGCAAGGTTCGCAATGGTTAACGCAAAGTTCGCAAAGGTTGTATTGATTAATGTTACTAAATTATTATTATGCGTTATATTTTTTTAGTGCCCTAGCCCCGATAGAAGGGAAAATCCTTTTTTTAACCTGGAAGGTTAAAAAAAAGATTGGAATGATAGCGGGAAACAGCTCCTAATTTAAAATCTGATAACCGTTATTTTCTTCGTATATTTTCTCTTGATACAATCCCAGTTTCTCTATAGTTGGCAAGTCGTTGAACGAGAACAAACACGCATCTTCGGTATCCGAACCATTCACATGCTCGTGCCATGCCCACGAAGGTACGCAGAAAATATCGCGCTCCTTCCAGTCGAAACGTTGGCCATTGATAATCGAGTAGCCTTTGCCTTTGGCGCATTGGTAGACGAATGAACCGGTGTGTTTGTGGGCTTTTGTATGTTCACCAGCACGCAACAATTGTATTGAAGCGCCCATGGTTTGCATTACGTGACCACCTGTCAATGGGTTGGTGTATTGCATGATGATACCGTCGAAAGCGGAGCCGTCATTGACTTTCGCAGCTTCTAAAAGTGCGGGATAGACATTTTTCCAAGAATATTTGAATAAAGGTGAATACGGTTTATCCCAAGCGATGTCAGGCGAAATCAATCCAGAACCGCTGAAGGTCATCGGCAAATGATTGACCGGCGCGATGAGTGGTTGTTTGCCGTCGTATACAGCATAATCATTGGCTTCAAGTGCATTGACTAGTGGAATATCTAGGCCATCTTGCCAGATGCAGGTTTTGCCGTCAGCTTCTACGCCGTGTTCGTGCCAAGTAGAATTGGGTGTAATCACGAAATCATTGACTTCAAGCATGATTTTATTACCATCAACAACCGTGTATCCTTTGTCGCCTTCCATAATGAAACGCAATGCCGATGCTTTGTGGCGGTGTGCCGAAGTGCTTTCTCCTGGACGTGTGACTTGAATTCCGGTGTATAACCAACCCACAGCGGCACTCACATCTTTACGTTTGTCATTAACTAAATAGACTACGCGACGGCCTGCTTTTTCAGGTGTTACGAGTTCGGATGATTTTAAAACCAGACCTCGTAAATCTTCATATTTCCAAAGCATTGGAATAGAAGAGGAGCGTGGTTCCCATGGTTCGATGTCGTTGGCGACTGTCCATAAGGCACCGGCACCGAGTGCTTCGAGTTCTTTATAATACGCTTCAAGTTCGGGAGTGTCTTGTACTCGAGCGCGACCTATGACGTCGTCGGAATGTTTTGCTTCCATATTCTGATTTGAAATGATTATTATTTTTTTATAACACGGATTTCACAGATTTTAATCCGTGTAAATCTGTGAAATCTGTGTTATATCTTTTTATTGAATTCTTCGTGATTGTCTATAAAAGTAATGTTTCTTGTTGGTGCGGTGTTCACCCGCAAATCGAAAATATCAAAACGATTGTAATGTCCTAAAATGTCATGCATTTGTTTGGGTTGGATGCATTTTTCAAGATCGATATCGGCGTAAATGATTCCTTCATCGTCGATTAATGGTTCACCAATTACAGCGCCGTTTGGACCGATAAATCCTGAGAATGCTGAGTTTTTTCTAGTTAGTAATTCATCCACATTCGGAACATCAGCTCTCAGTGCGTCTTTTATTTCTTGTGAAATGGTGGAGCACGAGACGATGGTGAATAATTTCCCTTCGAATGAATGAGCGGCTGCACGAATCTTAATGGCTTCCGCCATATCATAATCGGGTGGCGCAACTGGCAATGAAATATAATTGGCAATATGAATTAATTCGCCTTGAGATAATAACGTAAATCGCGCTAAAGTATTGGTGTTTTCGCCACATGCTAAAGTGCCTATTGGGCCAATTTCAGTTTTATAGACTTTGAGTGAAGAACCATCGCCTGATGTCCAAGTGAGTTTTTCTGCCCAAGTTGGTACGAGTTTTCGGTGTTTTCCAATAATGGTTCCTTGGTTGTCGATGATCAGATTGGTATTGTAGATTTCACCATAACTGTTGCCGCGTTCGTTGATTCCGATGACAATGTGAATGTCATGGTCTTTAGCGGCTTGGCAAATCCGATTGATTTCGGGACTGGGAACAGTGACTGAATTTTTATACAATGCTTCGTACCATTTGCTGCCTTGTACGGGCGTCATAATCCAGTTCCAATACGGGTAACATGCAATGAATACTTCGGGGAAAGCGATGATTTGCGCACCGTTTTGACTGGCTTCTTTGATAAACGTAATGGCTTTGTCGATCGTTTTATCTACGTTGAGAAAAACGGGTGAAGTTTGTACGGTGGCGGCTTTGAATTTTGGAAAATCCATGATTTATTTTGTTATTGTATGTTTAATATTTTTCATTAATTTGGTATTTCCATCTGTATCAACTTCAAATATTTTCCCATAATAAGTCGATTTATTTGACTTTGGTTTATACTTTATTTGCCAGATATTACTCTTTTTATAACTTTTAAAATTTTTAATTTTATCGTTTCCATCAATAATTGAATCAGTAGTTATTACATATTGATTATGATTGAAAAAATTTAAAATTAATGTATCGCTTTTTGTCTCATTTTTAAAGTAGGGTACATAAGATATTTCACTAATAACCATTGATTTTTTATCATACATCATTTTGTTAATGTTTATTAAAAATAACAGCAAATTATTTTTTAAAATATTTTTTTCTGTAGTTGAGATTGAATCAAATTTCAT
>NZ_JANOBI010000055.1:0-35503 GCF_031411595.1 Flavobacterium sp. | reverse complement strand
TGAAGTTGCCGAAACTTTACTTATATCATTGATACTGGTAATCCTGATTATCTTCCTGTTTTTCAGGGACTGGTCTATTGCTTTCCGACCGCTTATTGATATTCCGGTTTCGCTGATTGCTACTTTCTTCATTATGTATTTATGTGGATTTTCAGTAAACGTCTTAACGCTTTTAGCCATCGTTCTGGCAACAGGATTAGTGGTTGATGACGGAATCGTAGTTACCGAAAACATCTTCAAAAAAGTTGAGCAGGGAATGTCACCTATCGAAGCAGCCATCAAAGGTTCGAACGAGATTTTCTTTGCTGTAATTTCTATATCGATAACGCTTGCCGCGGTATTTTTACCCATCATTTTCCTCGAAGGATTTGTCGGAAGGCTTTTTAGGGAATTTGGCGTCGTCATTGGTTCTGCCGTACTGATTTCTGCCTTTGTTTCGTTAACG
This sequence comes from Flavobacterium sp., assembly GCF_031411595.1. Classification (GTDB taxonomy): domain Bacteria; phylum Bacteroidota; class Bacteroidia; order Flavobacteriales; family Flavobacteriaceae; genus Flavobacterium. Next base: position 35,058 of record NZ_JANOBI010000055.1, on the reverse strand, counting down.
CTTACGCCAATGCTTAATGCCTATTTGATGAAAGGCGGTGAACAAAAGAAGTCGAAATTTTACAACTTCACCGAGCCATTTTTTGTCAAAATGAATGCTACTTATACAAGCAATTTGCAGCGTTTCATGAAAAGAAAATGGGTGAGTTTTCCGATTCTAATCGCTTGTTTCGGGTTGATTTATTTGTTTTTCAATATCATTCAAAAAGAAACTGCCCCATACGACGACCGAAGCGGTATGATGATGTCGATTACAACAGCCGAAGGTTCTTCTTATGAATATACGAACCGTTTTATGCAGGAAATTTCACGATTGATTGATGATTCGATTCCCGAAAAAAGAGTTGCGCTTGTGATTACAGCACCGGGTTTTAATGCTTCGGCAACCAACAGCGGAAGGGTTAGAATTGCTTTAGTTCAACCCGAAGATCGGAATCGTTCGCAAAAAGAAATTGCGGAGAAACTCACTAAACTAACGAAGAAATATCCCGAAGCCAAAACTTCCGTAACCGAGCAGCCAACAATCGCTGTAAATAAAAGAGGTGGCTTACCGATTCAGTATATTATTCAAGCACCAAACTTTGAGAAACTGCAGGAAAAGATTCCACAGTTTATGGATGAAGCAGCGAAAGATCCGACTTTTGCAATAACCGATGTTAATTTGAAATTCAACAAACCCGAAATCAACGTTACGATTGATCGCGAGAAAGCCGAAAGTCTGGGTATTTCCGTGCTTGATATTGCGCAAACCTTGCAACTTTCGTTTAGTGGGCAACGCTTTGGTTATTTCATTATGAATGGAAAACAATACCAAGTCATCGGGCAATTTGATCAAAAAGACCGTTCGAAACCGCTCGATTTGACTTCCATTTTCGTGCGCAATGCCAAAGGTGATTTGATCCAAATGGATAATGTTGTGAGCATTTCAGAGAAAAGCAATCCACCGCAATTGTATCACAACAACCGTAATATGTCAGCTACTGTTTCTGCAGGATTAGCTCCTGGTAAAAGTATCAGCGACGGTATTGACGCCATGAATCGTATTAAAGCCAAAGTGCTCGACGATACTTTTACAACAGATTTGGGTGGCGAATCGCGTGATTTTGTCGAGAGCAGTTCGAATACTTCGTTTGCTTTTGGGTTGGCGTTGCTGCTGATTTTCTTGATTCTTTCGGCGCAATTTGAAAGTTTCATCGATCCGTTTATCATTATTTTGACAGTGCCAATGGCAGTAGCCGGAGCATTATTCTCGTTATGGCTATTCGATCAGACGTGGAATATTTTCAGTCAAATTGGAACGGTTATGCTGATTGGTCTCGTGACGAAAAACGGAATTCTAATTGTAGAATTTGCGAATCAATTGCGCGAACAAGGCAAACCGAAATTAGAAGCGATTTTAGAAGCATCGGAAGCGCGACTTCGACCGATATTGATGACAAGCTTAGCCATTTCGCTTGGCGCTTTACCGATTGCTTTATCACTTGGAGCAGCTTCTACAAGCCGAATAGGAATGGGCGTTGTGATTGTTGGCGGAACGATTTTCTCATTGATTTTAACCTTATTCGTAATTCCGGCGATGTATTTAATGTGGTCGAAAGCCAGAAAACACCATCCCGAATTTGATCATTTGGAAGACTATGAAAAAGAAACAAAATAATATGAAATCGATCCGCTTTTTGTTGTTGTTGTTTTGTGTTTTCAATATGAATGCACAGCAAACATTGACATTGGAAGATGCCATCAAAATCGCTTTGGAAAACAATTACGATATTAAAATAGCCGGCAACAACGTTAAAATAACGGAAGCGAACACTTCGATTGGCAATGCTGGTATGTTGCCTAAAGTCACTGCTACTGTTGTAGATAATAATGGCATACAAAATCTGAAACAAACGCGTGCAGACGGAACCGTAAATTCGCTTGACAACGCCAAAAATAACAGCTTAAATTATGGCGTTGGTTTAGATTGGACGATTTTCGATGGCTTTAAAATGTTTGCCAAACACGATCAACTCAAGGCTTTGCAACAATTAGGAGCAACCCAATTGAAACAAACCATACTCAATAAAGTCAGCGATGTTACCGCGATTTATTATGATTTGGTACAGCAACAGCAGCAATTGAATGCTTTGGATACGACAATTGTGATTTCAAATCAGCGATTGACCTTAGCGCAAAACCGATATACGATTGGGAAAGCTTCGAAGTTAGAAACTTTGAATGCACAAGTCGATTTGAATACTGATACAACGACTTTACTACGTCAAAAGGAATTGTTTGCGAATACTAAAATTGCCCTCAACCAACAACTTGCCAGAGACACAAAATTGGATTTTAAAGTCATACCCGAAATCAAAATTGACAATCAATTGCAGTTGCCCAATTTAACCGAATTGGCTTTCAAACAAAATCCGGAATTGGAAGCTTTGGTCATTAATAAAAGGGTTTCTGAATTGCAATTGAAACAAGTGAAAGGCACAAGATATCCAACGGTGAAAGTGAATACAGGTTATAACTTTGCCGAAACGAAATCGGATTTGGGGTTTACCACACAAACTTCATCACGTGGTTTGAATTATGGTTTTAGTGCTTCGTTGAATTTGTTTGACGGATTCAATCAGCATCGAACTGAGAAAGTGGCGAAACTTGAAATAGAGAATTCAAAAATTGCCATTGAACAGCAGAACAAAACTTTGGAAAGTCAGTTGAATTCGGCATTTCAAACGTATTTAACCAATCTCGAATTGATGCAACTCGAAGCCAAAAACGAAGCTATTGCGAAGCAGAATCTTGATATTACTTTAGATAAATTCAGGATAGGAACGATTACTACTTTAGAATTTCGAACTGCACAACTCAACTTTATCAATGCGAAAGTGCGCAACACCAATACGCAGTATCAGGCGAAATTATCGGAAATTGCTTTGAAGGAATTGGCTGGAAATCTTAGTTTTTAAACTGAATCTAGAAATTGACACTTAAAAATTTCTCGCAAAGACGCAAAGGCGCCAAGAAAAATATTGAATACAAATTTGCGGCTCTGCGTCTTTGCGAGAAATAAAAATGATTGTATTTTTGGTTCAAAATTATCAATAACTATTTGGCTAATGATTTCCTACAACACCAAAGACTGGTTTACATTTATTTTTCGATTTCACAAAGCGGATACGTTTCGAACACTGTTTCCGATTATGGTTGCGATTGGCGTTTATGCCGGATTCGTGGGTTATATGGAAGTGGAATATTGGCAATTATCCGAGAAAAGTTACATCAAAAACATCACGATCATGCATGGCATGTTGGGATTTGTGATTTCGTTGTTGCTCGTTTTTAGGACCAATACGGCGTATGATCGTTGGTGGGAAGGCAGAAAAATGTGGGGCGCCTTGGTGAATAACAGTCGGAATTTCGCTTTGAAACTTGCTGTGATTTTAAAAGATGACCAAGACCAGCATTATTTCAAACGAATGATTCCGACATACGCTGCGGTATTGCACCAACATTTGAACAATGATGAAACGAGTTTGCAATTGTTTGACGATGTTGATTTGGAAATTGACCATCATTTGCACAGGCCGAATCAAGTGGCTAAAAAGATGTTTCAAAAGATTAATGATTTGTATGAAAGCAAAAAAATATCGGGTGATCAGTTGATTATTCTGAATGCCGAAGTGCAATCGTTTACCGATATTTGCGGTGCTTGCGAGCGGATTAAAAACACGCCTATTCCCTACTCTTACAGCGCATTTATTAAGAAGTTTATTTTCTTTTATGTGATGACTTTGCCTTTTGGGTATTCGTTTAGTTTGGGATATTATACGGCGCCGGTGGTGGTTTTTATTTTTTATGTTTTGGCAAGTTTAGAACTCATTGCCGAAGAAATTGAAGATCCGTTTGGTGGCGACGCGAATGATTTACCGACTAAGAAAATCGCTGATAATATCAAGAAACATGTTGCGGAATTGATGCCCTAGCCCGGATCGTAACGGTATCCTTTTGTGCCGTTGTTCAGCGCAAAAGATATAGTGAAGAGCCGGAAATAGCTCCTAAAAAAATTACTCTTTACTAATCTTTATGGTTTTAGTTTGAAGATTTGCTGTTACTTTAACCAAGTAGATGCCACTTGCCAAATTTGACATATCGACTAAACCTTGGTTCGCGTTTAATGATTTAGTAATGACCTCTTGCCCTAGCAAATTAGAAACGGCTACAGTCGTAATGGCTTGATTATAATTTAAATTTAAAACATTTTTTACCGGGTTTGGATAATACAAGAAATTAGCATTATCGAAAGTATTCGTGGCTAATGAAGGATCATAGACTGAAATTCTGAATTGGTTGTTGGTGTTGTCTGGTGGCGTCGTATCGGATTTTCCTACACTTAGGTATATTCTTGCATTGGGTGTTTGATTGGTTAGATTTAAAACGGACATCAAATCATTAACGCCGGGTAAACCTCCATTATCATCACAGCCAATTTGCGTTAATACGCCACAAGTTCCTGTGTAAGCCGTTAACACCGAATCAGTCATCGAGTTTTGGTCTGCTACTTGCGTTTCAATGGTTAAATTTCCTGAGGGTGGAACGGTAAAAGAATACCAAACATCAAATCCGAATGCTGTCAGACAAGTAGGCGTTATAGTTGTTGTGGTTGTTGCTCCTAGAATTGAACCTGTTATAGGATTGATTCCAAATGCACTTCCGGGCGTTAAACCAATGGATCCGACACATTCGTTATTAGTAATAGCTTGATTGAAGGTGTCATTAAATTTTGCCACAAAAAAATTAGGATCTAGGCAACACGACTGATAATTCCAGTTTCCCCATAGTGTAGAGCCCCAAGTGGTTCCTGTGAGATAAAATGTGTTTTCATTTGCCAATGCTAGACCTAATCCAACATCGTCGGAGCCGCCACCCAATCTTTTGGCATAAACGATATTGCCATCGGTATCATATCGAGCAATAAAGCAATGCTTGCTTTGCGTGAATAGTGTTACTGAAATTGAATCAAAATTTGCCGTTAATACATTACCACCTAAAAAGCCAGTAATTACTGTATTTCCTGATGTATCCGAGATAATATCCCACGCTTCATCGTTTCGGAGGCTTCCGCCATGACGCAGCCATTGTGGTACGCCTTCGGGATTAAATTTTACGGTTATTATTTCGGAATCGGAGGCGGTATAGCCATTAAAAGTATGTGGACCGAAGCTTACAGTTGTACCGCTGGCGTGACCTGCGATGTAGCTGTTTTCATTGGCATCAATCGCTAGACCATTAATCCAACTTCCATAAGTGCCACCGCCATTACTAAGCCATTGACAAGTAAGATTCGCATCCAATTTTAATTCAAAAACACTAAAAACAAAGGAATTCGCTGTAAAACTATTGAGTGCAATTGCACCAAAGAATGCGCCGCCAACATAAATATTTCCGGTTCCTGGAGCTACTTCTACTTCTCTTGCTTCTTGGTGTTCGGCAGTTGTATTATTAAGTTGAATTAAATTGGCAAGCGTACCATCCGGTAGATATCGTATTAGAATTCCACCGTCATAAGTTAGGGTTTGTGAATCGAAAGTGTTGGTCCCATCAGCAGTGCCAACTACTACAATTCGACCTTGATCATCAATATCTAGGTCATTATATCCGGTTCCGAGTCCAACAGTTCCACCTCCGTGTCGCATCCATTGAATGTTTCCGTTTAAATCATATTTAGCTAAAAAACCATGACGGCTATTGCCTGCATAAGTAAAAGAAATTCCATCAAAGGTGATTACACTATTGGCGGTTTGTGTTCGAAAAGACCCGCAAACATAAACAGCGTTATCAGCAGTCGAAACTTTTATTGACGATTCTTGAATGTCGACAAACCCTGGTCCACCAAATGTGCGCACCCATTGTACGTTGCCGCTGGCATCATATTTTGCGAGGAAACCATCTTCATGAGCGGGAACAAATAAGCCGGAGATATAACTGTCAATAGCCAAATGCCCGAGTGAATACGAATTATTGTTGGTATCAACCGCCACAGCATCACCCCGTTCGTTAGCGCTAAAAGGCGTAGATCCACCATCGCGCATCCATTCGATGGATTGGGCGCATAAAGTATTAGAAACAAGAGATACTAAAAAGAAGTAAATGCAAACTAAGGAGTATTTTTTATTCATTTTGTTTTTTGTTTTATTGGCTTAATGAATAAACATCTTAGTATCAAAAAACCCGATTGCTTTCTACATCTTTTCTCGCAGAAAATTAACGATCTCCATCTGGCTTTTTATAAGACAAATCAACATTAGTATCAATTCCGAGTGGCGAAGCGTGATTGTGGTTCGAAACAGTTTTGATAAAATCTTCCTTGCTGCTGTCGAAATTGGCTTTGTCGCCAATGTTGAATTCCATTCCCGGAACATCAGCATTATCTTTGCGCAACCGCTTTTCCGCGTTTTCTTCGAAAGTTTGGTTTCCACCTGCGGGCATTACGTTGGGAGCATTGCCATCACCGGGCACTTTATAACCTTCTACATTCGAGTTGTTTTCGGGTGTTTTTTGTGTGTTTTCCATGACGTTTTGGTTTTGGTTGGTGTACAAAGCTATTGGGTTTTCGGTGATTTTATTTACAAAATTATTTCAAAATCTTGCAATATTCTAAACTACAGGTAAGCGTTGATAAACGTAAAATTTAATCTGAAATATTTTTATCAATTTGTCCATCCAAAGCTTCTTTTGTTTATATTTAGTCTTTACTATTTAATTATGAATCACCAACGCGCACTGATTAATCCGCCGCATTTATCGAACGAAAAGTCCTTAAAAACATTGGTCGAAAACAGAACTGTATATTCGCTAAATCATTGTGAATTGAATCTGTTCGAAACTTATGAATCTTCGGTGCTGGTTCCGTTGAAATTTAATGATTTGGTCGTGACAAGCATGCTGCGTGGCAAGAAAGTGATGCATCTTTTTGACGACCCCGAATTTGAATATTTGCCCGGGGAAACGGTCGTGATTCCATCGAATGTCGAGATGAAAATTGATTTTCCCGAAGCCACCAAAAACAATCCGACACAATGTTTGGCTTTGGCAATCGATCAAACGAAAATTACTGACACGCTGCATTTTCTGAACGAACGTTATCCGAAAGAAGGCAACGACCATTTTTGGCATTTGAATTACCAGAATTATTTTTTCTACAATAATGTGGAGTTGGCTGCAACCATCAACAAACTAATTAAAGAATGTACGAGCACTTCGATAACCAAAGATGCTTTGGCGGATTTGACATTGCAGGAATTGTTGATTCGCATTATTCAAACACAAACGACTAAAGCAATTGATGATGGGTTGTTTCTTGATCCCAAAAATCCGATTTCACCCGTTGTTGAATTTATTCGAGTGAATCTGAAAGAGAATATCAGCATGAAAAATCTGAGTGAAAAAGCGTGTATGAGTACCACTTCATTTTATAGATTTTTTAAACGAGAATTGGGAATGAGTCCGTTGGAATTTGTCTTGAAAGAAAAAATAAAATGTGCCAAACAACTGTTGAAAAATCCGACGATACAAATTAATGAAGTGTGTTATTTATCGGGATTTGAAGATTGCAATTACTTCATCCGCTTGTTTAAAAAGCATGAAGGCATTACGCCTAAACAGTATCAGTTATTGTATGTGAACTAGTCTTCTAGAAAATGCAACGGCGACAAATCTTCCAATTCTTCAGTCGTAAACATTCTGGATTGGGTTAGAAACCTTAAACCCAATGGAATTTCCAGCGAAAAACTCGAGCCACGGCCTTCGACTACATGAATGGTTAGATGGGTAAATTTCCAATATTCGAATTGGTCTTTGCTCATCCAGAACTCACAATCTTCGATGCTGCCGAGACAGACATCACTTTGCCCGATTTTGAAATCGCCTTTTTCAAAACACATGGGTTGAGAACCATCACAGCATCCGCCACTTTGGTGAAACATTAAATCGCCATATTTAGCTTTAAGTTTTGCGATTAAATCGATAGCTTCTGGAGTAACTGAAACTCTTGGTGTCATAATTTTTAATAAAAAGTTTGCTTGCAAAGACGCGAAGGCGCAAAGTTTTACAGATTCTTTTCTTTGCGACTCTGCGTCTTTGCGAGCTAAACCTGTTTTCTAAAAGAAGCCTAATTTATTCTTGTCATACGAAATCAACATGTTTTTCACTTGACGGTAATGGTCGAGCATCATTTTGTGATTTTCTCTGCCGAAACCAGATTTTTTATAACCTCCAAATGGAGCGTGGGCTGGATAAGCATGATAGCTATTAACCCATACTCTACCCGCTTGAATGGCTCTTGGCACTTGGTAGATTTCGTGTGCATCACGTGTCCAAACGCCGGCACCTAATCCGTATAAAGTATCGTTGGCGATTTCCAGCGCTTCTTCGACAGTTTTGAAAGTCGTTACACACAATACCGGTCCGAAAATTTCTTCTTGAAACACGCGCATTTTGTTGTTGCCTTTGAAAACGGTGGGTTGAATATAATAACCGCCTGTGAGTTCACCATCTAAATGATTGATTTCACCACCGATTAAAACTTCCGCACCTTCTTCTTTTCCGATTTTTAAGTACGATTGTATTTTTTCAAACTGATCGTTCGAAGCTTGTGCACCCATCATCACTGTTCCATCTAACGGGTGTCCAATTTTGATGGCTTTGATGCGCTCTAAAATTCTTGGCATTAATGTATCGTAAATATCTTCTTGAATTAACAATCGCGACGGGCAAGTGCAAATTTCGCCTTGATTTAACGCGAACATTACCGCACCTTCTATGGCTTTATCGAAAAAGGCATCATCAGCATCGGCTACGGAAGAAAAGAAAATGTTGGGTGATTTTCCGCCCAATTCCATCGTTACGGGAATTAAATTTTCAGAAGCATATTGCATGATTAAACGCCCCGTAGTGGTTTCTCCTGTGAAAGAAACTTTCGCCACACGATTGGATTGTGCTAATGGTTTTCCGGCTTCTAAACCAAAACCGGTTACGATATTTAAAACGCCTGGTGGCAAAATATCTTGAATTAATTCCATGAGCACCATGATCGAAGTTGGTGTTTGTTCTGCAGGTTTAACAACGCAACAATTTCCGGCTGCTAAAGCTGGCGCGATTTTCCAAGTGGCCATTAATAATGGGAAATTCCATGGAATGATTTGTCCGACTACGCCTAATGGTTCGCTTAAACAAATGCTTACTGTATTCTCGTCATGCTCTGAAATACTGCCTTCTTCGGCACGGATGACTCCAGCAAAATAGCGGAAATGATCGATTACTAAAGGTAAATCGGCGGCGCGGGTTTCGCGAATGGCTTTTCCGTTGTCGATGGTTTCTACTACGGCTAGGTATTCTAAGTTTTCTTCGATGACATTGGCAATTTTGTTTAAAAGATTGCTTCGGTGTGCAGCGGAAGTTTTGCCCCAAGTTTTGAAGGCGTCGTGTGCGGCATCTAACGCCAAATCGACATCAGCTTTGGTCGATCGGGCGGCTTTGGTAAACACTTTTCCATCAATCGGGGAAACGTTTTCGAAATACTCGCCACCAACAGGCGGAACAAATTTTCCACCGATAAAATTGTCATACTGTGCCTTAAATTGAGGTCTTTGAACTATATTACTCATCTTTTTATTGTTTTTTGATTTGTTCAAATTTAGTTTCATCGTTCGCATTGGAGTAGCACAATTCGGTTAAGTGATAGCATTAAATTTCCATATTCTTTTTTTAACGTAATTTTTTTATTGGATTCTCATTTATTGGATTTCAAATTATAAAATTCTGAGTGTCTTTACTTTTGATTTGCTGTTGAATACGAATGTCCTAGCCCTGATAGCAGCGGTATCCTTTTACGCCGGCGTTCGGCGTGAAAGATTTAGCGGATAGCAGGTTCCCGGCTCCTAAAAAAATTGATTCAAAAAATTGCCATTTTCTTTCGAACTCCAAACTGCATTGATTATATTTGCGACCTTAAAATTTGTATTAAAAACCCATGAAAATCTCGTACAACTGGTTAAAACAATTTATCAAAATCGATTGGAAATCTGACGAAACAGCTGCTTTGCTGACTGATTTAGGTTTGGAAGTGGAAGTCGTTGAAAAATACCAATCGGTCAAAGGCGGTTTGGAAGGTATTGTTGTGGGTCATGTTTTGACTTGCGTGCAGCATCCGAATGCCGATAGATTGAAAGTAACTACGGTTGATTTGGGTGATGGAACGCCGGTGCAAATTGTTTGCGGTGCGAGTAATGTTGCCGCCGGACAAAAAGTACCTGTGGCTACGATTGGAACTACATTATATGATAAAGAAGGAAATTCCTTTGTGATCAAAAAAGGAAAGATTCGCGACGAGGAAAGTCACGGAATGATTTGCGCTGAAGATGAATTGGGACTAGGAACCAGCCATGAAGGTATTATGGTTTTGGAGGCAAGTTTGAAACCCGGAACTTCAGTAGCTAAAGTTTTCAAAATTGAAAATGACGAAATATTTGAAATTGGTTTGACACCAAATCGTGCCGATGCGATGAGTCATTTGGGAACGGCTCGTGACTTGCGTGCAGGATTGATTCAAAGCGGTGTGAGTGTGGAATTGATTACACCTTCTGTGAGTAATTTTAGAATTGACAAACGCACCTTGAAGATTGATGTTAAGGTTGATAATAACAAATTGGCGCCGCGCTATTGTGGTGTGACGATTTCGGGAATTAAAGTAAAACCTTCACCGGAATGGTTGCAAAACCGTTTGAAATCGATTGGGTTGAATCCGAAAAATAATATTGTGGATGTTACGAATTATGTACTTCACGAATTGGGACAACCGTTGCATGCGTTTGATGCGGCGAAAATCAATGGGAAAATTGTGGTAAAAACGTTGGCTGCGGGCACTAAATTTACTACGCTAGACGATGTTGAAAGAACATTGCACGAAGAAGATTTGATGATTTGCGATGACAAAGGACCGATGTGTATTGCGGGTGTTTTTGGCGGGAAAAATTCTGGCGTAACGGAACATACGACGAATATCTTTTTGGAAAGCGCTTATTTCAATCCCGTGAGCGTTCGTAAAACGGCTAAAAGACATACTTTGAGCACCGATGCTTCGTTTCGTTTTGAGCGCGGCATTGATCCGACGATTACTGAGTATGCCTTGAAGCGTGCAGCTTTGTTGATTCAAGAAGTGGCCGGTGGCGAAATTACTTCGGATGTGATTGATATCTATCCTAAGAAAATAGAAGATTTTCCAGTGTTTTTGAATTTTGCCAAAACCGCGAAACTGATTGGACAAGAATTGTCGAAAGAAATTATTAAGAAGATTTTGGCTTCGCTGGATATTAAGGTAAATAGCGTGACCGATGCCGGTTTGGGATTGACGATTCCTGCATACCGCGTCGATGTGCAAAGAGAAATTGATGTGATTGAGGAAATTCTTAGAGTTTACGGTTACAACAACATCAACTTTACGAAAAAACTCAATGCAACGGTTTCGAATTCAGCGCGAACAGAAGACTATAAAGTGCAGAATATTGTTGGCAATCAGTTGAATTCGTTGGGTTTTCATGAAATGATGGCCAATTCATTGACTTCACCGGAATATGTGGCATTGACTGAAATGCTTCAAGAAGAACACAATGTAACGATGTTGAACCCGCTGAGTAATGATTTATCGACGATGCGCCAGTCGATGTTGTTTTCGGGTTTGGAAGCGATTTCGTATAATATCAATCGAAGAAATTCGGATTTGAAATTGTTTGAGTTCGGGAAATCATACCATAAATACGAATCGGGTTATGAGGAATTGAAGCACTTGACATTGTTTCTTTCTGGAAATCGAAATGCTGAAAACTGGACAAATTCACTCAAACCAATGGATTTCTTTTTGTTTAAAGGGTATGTAGATTCAATTTTGTCGCGATTGGGCATTGAGAAGATTAAAGTCGAACCTGTAAAATCGGATGTTTTTGCAGAAGGCGTTGCGATGCTGGTTGGCGAGGAAACTTTGGTGGAATTCGGCACAGTGAAAAAATCGATTTTGAAACATTTTGATATTAAACAAGAAGTTTTATATGCGGATTTTAATTGGAATTTGGTGTTGAAATTGGTTTCGAATAAAATAAAATTTGCTGATATTCCGAAATATCCTGAAGTGCGCCGAGACTTAGCCTTATTGGTTGATGAAAACGTGGCTTTCGATGCGGTTTATAAAATTGCACGCCAAACGGAAAAATCTTTGTTGAAGAATATTTTGTTGTTCGATGTTTACACGGGAAACAATTTGCCTGAAGGTAAGAAATCCTATGCGGTAAGTTTTACATTGCAAGACACTTCGAAGACTTTGACCGATGAGCAGATTGATAAAGTGATGAACAAACTTCAAAAGAATTTGACTGCGGAACTTGGTGCCACTTTGAGATAAAAAAATTATATTTGATACAGTAATATTAATCTAAACAAATTATAAAATGAAAATTAAATCTTTAGCCATTGTATTATTCGTATTGGCAATCAATAGTGTAAGTGCACAATCTACTTTCGACAAATGGCCTGCAATCAAGGCGTTTCATGAAGTGATTTCACAAACTTTTCACCCATCGGAAGAAGGCAATTTAGAGCCTATTAAAGCACGTTCTGAAGAATTGATGAACAGTGCCACGGCAGTTTTAAAATCTGACATTCCTGCAGAATATAGAACACCAGCCATATTAGCTTCCGCAGAAAAATTGCAATTGAAAAGCAAAGCGTTACACAAAATGGTGACCGCCAAAGCTTCGGATGCGGATCTAAAAAAATCATTGTCGGAACTTCATGATGTTTTTCATGAAATCGTTGGACTTTGCTCTGAAAAAAAATAAAACAACACCAACGTGGTTATAAAACAGTTAGCCACGAATTCACGAATTTTTGAAAATGAATTCAAATTTTTATTCGTGAATTCGTGGCTAAAATCTTTTCAACAAATCTAAAATCCTCAATCTAAAATCTAAAATTAATTTTACCTTTGGGCTTTCAAAAAAATAAGACATTATGGTTTATAAATTCAGAGTAATTCTCGACACTGAAGAAGATATTTTTAGAGACATTGCCATTCTTGAAGACGATACTTTAGAGGATTTGCACAATGCGATTGTAAATGCTTTTGATTTTGACGGATTAGAATTGGCATCGTTTTATACTTGCGACAACCAATGGAATCAGGATGAGGAAATTCCACTTTTTGATACCGGCGATGTGGCAGGAGAAATGAAAACCATGGCGGATTATCCTTTGTCATCGATTTTAAATAAAGAACAGACTAAAATCATTTATGTGTATGATTTCCTCAATATGTGGACGTTTCTTGTAGAACTAGCCGCTATTGAAGAAATTGAAGTTGGAATCATTTACCCAAACACACTATTCGCACACGGCATCATGCCGATGGATACTGTTGACAAATCGTTTGAAGCCGATATGAACGACGAAATTTACGGCGAATTTGAAGACGATTTAGACGAAGACGACCTCGATATGTTTGATGACAACGAAGGCGGAGAAAGCTTTGAAGATTATGGATTTGAGGAGAATTGGAATTAAACTTTAGGCGCTAAGGTCCTAAGCTGCTAAGGTTCTAAGGTTTTTGAGTATCTTTGAGATATCTAATCCATATAGCCATGAGTAATTTTAGGAATCTTTTAGTTTGGCAGAAAGCCATGTCATTAACTACATTTATTTACAATTCAACAAGCCATTTTCCAAAAGAAGAAATTTTCGGTTTGACTTCTCAAATCAGAAGAGCATCGATTTCAATTCCGAGTAATATTGCCGAAGGATTCGGAAGAAACAGCAATAAAGAATATTTGCGCTTTTTAAATGTTTCAATCAGTTCACTTTTTGAATTACAAACACAACTAGAAATAGCCAAAAACATAACTTATTTAAGTGAAACAGAATTCAATACTTTATACGAAGATAGTCGTGAATTAGAGCGAATGCTTGTTTCATTCACAAACAAAATCAAACAACGAAATTAAAAACCTTAGAACCTCAGTATCTTTAACCTCAGAACCTTTCCATAAAAATGATCAACCTCTACAACACCCACATCGAAAATCTATCCATTCACAGAGTGGGTAATAAAAGCCGTAACGAAGCTATTTTTTTATCGGAACAACCTTATAATTTGAATGACGAAATCGTGCCTTTATTGAAGGAATATTTCTTTAAACCTTTTCGCGAGAAGGAAGAAAACTATTTTCAATTTGCGCATGAAGTAGATTTGGATTACAATGACATGTATAAACTTGCGAGTGAGGTTTTTGACAATCCAAGCAGCATTCATGAGGTTTCTAAAAAAATCACGAAGCATTTGTTTGAGCAGTCGAATCATCCGCACATCAAGAACGGTGAAGTGTATGTAACGTATTTGACGAATTTGAATATCGACAATAATGTAGTGGATGCGATTGGTATTTTCAAAAGTGAAATTCAAGCCGATTTTATGCAGTTTGAGGAAAAAGGCAATACACTTGAAATGATTTTGCAGCAAGGTATCAACCTCAACAAACTCGATAAAGGTTGTTTGATTTTTAATTACAAAAAAGAAGAAGGTTATAAAATATTGACGGTCGACAGCAACCGCTATGATGCGCGATATTGGCTTGAGCATTTCCTTTCTGTGGATGCTTTTGAAGACGAGAATTTCATCACCAAAAAATACTTGAAATTCTGTCAAGGTTTTGCCAAAGATGTTGTTTTTCCAGCTGAAGACAAGAAAGAAGAAGTGATGTTTATGAACCGTTCTGTGAATTATTTCGCGAAGAATGATCAGTTCGAAGAATCGAATTTTTTGAATGAAGTTTTAGACAATCCGGATTTGATTCCTGAATTTAAAAACTACAAAGTTGATAAAGGTGAAAAATACAGCATCGAAGACATCACCTCTTTCCCAATTGCAAATGCTGCGGTTTCTGATGCGAGAAAATCGATTAAAAACGTGATTAATCTTGATACGCATATTCAAATCAAAATGGATTTCATCAATCCTGAAAGTGCCGAAAAATATGTCGAAAAAGGTTGGGATGAAGAAAAACAGATGTATTATTATTTGGTGTATTTTAATAAGGAGCAGAAAAGTTAATTCATAACGTATGAAAATAATTATTCCATTATTATTGGCATTCGTAGTATTCGGTTGTCAAAATGATAGCAAACCAACGACCGTTGATGAATCGCCGATTACAAGTTATTATTTTGCCAATATGCATTACCCTCAAAGCACTATGATTTCGTCAACGGAATCAAACAAAGTTACGCTCGAATATAGTGACGGTAACGTTATAAAGCGACTTGCAGGTGTTAGAGCTATTGACCCAGCTACTGGTTTTAGTTACGCATACAGTTCTGAAATATCGGATGATTTAATCTATTCTGACCATACGATACTTATCGAAGAAGGAAGGATTTTACCTTTTTACCCGGATCCAACCAGCAGAACTAAAATTCTATTGGACAATAACAACCGAATGTCGCAGCGGATTAATATTAAAGACTTACCGATTTATCAAACATCGCTCGACACTGTTAAGTATACATACAATATTGTAGGTTTATTAATCGAATCTAAAAAAGGAAAGCAAACTTCTGAGCATGAAATTGCGCAATACTACTATAATCCAAGTAAAAATCTAGACAGTATTGTTACCAAAAACTATTTGTCTGGTACTGTAGTCTTTTATAAAATTAAAGAAACCTTTGACGCATATGATGCTGCTGTCAATCCCTTAAAAAACCTATTCCTTTTCAAAGAAACTTTTCTTCGATCGTTATCTAAAAATAACTACATGCATTATGAGAAAAACAAATATGATTTTGATAACAATCTAGTTGACCACGAAGAAAGAAATTGGTCGATACCTCACGATGCCAATGGTGAAATTCTTTTTGACGCGAATTAAATTCGTTTAAAATCATACAGTTACGTTATTTTTTAAAACTCAGTTTTTGTAAGTATTCAGATACTCTTTAGTTAAAAAACTGCATTTCATCGGTATAATTTGCTTTTTATCAATTGCTTAGCTACGTTTGATTCACAATTCATGCTCCAAATTATGAAAGAATCTAAAACCAAACCTATACCTGTAGTCGGAAAAATGTGGTGCGTATTTTTTGGTCATCGCTTTTATACCACTCGCAATGTGACCAATCATTTCAAAGAATACAAATGCAGTCATTGTCAACTAGAATTAACCAATGATGAAAAAGGGCATAAAATATTTTTAACGCCTGAGCACAAAGCCATTAATGAAACTTTGGTCAACTTCTACCAAAGAAGGCATCATTTGGTGTCATAATTCATTCCGATAATTGGTAACTTTTCCATAACTTGTTCGTCGAATACGCAATCTCAAAAAACGAACACTTTGGAAACCATTCTGAGCATCGAAAATCTCAACAAACGTTTTGGTCCTATTCACGCCGTCAAAAACGTTTCCCTCGAAATACAAAAAGGCAATGTCTACGGAATTCTGGGTCCGAATGGCTCCGGAAAATCAACAACACTTGGTATTGTTTTAAATGTAGTCAACAAAACTTCCGGCAATTATTCTTGGTTTGGCGGCACCATGCAAACGCATGAAGCTTTAAAAAAAGTAGGCGCCATCATCGAACGCCCTAACTTTTATCCCTATATGACGGCCAAAGAAAACTTAGAATTGGTCTGCAAAATTAAAGGTATTGCTTACACGAAAGTGCATGAAAAATTAGAGTTGGTTGGTTTGTTAGATCGTGAAAACAGCAAGTTCAGTACTTTTTCATTGGGTATGAAACAGCGTTTGGCGATTGCTTCTGCCCTATTGAATGATCCCGAAATTTTAATTCTTGATGAACCCACAAATGGTCTAGATCCGCAAGGCATTCATCAAATTCGTGACATCATCAAAATGATTGCGGCTGAAGGCACCACGATTTTATTGGCATCGCATCTTTTGGATGAAGTTGAAAAAGTATGCACACACGTTTTGGTGTTGCGAAAAGGTGAAGTGTTATATTCGGGCCGCGTTGATGGCATATCGTCGAATGAAGGTTTTTTTGAATTGCAAAGCGATGATCTTACGCAATTGAAATCAGCCTTATCAAAAATTGACGCCATTGAAAAATGCACCGAAGATAACGGAAAAATTTTGGCGTATCTCAAAAAGCCACTCGAAGCCAAAGATTTAAATCGAGCTTTGTTCGAAGAAAAAATCATATTGAATCATCTCGTCAAACGCAAACACAGCCTAGAAGAACAATTCCTCGAACTCACCAGCAAATCTTAAATCGAAAATGAAACGATTACTCACTATAGAATTACAAAAAATTTGGAAAAACAAAGCCAGCCGAGTCTTGACTTTTTCTTATTTTATTTTACTGACGTTTATTGCGCTGATTGCCTCAATCAAATTTGATATTGGCCCCATTCACATTCGAATTGCCGATCAAGGCATTTTTAATTTTCCTTTTATCTGGCACTTCAATACTTACATCGCCACTTGGCTCAAAATGTTTTTTGCCATTGTCATTGTTTCCATGATGGCGAATGAATATAGTTACGGCACATTGAAACAAAACCTAATTGACGGAATGAGTAAAAAGGAGTTTATCATTTCTAAATTTTTAACGGTTTTACTCTTTTCGATTATTTCAACGGTATTTATATTCGTAACAACACTCATTCTGGGTTACTGTTTTTCTTCGTACACAGAAATCGGTATTGTTTTTTCGGAATTAGATTATGTTGTTGCTTATTTTGTTAACCTACTCGGATTCTTTTCTTTTTGTTTGTTCTTAGGAATTTTAGTAAAGCGTTCAGCCTTTGCCTTAGGTTTTTTACTCGTATGGTGGTTTATGGAAGTCATCTTGATTTATATGATTGCCATTCCTACTTTTATGGTGAAATTTCTTCCATTAGAAGCGTTGTCTAATTTGATTAAAGAACCTTTTACCAGATTGACGATTGCTAAAACCATCGGAACACAAATGGGCATTGAAAACACCAAAGATTACAGTGTGCATTGGTTTGGAATTTTAATTGTTTTAGCATGGACTGTTATTTTTATGTTATTATCATACAATTTGCTCAAAAAAAGAGATTTATAGTATCTTTGCCGATGCTATGAATAGAATTACAAACATTCTTATTGCCTGCTTTTTATGTTGCTTTCCAGCGGCATTACAAGCTCAATATATTCAAGTTAACGACACTTATACAGCGCAACAATTGGTTGAAAATGTGCTGATTAATAGTCCATGCGCGAATGTTTCTAATTTCAATGTTAGCGGTGATACTTTCAGTGCTGGCCAACAAAGTTATGGTTATTTTAATGCTGGAAGTAGTACATTCCCTTTCTCACAAGGCGTCGTATTATGTACCGCTCGCGCCAAAAAAACCGAAGGCCCGAACAACAATCTCATCGATGAAGGCGATACGGCATGGTTTGGTGATTCCGAATTAGAACAAGCATTAGGCATTAATAATACTTATAATGCTACGATACTCGAATTCGATTTTACGCCACTCACAAGCGTTATGAGTTTCGATTATATCTTTGCATCAGAAGAATATCATGGCACCGCGACTTGTCAGTATTCCGACGGCTTTGCATTCTTATTGAAAGAAGCCGGCACCACCAATCCGTATAGAAATTTAGCTTTGGTCCCAGGAACAACTACTCCGGTATTAGTTACTACTGTACATCCTGATATTCCGGGAGGTTGCTCTGCTATTAATGAAAATTATTTTGGGAGTTTCAATGGCAGTAATGCGCCAATAAACCTCGACGGACAAACTGCAGTAATGACTGCAAAATCAACAGTGGTTCCGGGCGTGACTTACCATATTAAATTGGTCATTGCAGATCATGAAAACATCCGATACGACTCGGCAATATTTCTTGGGGGTGGAAGTTTTAATGTAGGAACAGATTTAGGTGCAAACCAATTAATCGCTACAAATAACGCTGTTTGTCAAGGAAAAACATACTTACTCGATGCTACTGAAGCTGGAACCAATGCGTATAAATGGTTTAAGAATGGTATTGAAATTTTAGGCGAAACCAACCCAACATACACGGTAATCTCCGCCGGAATTTATTCCGTTGAAGTCACATTGGGAACCACCACTTGTATAGCTACCGGTGAAGTTACTATCGAATACGCGCCAACACCTGCATTAACCAACACAACCATTGTTCAATGTGATGAAGACCTAGATGGTACGACTTTATTTAATTTAACCAAAGTCGATACAATCATTACCAACAACGACAGCAGTTTTGGCCCTGTGACGTATTACGAAAATATAGCGGATGCTCAAAATCAAAATACCGTCAATGCCATTCAAAATCCAACTGCTTATCAAAGCACAGCTACAACAATTTTTGCTACTGCCAGCAATGCCAGCGGTTGCTATGGTGTTGCGAATGTTGTACTTCAAATTTCAAATAATGCTTTCCCCAACGTCATTGATTATGAATCCTGCGATTTAGATACGGTTATCGATGGCCATTATGCGTTTCAATTGAGTAGCGTTATCGATCCATTGGTGCTCAATGGATTGCCTGTCGGACTTGTCGTTAACTATTATCCAACGTATAATGATGCGCTTTTACAAACCAATGTTTTACCGGATTTATACACCAATTCAGTGCAATATATTGATAGAATTTATGCCAAAATTTTAAATGGTAGTGATTGTTACGGAATTCAAACTGTAGATTTGTATGTGAATAGCAATACACCTCCAAATTTCGAAGATGAAATTGTTCATATTTGTGATACCATTCCAACAACGGTAGCCATAGCGACTAATTTTTATTCCTATGTATGGAGTAATGGCGACAACGATTATACTACTACTTTTTCTGCTCCAGGCCAATATACAGTTACTGTTACGAACAGTGATGGTTGTGAGACGACAAAAAAATACATCGTAACCGCCTCTCAAATTCCGGTGATAACGAGTGTTGATGTAGAGGATTTTCAAGGTGATATGAATTCCGTTTTTGTACATGTAACCGGTGTAGGAAACTATGAATATTCCTTAGACAGCATCCATTTTCAAAACAGCCCTTATTTCACCAATGTTCCTGCAGGAGAATATTGGGTTCATGTAAGGGATAGTCTTTGTGGCGAAGATTTCTATAAAATATACGTGCTCAATTATCCGACTTATTTTACACCAAACGACGATGGTTATCACGATACTTGGGAAATTAAAAATCTAAATTTTCACACGAGTGCCAACGTGCAAATCTTCGATCGATACGGTAAGTTTTTGTATGAATTTAATGCCAATCAAAAAGGTTGGGACGGAACGCTCAAAGCAGCACCATTACCTTCCAATGATTATTGGTTTGTCATTGATTTAGAAAACGATAGAACCGTGAGAGGGCATTTTTCGCTCAAACGATAATATTTGTATTTTATTTCCTAATTTTATCGAATGAAAAAACTATACCTACTATTTTTTCTACTTTTTACTATGGGCTGTTTTGCCCAATTTAGTAAGATCCATTATATTCCGCCATTTTCTGGAACTAATGACCCTTCAGGTAGTGCGCAAGAGCAGTATCTGTATATTTCAACACCAAGTGTCAATCCAATCAATTTTAGAATTATCCAACTTGGAAGCACAATCATTACAGCCACCGTTTCTAAAAGTGCTCCTTATGTTTTTAATTGTGGATATGGTACCAGTACACAACTGATGGTACAGAAAAGTGATGTAAATTCAATACTCAGCAACAAAGGATATATTATTGATGCCGATGATTTGGTGTATGTATCGGCCCGTCTTATTGCAGGAAACGGTAATCAATCAGGTTCAACAATTTCGAAAGGGCTAGCAGCATTAGGAACAAAATTTAGAATAGGATCTTTATTAAATACAGAACCTACACTTTCGTTTGGGCAAAGACATTATACTTTCGTTTCCGTTTTAGCAACTGAAAACAATACCGTGGTTCAATTTAGCGATATCAAACCTGGTGTGGTTTTAATCAATAATGCCGCCGCCGGAAATACACCAGCTCCAATAACGCTGAATAGCGGGCAAAGTTTTGTCATGGCAGTTGAAGGTCCGGCAAGTCCTTTTGATGCTGACCAACTCATTCCCAACCGAGATGGATTAATCGGATCTTTAGTCACTTCCGACAAACCTATTGTTTTAAATTGTGGCTCCTTCGCAGGAACCAACGCCGACAACAACCTCGACTTAGGTTTCGATCAAATTGTATCCGTAGAAAAAACCGGGAAAAATTATATTTTCATCAAAAGCACCGGTCAAAATGTGGTAGAAAAAGTGTTGCTTGTTGCTCATACTAACAATACGGAAGTCCGTTTGAATGGCAATAACGGCGCTTATGATTATCTGCTCAATGCTGGAGAATACGTGGCTTTAGATGGTAGTCGGTTTAATGCACAGGGCAATCTTTATGTAGAGACTACTCAAAATGTATTTGCTTATCAAACGATTGGTGATGACAGCAGGACCGATTATGCGAACCAAAAAATGTTCTTCGTTCCACCATTGAGTTGTGAAACACCAAGGATTATCGATAACATCCCATTAATCAATCAGATTGGCAGCAGGGTTTATAATATAAGCAGAGTGACAATGATTACGGAATCTGGTGCTACACTAAATTTCCAAATCAACGGTGTCCCCTATACTTTGGCTGGACTTAACGCTATTCCGAATGTTGTTGTTACCGGACCGACCATCGTTCCCACAGCTTTACAAAACTATGACACTTATGTGATTACCGGATTAACAGGCAATGTAAGCGCTTTTTCTACGGGTGAACTTTATCTGGCTGCTTATGCCACTGACGGCGCCGCTACTTTCGGTGGATTTTATTCTGGATTTATTTTCAAACCTGAAATCACATTCAATCTACTCAATGTCACCCAAAACAATTGTATTCCGAATGCGGAACTTCGGGTGAATTCTTTAAGTTCATTTGATGTTTTTCAATGGTATTTTAATGGAAACCCAATTGTCGGTGCAAACCAAAATTTCTACAATCCATTGCAACCCGGTAAATATTTTGTCAAAGCAGCGATTTCGAATTGCACTAACAACAACATTTCATCGGATGAAATTCCCATCAGTTCTTGCCCAACCAATGGCGATAATGACTTAGCCAACGACAACGTTGATGCCGATTTTGATAACGACGGTATTTCAAATTGTAATGAATCTTTAGGTGATCAGCCGATTGATTTATCGAACATGGCTTCTATAAATGTAACAACGGGCGGCAGTACAACACCGCTACCAATCCCCTTTTCGGGTGCTGTGAATGGTAATTTCATAACCAGAACGCCCATCGGAAAAAACAATACCGTCACTTTCCAAAAGACCTTTTCTACACCAAATAATATATCGGTAGAATATGTCAATGCAGCACTGCTGACGGATCTGCCCGACTCGAATGCGCAATTTGTAATTACGTGCGATATTAATAAAACCATCACGGTACTCAATCCGAATGACCAAATATTAATCGATACCAATTACGATGACATCTATGAAAGCGGCGTAACCAGTTATTCCTCTTATGAAATTCGTTTCAGAATGAATAGCGCAGTAGCTTTAACACCCGGTACAGGAACCTTCAGATTCAAATCCGCCGGAACTTCAACGATTACTTTCAAACATATTAATCTGTCTGATGCTGCTGATAATACTGCTACATTTCGATTAATGGCCACCTGTGTTGCGAGAGATTCCGATTCAGATGGTGTTCCGGATGCGCTCGATTTAGACAGCGACAATGACGGTATTCCGGATCTAACGGAAGCCATAGGAAATAGCACACTTACGCCTTCCAATACCGACACGAATCTGGACGGGTTGGATGATGCATTCGGAAACGGAATTCAACTAGCCGATACTGATGGCGATGGCGTTCCAAATTCTTTAGATTTGGATAGTGATAACGATGGAATTTTCGATTTAGTAGAAGCAGCAAGCGGAAGCCCCGATACAAATTTAAACGGAAGAATTGACGGATTACCGTCCACTTTCGGAGCTAACGGATTATACAATGCTATCGAAACGGCTGCCAATTCTGGCATTTTAAATTACACCATTAATGATTCCAATGCAGATGGCATTAGAAATTACCTTTCCTTAGACAGCGATGGCGATGGTTGCAACGATGTCATCGAGGCTGGTTTTCTCGATCCCAATGGCGATGGAAGACTCGGAAATTCACCACCAACAATAAACGCCAATGGATTAGTAACTTCAGCTATTGGATATACTGCGCCGAATAATAACTATACCACCGCTGCGCCCATTATAATTACTTCACAACCATCAATCGCTGCGTTTTGTACACTTCAAAATTCAGCCATTGTGATTCAAACCAATCCTATTGATTCCTATCGTTGGCAAGTATTGGTTGGCGGTGTTTGGACCAATATTGTCGACAATGCCAATTACGCGCAAAGCAATACCAATGCATTACAAATTATTGCGCCGCCTTATTCATTTAATGGTAATAAATACCGCGTCATCCTTCAAAAAAACGGCAATATTTGCGACTTAATTTCTGCCGAAGTAACACTCGCTTTGTATGCCTTACCAGTCGTTGTTTCTCCAATGACATTGGTGCAATGTGATACGGATAATGATGGTTTTACGAGAATCAATTTGACAGAAAAAGAAAGTGCCATTGCCAATGTAGCCAATCGTGTTTTTACCTACTACAAATCCTATAGTGCAGCCAATGCAGGCGATGAAACCAGCCCGGATTTTATCAATAATCCTTTGAGTTATTTCAGCAATTCGACTTCGGTTTGGGTAAGGGTACTGGATTTAATTCACGGTTGTTTTAATATAGCCCAACTCAATGTGACGGTTAGTGCCACACAAATACCGCCGACTTTTAATCGTAAATTTTATAAATGTGATGATTTTCTCGATGCCTACGGAAACAACAACAGCAACAACGATGATCATGACGGTATAACTGCTTTCAATTTTAGTAGTGTTACTGCGGCTATTACAGCAATATTGCCCGCAGGTACCGCTTATAGAGTGAAGTATTATAAAAACTTTCAAGATGCCGCGATGGAAGTGGATGACTTGGGCAACAACTTAGAAATATCTCAAAACCCTTCTGATGCTGAGAATATTTTCAACTATAGAAACAGAGATTATCCGAGCCAGCAACAAATTTGGTGTCGTATTGAAAGTATTGCCGACAACGCCTGTTTTGGACTTGGTCCTTTCGTTACTTTATATGTCGAAACGGTGCCCATTGCAAATCAATACAACGATGGTAACATCATTAGAAAATGCGACGACAATCAGGATGGCATTTTTGCTTTTGATACTTCCGTAATTCAATCCGTAATTTTAGACGGACAAACCAATGTGGCTGTGACTTATTTTGATCAATCAGGAAATCCGTTGCCGAGTCCGTTGCCGAATCCGTTTGTTGTCAATACCACTAAAACGATTACTGTTCGAGTAACCAACACCATCACATTCGATCCTAATGGCCCTTGTTATGATGAGGAAACCATTCAATTTATTGTGGATGCTTTGCCACAAGCTTTTCCTGTAAACACCAGTTTGTTTTCGGTTTGCGATGATGAAGCCAATCCGATTCTGCAAGATGGCATGTACGGTTTTGACACCGCTACAATACAGTCGCAAATACTTAACGGTCAAACCGGCATGGTTGTAAAATATTATAACAGTAATTCACAAGCCATTCAAAGTCCATTGCCAAATCCGTTTATAACTGCTTCGCAAAACGTAACCGCTGTTGTAGAAAACCCGATTAACCTAACCTGTCCGGCTAGTATTGTCATTCCTTTTGTAGTCAAACCTACCCCTAAAATTACTTTGATAGGACGCAACTTGATTTGCTCTAATGACCCTGGATTTTTTACGACTATTGATGCCGCGATTGTTGATGGTAGCTCGATCTCGAATTATACTTTTCAATGGTATGTCGATGGAAGCATCATTCCTGGCGCAACGCATTATACGCTCGATGTGAATGTTCCGGGAACTTATACAGTTGATGTGACTACCGCTTTAGGATGTCTAAAAACCAGAATCATTGATGTTGTTGCTTCTGATGTGGCGCATATTGATGCTATTAATATTAATGACTTAACAGAATCCAATTCGGTGGAAATCATTGCCACTGGTAGTGGAACTTTAGTCTACAGTATTGATAGTGTTGATACTTTTCAATATTCTAATTTGTTTAATGACGTGCCGTACGGAATACATCAAGTGTATGTAAAAGACATTAATGGTTGCGGCGTTGTTGGCCCTGTTGAAATATATGTATTGGGCATTCCGAAGTTTTTTACACCTGATGGCGATGGCATTAATGATACGTGGAATTTGAAAGGCAGCAGTAATAATTTTAATAAAAATGCCAGAATACGAATCTTTGACCGCCATGGAAAATTCATCAAAGAAGTTTTCGGTGCCGATCAAGGTTGGGACGGAAACTATCACGGACACCAATTGCCTTCGGAGGATTATTGGTACGTGATTGAGCTCGAAGACCAGCGTATTTTCAGAGGGCATTTTAGTTTAACACGACAATGAGAAAATCACTATTGATATTGCTTATGACAATTCCATTGGCTTATGCTCAAGATGTGAAAGTAACTTCGGGAAAAGTAATTCGTTTTGCGAATTTCAAATCACAATTTGTTGATGCTCGAAATGTTGATGTATGGTTGCCTGATGGTTATTCGGAAAAGCAAAAGTATGCGGTGTTGTATATGCACGACGGACAAATGCTGTTTGATCCCGAAACCACTTGGAACAAACAGGCTTGGGAAGTAGATCGCATTGCCGGGAAATTGATGGCTGAAAATAAAACACAAAAATTTATTGTTGTTGGTATTTGGAACAACAATAAAAAACGCCATCCTGAATATTTTCCTCAAAAACCTTTTGAAACTTTAGACGCAACGCAACGGAAAATGGTTTCAGATGTTTTGAATAAGGAACATAAAATCGACATAGAATTTAATCCGATATCAGATGCTTATTTGAAATTTTTGGTGACCGAATTGAAACCTTTTATTGATTCGCATTTCAGCACTTCGAAAAAAGGAGAACAGACTTTTATTTCGGGTTCTAGTATGGGTGGCTTGATTTCGTTGTATGCCATTTGTGAATACCCAAAAGTGTTTGGTGGTGCGGCTTGCTTGTCGACGCATTGGACGGGTATTTACCGCAATAACGACAATCCGATTCCTGATGCTTTTATGGCGTATTTGAAAACAAAGCTACCCAATCCAAAGAATCACAAAATCTATTTTGATTATGGTGACCAGACTTTGGATAGTTTGTATGATCCTTCACAGAAGCGTGCTAATCAAATTATGATGGATAAAGGCTTT
This sequence comes from Flavobacterium sp., assembly GCF_031411595.1. Classification (GTDB taxonomy): domain Bacteria; phylum Bacteroidota; class Bacteroidia; order Flavobacteriales; family Flavobacteriaceae; genus Flavobacterium. The sequence goes on along the minus strand of NZ_JANOBI010000055.1, from coordinate 8,626 downwards.
TCGTCGAAAAACTGGATGACAAAATTCTTTCCCGGAAAAGACCATTCGGAAGCAGCTTGGCGAGAACGGTTGGATATTCCATTACAGTTTTTGTTGGAAAGATAATGCCCTAGCCCTGATAGAAGGGAAAATCCTTTTTTATAACCCTCGCGAGGGTTATAAAAAAGATTGGAATGATAGCAGGATTAGCTTCTAAAAAAAACTACTACTCTTTAATAAACTTCGTGTTCGCTGTTCCTTTATCACTGTTGATTTTGATAAAGTACGTTCCGGTTTTTAAATCAGAAACATCGATTGAAGAAACGTTTTCCGCATTGGGAACCGCCATAATCATTTGCCCTAGCATGTTAAAAATATTGATCGACTTCATGCTTATCGTGGTTTTAGCATCGATGTTCAAAACATTTTTAGCAGGATTTGGATAGACACTAAAGTAAGTTCCGAAATCGAAATCTTGGGTTGCCAATGTTGCAATGGTAGTTGTATAGGTATTGGTAATTATTGGTGCATTAAAATCGAAGAAGATACTGGCTAAGTTACTGAAAGAGCTACCCACGGTCAGACCTGGTTTTGTTTTAATCTTAAACGTTACATATCCTGTATTGGATCCGGCTTCGAAAGGCAAGTTGATGTTCTCGAAAACAAATTCTACTTTATTCACATTACTGATTTTGGTCACGCAGGCTGCGCTGGAACTCAACGGAACTAAGGTGCTGATATCAAATTTGCTTCCATCAATCATGTCCCTAACTGTAATATTTTGTGCATTGGTGGTGCCTTCATTTTCGAAACGAATCACATAATGCAAATATTCTCCGACCAATTCCGGGGTTATGGTTTGTCCTTCGATACAGGTTTTATCGTTGGGATCATAAGAATTTAAAACGGTTTGATTAAAGACTGATATATTGTCTGTTGGTGTTTCATCAGTATTGCCTGTTATTGTCGCGGTATAATGCAATACATCGCCGGAGTTTACTGCAGGGATTTCAACTGGTGAATTGACATTCAAAACTACCAAAATCGTTCTCGATTCAAAGGGTTGCAGTGCGCTAAAACTCCAACTCAAACTATTGGTTAGCTGACTTGCTATTGTTGGATTAGCACTCACAAAATCTAAAACGGCATCATTAAACGCAAGGTTGATTGAGCCATTTTGAATTGTTGTTCCTTTGTTTCTATAAACAATTTTGTATTGGGCATCAAAACCGGGACGCGCTGTATTTATAGGAAATACTGTTACCTCCAAATCATCATGCACACCATTAGCTGTAACACAAAAATCCTGAACAAAAGGGCTGGCTACGGCTGGAAAAGTTACTGTTGCCGAAGCTGGAGAAACATTAAAATAAGCCGGGATTTCCGGGATTAGAGAAAAGGTTTGTGTACTGGCTTGCACATCATAATGATAACTCCCTGATGCAGTACTTATTAAATTGGTTGTCGTTGAACCATTAGAAAATAACAATTTCAAATTAGGAATACTAACATCACTAACATCGCAACCATTGTTGTTGGCATCATATCGGTTACCACCTTGAATAGCATAGAACGTACCTCCCGGACTGGCACTGCAATTGGAGTCATAAATGCAATTCGTATAACCGTATTGCGTGACTCTGTTATAAATCGTCTGCAGTTGTGTTTCGTCGGCACAGATGTATTGAAGATTCGGGTTGTTTGAAAAACCCAAACCATTTGATTCATTATTACCATTCTTAATAAACAAACTGGTGAGTTGATTATCGCTACAGTTCAAATATCCGAGACCAGGTAAACTACTCACATCTAAAGAAGAAAGCAGATTATTTTGACATTGCAAGAGTGTTATTGATGGTATATTACTTACATTGAGATTGCTCAGTTGGTTATTATTACAATTCAATACAATCAAATTGGCAAAACTCTCAATTCCTGTTAAATCTGAAATTGCACTATGATCGATATTCAATTGCATCACTAATAAAGCTTCACTCACTTGTATTTCCCCATCATTATTGACATCGAGCTTGAAAGCCTGCTGGTCGAAGCCAAACGCAAAAGCACTGAGTGGTGTGTGATCGGCCGCCAAAAGCTTAGCCTTAAAATTCGCATCGGGTATATTGACGATTTGGGCATGTCCAATAAACCCAATCAACGCAATCACCAAAAAAATGTATAGCTTTTTCATAAAAATAGTTTGAGTGTCAAATATATAGAAATCTTTTAAAGATTTTAAATAATTAAATTGAATTTGATTTTTATGGGAATGCCCTAGCCCTGATTATCTCACTTAGCTTATATTTTTATTGGTGTTCGATGAATGCTACGCATTTGTAGTGGAAATCCTTTTGTGCCGTTGTTTACTTCGTCAGTTCGCCAAGGCTCGGGTGGCGCAAAAGATTGGGAACGTATAGCAGGATTAGCTCCTAAACAAAAAACCCACTCGATGCCGAATGGGTTTCTTTATTTACATTAGTTTTTTATGATTTTGAAAGTTTGACTGGTATTGCCGACCGATACTTTAACCAAATAAATTCCGGAGGGATAATGGGTTAAATTAATCACACCATCGGTGGCTTGAATTTGTTGTTGGAGTATACTTTGTCCGATCAAATTGGTGATTTCGACAGTATCGATTTTTGAGATATGCTTGATATTCAGTATAGAAACCGTTGGGTTCGGAAACACTTGCAAACCTTCGACTTCATTTTCGTGTACGGCTAGCGTATTGGTGCATTTGACCGATTTGACACGATTGACATTTTGAGCACCACAACTGGCATTGGTATGAATAAAATATCGAACGACATCCGTAATAGCTCCCGATTGCCATACTAATGGCGTCGTGCCTCGAGCATAAACAACGCTTTCATCGCCACTAACGATAGTAATATGATCTGTTGCAACGGAACTTGTAAACGTGTAAGTTCTGTTTGGGTAAACATCTACAAAGCAAAACTCGCTGGCATAAGCATCGCTAACTATAATTTGGTTACTTCCAGTGCAGGTTGGTGTGAATTGCGTGTCCGGATATTGCCCGTAAATGGCTTCGGTGCAATCGCCTTGCGCTGTTGTTGTGAAACTTCCTCCGGAAATCCATGTACTGGTTGTTGCTCCACAATTCGAACGTACCCAAAAATAATACGTGGTACTTGTGGTTAAATTGATTAAGTCTGCCGCTACTCCAACCAAGCTTCCGACTGGTGTTGTTGATGCATTTGGTGTAGTACTCGAGGTACTGAAGTACACGTCGTATTGCGCTGGTGTTGGCGAAGCCGCTGTCCATGTGATTTGTGCTGTATTGCTCGTGATACCGGAGCTTATTAAATTCGATGGCGGGTTGCATGCTGCGGCAAGTGTTGTAAAATTACCACCGGAAACCCAAGCACTTTGTGAACCACCGCAATTCGAACGCACCCAAATATAATAGGTCGTCACACTCGTTAAACTAGAAATCGTTGTATTGGTATTTGTTGAAGTTGCCGTTGGTGTGGTTGAACTTATCGGTGCAGAATTAACAGTACTGTAATACAATTGATAACCATTACTTGGCGTTGGCGAAGCGGCAGTCCAATTGATTTGAGCGGAACTGCTGGTGATATTCGATTTTATAATATTCGATGGTGCATTACAAGTTAAAGCGGTTGTCGTGAAACTACCGCCAGAAACCCATGTACCAGTCATACCATCGCAATTCGAACGCACCCAAAAATAATAGGTCGTTGCTGGCGATAAATTATTAATCGTTGCAGCCGTGGCATTGATATTTCCATTGGGAGTAGTTCCTGCTGTTGGTGCCGTGCTCGAAGTGCTAAAATAAACATCATAACCACCTGTCGGATTGGATGCTGAAGCCGTCCAACTGATACTGGCCACATTACTTCCAACATTATAACTGGTTAGATTGCTTGGTGGCAAACAACCCGCTGAAGGAGCGCAGGAAATGGTTCGCGAACGGTTGGTTTGATTGTTTCCACAAGACGAATTGGCATGTAGGAAATAGCGAACAATTCCCGAATTCGATCCCGATTGCCAAACTAATGGTGTTATTCCTGTAGCATAAAGTACACTTCCTGATTCGTTGGTAATAGTGATATAATCGGTTGCAATAGAACTCGCGAAAGTATATTCTTTATTCGATTGAATGGCGATATTAGCATATTCACCGGCTCGAGAATCTGAAGCGATGGTTTCAGGGCTACCGGTACAAATAGGTGTATAAGTAGCTGATGGTTTCAATCCGTAAGTAGCAGCATTACAATTAAAACCTATAGGCGTAGTAAAACTTCCACCAAAAACCCACGACGACACTACATTGCCGCAATCGGATCGAACAAAATAATAATAAGTAGTATTACTGGCTAGATTAGACACAAACTGACTCGTTGCTAATGGATAAAAAGTATCCGCTACTATGGGCGTTGCTCCAGTTAAATTGAATGCAAAATTGTACCCATCAGATGGAATCTGACTCGGTGCTTGCCAAGAAAACAGTGCTGAATTTGCGGTTACATTATTAACTACAAATCCTGTGGGTTGGTTGCAAACTATTGCCGGTGTTATAAAATTACCACCTTCAACCCAAACACTATATTTAGAACCACAACTCGAACGCACCCACCAATAATAATGTCGGTTTGGTGATAAATTATTTAAAGTAACCGAAGTATTCAAAGTAAAGCCTGTAACGCCAGATGATGCGGAATTAGCCGGTGGCATTGGCGGCGAAGTATTATCATAAACAATATAATACTGATAACCATTGTCAGGAACCGGATTCTGTTCGTCCCAATGGAGCGTTGCTGATGAACTGGTAACGTTGGTTTCATTCAAATTAGCAGGAAAAATGCACAGTGATGTTGCGCTTGTCATCAGGATTCTTTTGTCAATATTATTCGTTTGACAGGCCGAATTTGAATGATAATAGCAGCGAATTACGCCACTATAATCCCACGATCTATAGATAAAAGGCGAAGGCCCAAAATCTAAAACAGTTCCAGATGCGTCGGTAATCGTAATATAATCTTTATAGCCATTATAGGCACTTCCGGCTTCATAAGCATAGAAAGTATAAAAGCGATTGGCTAATACATTCACATTCGCATAGTGTCCGTTAGGCTCTTGAAGATCCGTAATCGTCTCTTCATTTCCAGAATAATTGGGCGTATAAGCCGTTCCGTTGAGTTGAATTCCTGTATTGCATTGCGAGTAAGACTGTATACTCATTAAAAATAATGCAAACACAATTGAAATAAAAAACAGAGGGTTTACATGCTGTTTTGTATCTGAAAATTGTGATAATTTGTATTTTTTTTTCATTTTATTCGTAGTTTAATTTTACTTTTTTACTGCTATTCAGTATAAAATTAACCAACATATATAAAGGATAAATTGCTAATTTAAATGCGACCCGAATTACTTTAAATTCGCAATGAAATGAAGTATAACTGCAAGAAAAATATACATCAGCACTTTTGTACACATTTCTTAGTGTTCTGCTATTTCTTTCATTTTAAAAGCGTTTGCCAAGATTAATGCGTTTTTAAAAAATGACTCGTAGGACACCTAAAATGTGCAAATTAGCAAATGAATAAAATCGTAGATATATTTGTCTGTCAATCAAAATAAAAATGAGTTTAAGACTAATTATATATATTGTTTTAACATCAACCTTTATAAGTTGTCAAAATAATACCGTTGTTTTGAATAACGAAAAAAATGACGATTTGAATCGGCTATTTTTTCATAAAGGAAAATGTAGTACAGCATACTATCATAAAAAGGTGGAAACACTTTTATATCAATACAAAGGCAATACGAATCCTTTAATTAACGCTAAATTATCGTACTATCAGGCAAAATTTAATTATGAAAAAGGGAATGATTCGTTAGCAGAAATCTATCTAAAAAAAAGTATCCCAACGCTGTCACAATACGAAAGTGATAACTATCTGATGCTCATTGACGGCATTAGCATTCAAGGTTATTTAGAATATAATGCAAGTAATTATAATACCGCAAAACAATATTACAAACAAGCTGTCTATTTTGGAGAAAAGTACTTCACGACCGATACTATTAGTCAAAAATATTCGTTAGCAGCTTTTGAAGGGTACGGCTCTGTAAATAGGATTTTGAATGATTACAAAACGGCAACAAAGTATATTAGGAAAACTATTGAACTGGCAGAAAAACATCATGATTACGAAAGAATCATTACTGCCAATTCAGACTTAGCCCTCGTATATACAGACACCAAAAAATACGACCTTGCTTTATTTCATATTAAGAAAGCGGAAAGTTTGGCTTTGACCAAAAGAAAAGACTTATTACCCTTGGTTTACAATCATTTTGCTTCGGTGTATCATGCTAAAATGGACCTAAACCAAACACTATTTTATTTCAAAAAAGAATACGAGGCTGATCCTGAAACTTCTGAAACAGATAAAGCGATCAATCTTTCCTTAGTGTATTTGGAACTTCACGAACTAGCACTTGCTAAACCATTAATGGTCTTTCTAGAAAAAGAATATTTGGACAATCGTCTTTTAGACTATGATAGAATTCAAACTTTGGAGCGGTTAATAAAATATTACACCCAAACAAGAGATTTTAAAAAAGTAGCTTTTTACTTTGATCTTTACGGTCAAGAACTTGATGAGTTCACAAGGGATGAGCAGCTGGCTACTACAGAAGATTTTATCAAAAAATATGATTTGAAAGCCAAGGAAGACCACATCAATCTTTTGAATCAAAAGAATCAATTGGTGGAAAATCAATTGTCGCAAAAAAATATTGCGATACTCATCATCGTGTTGGCTTTGCTGCTCATCGTGGCGATTGGACTATCCTTATATTTTCAACAGCGCAATAAAAAACTCCAAGTCGAAAAACAGCTTTTGATTACCAAAGATACCTTACTTAGAAGTCAAATGGAACCGCATTTTGTGTTCAATGCTTTGTCGTCTTTGCAAAGTTTGATTTATGAAAATCAGCATCAATTGGCGGTCAAATATTTGTCGAAATTCGCACGCTTGCTTCGGTTGAGTTTGGAGCACAGCCGGATGAAATTTGTTCCTTTTGCAGATGAAATCGAATCGATTGAAAATTATTTAGAATTGCAGCAGATGCGATTCAGCAACCAATTCGATTATACGATTTCCGGAAACATGAGTGATTTAGAAAATAATTCCATTCCGCCTTTGATGATACAACCGTTTGTAGAAAATGCGATTTATCATGGTTTTGCCAATCTTGATTATAAAGGTGAACTAAAAATTGCCTTTGAGAAACATACGGATTTTGTCTGTTTTACAATTGCCGACAATGGTTCGGGTATAGAAGTTTCTAAAAACAATACTGATAAAACCAAAACTTCGCTTTCTACGACTATTACTATTGAGCGTTTGAAATCGCTTGTAGATTCTAAAAACAAAATCGATTTTCTCGAAATAACCAACAACCCGAATGCGAAATCAGGAACTGTTGTTGTGCTAAGAATGCCTTATATTCAAACCCTTTAATCTGACATTATGCTAAGAACGATAGTCATTGAAGATGAAGATTTAATCCGAAAAATGATTGTAAACATGGTCAAAAACATGGATGCTGTTAATTTTATAGGAGAAGCTAGTTCTGTTTATGAAGGTGTTATTTTGGCTGATGCCACCCAACCCGATTTGATTTTATTGGACATTCAACTTCGCGATGGCAATGGTTTTACTTTGTATGAAAAACTCAAAACTAAACCCAAAGTCATTTTCATTACTGCTTATGATGATTATGGAATTAGAGCTATAAGATTAGGCGCGCTCGATTATATATTGAAACCCATCGATGAGGAAGAACTTGAAATGGCGATACAAAAAGTATTTCAGCAAAGTCAATATGCAGAACAATTTACAGCAACTGCTTTGGCTATGAATGGCCAGGCCAATAAGTTGTTTTTGCGCACGCAAGAAGGGTTGCATATTCTCAAAATGAACGATATTTTATATTGCCATGGCGAAGGTTCGTATACACAGTTTTTCATTAAGAATGGCAGCAAAATCATGGTTTCCAAACCATTGAAAGAATACGAATCGATGTTGCCTGAACAGCAATTTGCGCGCTGTCATCAGAGTTATATTGTGAATTTGAATGAAGTGACGCGCATTGACAAATCGGATTTGGTTATCATGAGCAATGAGGCAGCCATACCGATATCGACGCGAAAAAAGAAATGGTTTATTGATAGTTTTTTTTCTTCTTAGATTGTTGCTGATTGGCAACGAAAAGCCCTAGCCCTGATGGCAGCGGTTATCCTTTTGCGCCGTTGTTCGGCGTGAAAGATAGTAGCGAACAGCAGGATTAGCTTCTGAAATAAATTCAGAATAAATCCTAAATAAACAAACCAACGATTTAACAATTAAACAAATCAACGATTAAACGATTAAACAATTAAACAAAATGATTTTAAGAGCAGAAAACTTAGTAAAAACCTACAAAGGAAGAAGCGTTGTAAAAGGCATTTCCGTTGAAGTAAATCAAGGAGAAATCGTCGGATTACTTGGACCAAATGGCGCAGGAAAAACCACTTCTTTTTATATGATTGTGGGATTGGTCAAACCGAACGCAGGTAAAATCTTTTTGGACAATTTGGACA
>NZ_JANOBI010000054.1:0-56741 GCF_031411595.1 Flavobacterium sp. | reverse complement strand
AACTACAAAATTCAAATTTAAAATTGAAAGTTATTGTAACTATGAACACGCTATAATAACCATCATAAAATAATTTTAAATCCCTTTTTCTTTTTGTAGTTTTTAATAGATGTTGAAAACTATTAAATGATATTTAGGTTTGGTCGATTTAATTCTTCAATAATTTCTTTGACTTTTAATAAATCGTTTGGATGCACTTTCAACTGAATTCCGCCATAAGCAATACTAGCGAGTGGATCAATCGAAATCAAATTCTCGTTCTGAAACAAATATGGAATTTCCTCATGATCTAAAATCGTTTTCAAGACCATGACTTCATGCGCAAAATTGAAAGTAGCAACCGTAACAAATTCCGTCATCTTTTTTTTATAAAGATAACCAAATGTTAGTTTTCTATTAAAACTCCTAACTTATAACTTATAACTTCCAACTATTTTGTAATTTTCAAACTTTAAGAAAAGAATTATGAGTAAGAAGCCTAAAAAATTTGGCAAAAGTGAGAAAACCTTCTCCGAAAAGATTTTAAAAATACTGTCAAAAAACGCCAATAAACCTTTCAACTACAAACAAATCGCTGCTATTCTCGAACTCGATGATACCAAAAGCAGAAACGAAATCATCAAAGATTTAAAGATTCTCGCCGCACAAAAAGTCATCATCGAATCAGAACCTGGAAAATATTTAGTCAAAGCGATGAGCCAGGAATATTACGAAGGCAAAATCGATATGACATCCAGAAAAACTGCATATTTTATTTGTGAAGATTTTGAAGACGACGTTTTCATTCCAACCAATAATCTGAATCACGCTTTAGATAAAGATAAAGTCAAAGTTTATGTTTACAATCGTCGCCGTGGGAAAAAACCAGAAGGCGAAGTCATTGAAGTTTTAGAACGCAACAAAACCGAATTCGTTGGTGTGATCGATATTCAAAAGAATTTTGCTTTTGTAACAACAGCCAATGCGAAAATGTATACCGATATTTTCATCCCAAAAGATAAAATTGGCGATGCCGAACAAGGCGATGTTGTGATTGCGAGAATAGAAGATTGGCCCAAAAAAGCTGACAGTCCGTTTGGTTCGATTATCAAAGTTTTAGGAAAACCTGGAGAGCATGATACAGAAATTCACGCCATTTTAGCCGAATACGGATTGCCATATGATTTCCCGATTGATGTAGAACTGTATGCGCAGAAAATCGATACTTCGATTCAAGAAAGTGAAATCAAAAACCGCCGCGACATGCGTGATACCTTGACCTTCACGATTGATCCAAAAGATGCTAAAGATTTTGATGATGCGCTTTCATTTAAAAAATTAGAGAACGGAAATTACGAAATAGGAATTCATATCGCTGATGTTTCTTATTATCTCAAAGAAGGAACCATCCTCGATGATGAAGCATACAATCGTGCGACTTCAGTATATTTAGTCGATCGTGTGGTGCCAATGCTTCCGGAAGTGTTGTCGAATTTCGCTTGTTCACTCCGACCGCAAGAAGAAAAATATACGTTTTCTGCGATTTTTGAAATCAATGAAAATGCACAAGTCATGAACCAATGGTTTGGAAGAACCGTGATTTTTTCGGATCAACGATTTGCTTATGAAGAAGCACAATACATCATTGAAACGAAAGACAATACAATTCCGGCAGAAACTTCCATCACCGGTAAATCTTATGTAGTGAATGATGCCATTGTTGCAGCAACTTTAAAACTTGATGAACTAGCGAAAATTCTCAGAAGAAAAAGAATGGCTGACGGTGCGATTTCTTTTGATAAAGTGGAAGTCAAATTCAATTTGAATGAAGCAGCAGAACCGGTTGGTGTTTATTTCAAAATTTCGAAAGATGCCAATCATTTGATTGAAGAGTTCATGTTATTAGCGAATCGAAAAGTCGCGGAATTCATTGGAAAACAGAAGAAAACGTTTGTTTATAGAATTCACGACGAACCGAATGAAGATAAACTGATCAATTTGCAAACGATTATTTCGAAGTTTGGCTATAGCATTAATTTCAAATCGAAAGCTGATATTTCAAAATCATTAAACAATTTATTGAATGAAGTGGTCGGCAAAAAAGAGCAAAATTTAGTCGATACACTCACGATTCGAAGCATGAGCAAAGCCAAATATTCTACTGATAACATTGGTCATTACGGATTGGCGTTCGATTATTATTCGCATTTCACGTCACCCATTCGTCGTTATCCTGATGTCATGGTGCATCGTTTGTTGCAGTATTATCTCGATGGCGGTAAATCGGTTGATGCTGAAGTCTATGAAGAAAAATGCGTACACACTTCAAACATGGAAGGTTTGGCTACGAATGCAGAGCGCGACAGCATCAAATATATGCAAGTGAAATACATGCAAGATCATAAAGATCAAGAGTTTTTAGGTGTTATTTCGGGCGTGACCGAATGGGGAATTTATGTTGAAATCGTAGAAAATAAATGCGAAGGAATGTGTAGAATTCGTGAAATAAAAGATGATTATTACACGTTTGATGATAAACAATATGCACTCGTTGGTGAGATTTTGAAGAATATTTTACAGTTAGGTGATGAAGTTGTGGTGAAAGTTAAAAATGCAGATTTAGTGAAAAAGCAACTCGATTTTCACTTCATCAGAAAAAACGAATAGTATGAATAAGATTGGTTTTTTATTGGTATTGTTGGCTACAAAATTCTTGTTCGCGCAAGAGAAAAATGTAGGCGATTTTAATAAAGTCACTTCATTCGACCAGATCGATGTAATGTTGATTCCATCACAGGAAAATAAAGTGATTTTGAATGGTTCGGGTTCTGAAGATGTGGAGTTGATCAACAAAAATGGGGAACTCAAAATCCGGATGCCATTGACTAAATTATTAAAAGGCGATGATGTTTCTGCGACGGTTTATTATACTAAAATCGATGCGGTTGAAGCTAATGAAGGTTCTCGTATTGCAAGTGAATCTGCAATAGAAGCTACCGATTTCGATATCATTACCAAAGAAGGATCGATCATCGATTTGGATTTGGATGTTGAAGATTTGCATTTGAAAATGAGTGATGGTTCTAAAGTTAATTTGGAAGGAAAAGCCACAAACCAAGATGTTGTCATCAATTCAGGCAGTATTTATAAAGCTCAGAAATTGAAAACAAAGCAAACTACAATTACCGCCAATACAGGAGCTGAAGGATTTGTGAATGCATCCGATCTCGTTGATGCAAAAGTCAGAGCTGGTGGAAAAATATCCATTTATGGAAAGCCAAAACAAGTGGATAGAAAGGTGATTGCGGGTGGAAAAATTTATGAAAAAGAAGAATAAAAAAATATTGTTATTTTTACATAAATAACACATCAATGATTGAAGATATTATTACCGGAATTCCGTTGGGTATTTTTTTGAGTTTTCTGGTAGGTCCCGTTTTTTTTGTATTGTTAGAAACCAGCGCTGTAAAAGGATTTAGAGCGGCTTTTGTGTTTGATGTTGGTGTTGTATTGGCTGATATTTTGTTTATAGCCGTGGCTTATTTCAGTAGTTATCGGTTGATTCAAACCATAAAAAATGATCCCGCGATTTTTATTTTTGGAGGCATTATGATGTTGACTTACGGCATCATTTCTTTTATTAAATTAAAAAAAGTCAGTAAAAATATCGACGAAATAGCGGTTGAAGAACTCATCAAAAAGAACTATTTGAGTTTGTTTTTCAAAGGATTTTTTCTGAATTTCATCAATGTTGGCGTGCTCTTATTTTGGTTTATGATATTGATTACTATTGGACCAAAACTAGAATTGGAAACTTCAAGAATGATTGTCTTTTTCTCTACTGTTTTACTGACTTATCTTATCGTTGATATTGGCAAAATACTACTCGCCAAACAGTTAAGAAATCAAATGACACCGTCTAATATTTTAAAAATCAAAAAAGGCATCAGTATTTTATTGGTGATTTTTGGGTTGGTTTTGATGTTTCAAGGTTGGTTTCCGAGCGACCAGAAATTGGTGAAGAAAGCTTTGGAGAAGATTGAATAAACAATTGTTTATCCAATATTTCACGTCCATATTAATATAATTTATTCATAATATTATACAATACAATCTCATTGATAACGCTTTATATTTACCACACTAGTAAATAGAAACGTTATGATACACCAACTAAAACCATCAATCTTAGTCGAAACACCTTTAGGAACCGGTCAGGCATTGTTCATTATTGATTATGGAATGCATCAAAACACTTGTTGGATTGTGGCACTTCAAAGCAATGGTGTAATCAAACATTTCGACTGTAACGATGTGATTCTTTCAACAAATTATACTTATGGAATGAATTTGAGAAAGAACAATTTTAACAATGATGCAGACAAAACTAAAGAGAAATAAATTTAAAATCATGAAAACAAGGTTAATATGGGGAAATTTAGTTTCTAACGATTTAGAAAAAACAGCAAAGTTTTATACTGATTTGGGTTTTATACTTAATGGTGAGTCAGAAGAAATGACAAGTTTTAAATTTGGACAAAACGGATTTATAATCAATTTCTTCACCAAACAAAGATTAGAAAAAGCTGTAAACGGCAACCTAACGGATGCCAAAAACCAAAACGAAATTATATTTTCTCTTTCAGCTGAAAGTAAACAGAATGTGGATGAATGGGTCGAAAAAGTCAAATTGGCAGGCGGCACTATTTTCGCAGAACCACAAAACTATGAACAAGGCTATACGTTTGGTTTTTCAGATCCTGACGGTCATAAATTCAATATTTTGTATTGGCCAGGAATGTAGCAAGGTATAGAGGTAAATAAAAAAACTTCAATTATGGAAGTTTTTCTTTGAGGCATCTTTCAGATTCGAACACCACTTTAATTAATTTTTCCTAAAAATTTAAAACAAAAAAGCTTCCTATTTCTAGAAAGCTTTCAGAGGCATCGTCCGGATTCGAACCGGAGTAGGAGCTTTTGCAGAGCCCAGCCTAGCCGCTCGGCCACGACGCCATTATTATTGGTGGGCAAACTTAATAAATTATTTTGAATTCTGAATTTTAAATGTTGAAATTATTCTCAAAATCCTCAATCATCAATTTCTGTATTCTTCCATTTCTATCGTAACCGCTTCAACATCACCACCAATCGGCGGATTAATCTTAGAAACACCTAAAATAATTCTTGAAATCGATGGAATTTCCTTAAATATTCTCGCAATGATACGATGCGCTACATGTTCTAACAACTTCGAACGAATTGCCATTTCTTCCACGACAATGCTATTCAAAAGCACATAATCTACCGTGTCGTCCAAATGATCACTGATCGAAGATTTTCTCAAATCGGTTTTTATTTCCAAATCAACAGAATAATCAGAGCCAATTTTTCCTTCTTCAACCAAACAGCCGTGATACGAAAAGGTTCTGATATTTTTTAGTTTAATATTTCCCATTTTATGTTTATTCGTGGATGTGGTTATTCGTTTATTCGATAAAAGTACAAAATATTCATAAGTACAAATAACCAAATCAACACATCCACGAATTTCCCAACTATTTTAATAACTTTGCGACTCTAAATTTTGATTATGTCAACCGAAGAAAAATCATTGAATTTTATCGAACAAATTATCGAAGAAGATCTCAAAAACGGATTGTCACCTGACAAATTGCGTTTTCGTTTTCCTCCCGAGCCTAATGGTTATTTGCATTTGGGTCATGCGAGTGCGATCGCTTTAAATTTCGGATTGGGCATAGATTATCAAGCACCGGTCAATCTGCGTTTTGATGATACGAATCCCGCCAAAGAAGAACAGGAATTTGTTGATGCAATCAAACGCGATGTGCAATGGTTGGGTTATCAATGGGCGGAAGAGCGTTATGCTTCTGATTATTTTCAACAGTTGTATGACTGGACGATAGTATTCATTAAGCAAGGCAAAGCGTATGTTGATAGTCAAACTTCTGAGGCAATGGCGATTCAAAAAGGAACGCCCTCAACCGTTGGTGTTGACAGCCCTTATAGAAACCGTTCCGTTGCAGAAAATTTAGACCTTTTCGAGCGTATGAAAAATGGCGAATTTGAAGAGGGAACACATATTCTACGAGCTAAAATCGATATGAAATCGACCAATATGCTCATGCGTGATCCTATCATGTATCGCATTCTTCACAAGCACCATCACAGAACCGGCGATGCTTGGTGCATTTATCCGATGTACGATTGGGCGCATGGAGAAAGTGATTATGTAGAGCAAATTTCGCATTCGTTTTGTACTTTAGAATTTTTGCCACACCGTGAATTATACGATTGGTTTTTGGATCAAATTTATGATTCGAATTTAATCCGTCCGAAACAAAGAGAATTCGCCAGAAGAAATTTAAGTCATACTGTTGTCAGCAAAAGAAAGTTGATGCAATTGGTGAAAGAAAATTTTGTCAATGGTTGGGATGACCCACGAATGTCTACGATTTCGGGTTTGAGACGACGAGGTTATACACCAATATCGATTAGAAATTTTGCGCATACCATCGGAATCGCAAAGCGTGATAACCTGATTGATGTTTCTGTTTTAGAGTTTTGCATCCGAGAAGATTTGAATAAAACAGCACCAAGAGTCATGGCGGTTTTAGATGCGGTGAAGTTGGTGATTACGAATTATCCCGAAGGACATGTAGAATGGCTTGACGCTGAAAACAACCAAGAAGATGAAGAAGCGGGTTATAGAAAAGTGCCATTTTCTAAGGAATTATTTATCGAAAGAGAAGACTTTTTAGAAGAAGCGCCGGCCAAGTTTTTCCGTTTGAGTATCGGAAAAGAAGTGCGTTTGAAAAATGCTTATATCATCAAAGGAGAAAGTGTCGTGAAAGATGCTGCCGGAAATATTACAGAAATTCATGCGACTTATGACACTGACAGTTTGAGTGGAAGTGGTTCTGAAGCCAGTCAACGCAAGGTTTCAGGAACATTGCATTGGGTTTCAATCGAGCATGCTGTGGAAGCAGAAGTGCGATTGTATGATCGATTGTTTGTGGATGAAGCACCAGATTCGCACAAAGAAAAAGATTTCCTTGAGTTTGTTAATCCGGATTCTTTGAAGGTTGTTACGGGCTATGTGGAGCCGAGTTTAAAAACGGCTCAAATAGAGGATAAATTCCAGTTTCAACGTTTGGGTTATTTCACTGTCGATAAAGATTCTGTGACAGAAAGTTTGGTTTTCAATAAAACGGTTGGACTCAAAGATGCGTGGGAAGAAAAAGGGAAAAAAGAGGAAAACAGCATCAACAATTCGTTGAAGGAAATCAATAAATATTTCAAAGTTGAAACGCAAGACGAAAGAAATGCTGTAGAAAAAATGATTGGAGAAAGCATTCAAAGCATCACTAATTTTAGTTTACTGCAAAATGCTTTGAAGAAAAACATCAACAATAATAAGAGTTCGTTGTTGTTCGCCAATTTCATGTTGAAATATTCAGACAAAATAAAACCGTCAGACTTTGATGCTGAAACCATTCATAAATTATATTCGATGTCAATGAAAAGCGAATCTTCATTCGTTCGTTTTGAAGCCATTAAAAATTTATTGAATGATAAAACGAATTTTGAAATTTTGAAACCTCAATTGACGGAATTAAAAAAGACAGAAAAAAACGAAACAGTGATCACGCTTTTGAATCCGATTTAATTTTCGATTAAAAATCTTTATTGTTTTAAACTATACAAAGCGTCTAATTTTAGGCGCTTTTCTTATTATTGTAAATGACTATTGATTTTTAAAATCACATCGAAAACAGCTATTACAAACGGCTCTTTTAAATTCGTTTTAAGGTGATTTTTTTATAAAAACAAATTCAGAGGCGGTGCGGTTGTAAACAGTTTATTAACGCGCTTTATTTTAGATTTTAGCTTTACAAAAGACACTTTAACGAGTTGTTAACCGTTCGTTGTTGATAAAGTAGTATCTTTAGCGGTGTGAAATTTTTAAATTATAATCTCATGTCAAATAAAACAGGAAATACCGTTGTTGCACTTTTAATCGGAGCTGCTTTGGGAGCCGTTGCCGGAATTTTGCTCGCACCAGACAAAGGGTCAAATACTAGAAAAAAAATCAAGGATGGTTTTGATCACGATAAGAATGATTTGAAAAATAAATTTGGAGCGCTTTCTGATAATCTGAAGGACAAATTATCGGATGCCAAATTCGACATGGAAGAAAGCTATGAAGATTTGGTTTCGAACATGAGTCACAAAACCGAAGATGTCATTTCTTTTTTAGAAACCAAATTGGCAGATTTGAAAAAGCAAAACGCCAAACTTCAAAAATAGCGTTATGGCTTTCGACGAATTAAAAGAACAAACCGAAGATATTCAAGATCAGGCGCAGGCTTATATTGAAAGCACTGTGGCCTATTATAAATTATGGGGATTTAAAGTCGCGATGAAATCGACAACAATGATTCTCAAATTCACTTTAATTCTCTTATGCTTCAGTATGGTTTTATTGTTTTGTTCTTTCGCCGCGGCATTTGCGATTGGTAAAGCTTTAGACAGTTATGCGTTAGGATTCTTAATCGTAGCGGGTGTTTATGCAGTTTTCACGGGACTTTTATTTTTGATTAAAGACAAAATCGTCGAAGGCAAAATCATGCAGAACTTCTCAGAAATCTTTTTTAACGACTAATTATGGAAGCTAAAAAATATGCCACTTACGCCGAGATTGAAAAAGATTTGGAAATCCTGAAACTTGAAAAGGATATTCAATATCAAAAGCTTTTGTTGAGTGTACAAAAAACCAGAGAAAGTTTTACGCCACAAGGCATTGTCAAGAATTTCTTAGGCTCTTACCAAACGATATTCTCAGAATCGTACATGACCATCATCAATATGGCGCTTCCATATTTAGTGAAATGGTTGTTCAAAAAATTTAAAAAGACATAATATTCGTCAAAAATAGTCTGTTGAATACCACAAAAACAGAGTACTTTAGCGAATATAAATTTACATTATGAAAAAAAGCCTAGTAATATTAGTTATTGTTTTAGTTGGTTTTCAAGTTAACGCACAATATCGCGAGAAAGATGGAAATCGAATCGGAATTTCGGCGGGTATCTCTCAGATGTCATTATTATCAAGCAATTTCAAAGCGAAACCAGAAATGGGTTTTATGGGTGGATTGTCGGTAAGAGGAAATTTCTACAATGATTTCAGCATGACCTATGGAATGCAGTTTATCAATAACAGCTTTTCATTGGAAACCCTTAGTACTTTAGGTAAAAAAGAAGATGCAAAATATACGGTATCTGGCGTTCAAATTCGATTGTTATTGAGTTATAATATTGTTGAAGATTATGTTGCCGTAGATTTCGGACCCGTACTTCAAGTTAATGGAAAACTCAAAGTCGAATCGAATAAAGAAAAAAATATTCTTACCGGAACGCTGTTAAAAGCTGAGGATATTGTAGATGTAACCACAATCAACGGAAACTTATATTTTGGAATGACGGCCGGAAGCAAAAGGGTCAAAGCGATTATTTTCTACCAATACGGTGTGAATAATTTCATGAACAAGCTCAATAAAGACGATGATTTGAAAGCTTTGAACGGCGGTAATAAATTTAAGGGTAATATTGGATTACTGGGAGCTCAGCTCTTAGTTAGTTTATAAAAAAGCTCCCAAATTTGGGAGCTTTTTTGTTTTTATATAGTTGCTATGGCTTTCTCCAAACACTTGATGGTTTCTTCTTCAAGGTATCAACTATTTCAATAGATGATGCAACCATCCATTTCATAGGATATTTTTTGTTAAAAAAAACCTAATGAAATCTTTAAATATTATATATTCGCAGCATTTTTTATTTAATTCACAAACACTTAATTTTTTTATGAAAAAAACACTAAGCATTTTACTAGTTTTTATTAGTTCTTTGGTTTTCTTTGGCTGTTCAAGTAGCGAACCAATAGCATGTTATCTTCCAGCGCCTATCGTTTCCAGTAATTCGCCTGTACTTTCGGGTCAATCGATAAACTTAATCACACCCATATATTCTGAATCTGCCAATGCAATTTATGAATGGACAGGGCCAAACGGATTTGTATCCAATGTACAAAACCCAACACTAACCACTGCTACCAGTGCAATGGCGGGTGAATATTCCCTAAAAACAACAATAGGGATTTGTGAAACTCCGGTAACAAAAACAACTGTTGAAGTCATTATCAATACTGTGACCTGTACACCAACAAATAATACGGCAACATTTACTGGTGCTTCGGATCCAAGTGCTAATTTTTACTTTTTTGATTCCTATGCTTTCACAGAAAATAGGTATCGATTTTTAGCTGGAGATGGTAGTTGGAATATATCCGTTGACTTTTTAGGCGACACAACCCCAACTTCCGGTATATACAGTATTGTAAATGCTGCAACAACATTAACGGCCAGCACTGTTAGAGTAACAGCGAGATACACATTTCTGAATGATACTTTCAAGGATTATTTTGCCAAATCAGGAGATGTATCAATTGCCTATGTAGGCGGAAAGGCAGTAATTAAATTTTGTGCGATTCCATTTGCCTTGCCAACATCAACAGGAACAGATTTTACGAGCACAACTCAATTCACTCAAGACTAAAGATATGAAAAGAATAGTTTTTATAGTACTTCTTTTTATTTCGTCGGTTTCCTTGGCTCAAACATCTTATATCATTGATAAAAAAGGCACAAAGCTATATGTCAGAGATGATGCGACGGAGGTTATATTGATTGATAAAAGAATCTCATACGTGCTTGTTGGCAAGACATGGGAAAAGTATGTAAAGTTTGACGACCTTGATTACGCAGCTATTGGATCAAGCGTATTAAAGTCATTCAATTTAAATCACAAGAAAAAATCACAAGTCTATTTTATTTACGGTCAAAAAGAAGACAAACAATTGATTGGTGTAGCGGTTACCGTAACATCAACTTCAGGGAACATGAGCTCTTCAAGAACTTTTTATGAATTGTATGTGATTGACAACGATCAGAATATCATTGAAGAACTTAAGATGGACGACAGCAAATCTAAAGATGATGTTGAGAAAAGAGCTAAAATTGCGCCGATGATCAAGAAATATTTTTCAGATTGTCCCGACATCATGTCAAAGCTTCAGGATAATGAAGGCTCAGATGAAAGGAATATGACTATTTTGGGATTTTTACACAACACAAAATATATTAATTGCAAACAATAACATTAAAAATGAAAAAACATATACTACTTTATTTAAGCATTATGCTATTAAGCTTTTCTTTATACGCTCAAGCTCCGAGAGGTTTTTATGGCGCGATAGGCTACAGTCAAACCAGTTTAAAGTCGTCGGATTTAATTACCGAATCAAAACCAGGGTTTTATGCAGGATTTAATTTTAATATGGGCTACCATGAAAATTATAATTACCAATTCGAGGCCATTTACAGACAAAATACAATCAGCGCTTCTTATGTAGACAATACCTACGCCGTAGCAAAGGATGCAGATTTAAAATACTCAACGATTGAAGTTGGTTTTTACTTGAATTACTACATCCTAAAACCCGATGAAGGTAAATTTTTCGTAGGACCTCAAGCCGGTATATTTGCTTCTTTTGGAGACAATCTTAGCGCAACTACTGAAGATGAAAACGGTCAAAACTACTTACCGTATTTAGTAGGTTCAAACAGCTTATCAGATTATGCTAAGATCAATTACGGTTTAGGATTAGGGCTAACAGGCGGTATCAATAAATTCAGATTTGATTTCAGATATAGCTTAGGAATGGCCAATCCATTGAAAGATGTGCAGACGAACAGCTATGATGCCAATAATAATTATACCGGAAGATCGTTATCTGCCAAAACAAACACATTGACCTTTGGCGTCAGTTACATGCTCTTAACAAGCAGGAAGAAGTAAAGAATACAAAAAAGTCCCGATTGATTCGGGACTTTTTTTATTATAACTTTTCGATAGCGGCTTCCAAACGTTTGATGGTTTCGGCTTTTCCGATCCAAGCCGCAATGTCGAATAAATGCGGACCTTTGAGTGCACCGACCAAACTCAATCGAAAAGGCTGCATGACTTTTCCCATACCGATTTCGTTTTTCGTCATCCAATCTTTGACAATGGTTTCTATGTTTGATGAAGAGAAATCACCGACATTTTCTAATACCGAAATCAATTCTTGTAATAATCTTGGCGTGTCGGCATTCCAGTTTTTGGCTGCTTTTTCATCGTATGAATTTGGCGCCTTGAAAAATAAATCACTAAGTTCCCAGAATTCAGAAACGAAATGCGCGCGTTCTTTGATCATTGAAACCAGAAGCTCAAGTTTATCACTGGCAACTGTAATTCCTTTTTCAGTTAAAACCGCAGCATAACTTTTCACAAGACTCGCGTTGCTTTGCTGTTGCAGATATTGATGGTTAAACCATTTATTTTTTTCAGGATCGAATTTGGCGCCTGATTTATGTACGCGGTTCAAATCGAAAGCATCTACGAGTTCATCCAGTGAAAATAATTCTTTATCCGTGCCGTCATTCCAACCTAATAGAGCTAAGAAATTAATAACAGCTTCAGGGAAAAACCCCTTTTCACGATAGCCGGACGAAATGCCTTCTTCAGTTTTCCATTCTAATGGAAACACAGGAAAACCTAATTTATCGCCGTCGCGTTTCGATAATTTACCGTTTCCAATAGGTTTTAAGATTAATGGTAAATGCGCAAATTCAGGTGCTTCCCAACCGAACGATCGGTATAATAAAACGTGCAATGGCATCGATGGCAACCATTCTTCGCCACGGATTACGTGTGAAGTTTCCATCAAATGATCGTCAACGATATTGGCCAAATGATACGTTGGCATGCCATCGCTTTTGAACAAGACCTTATCATCTAAAAGATTGGTTTCGAATTGAATATCGCCGCGAATGATATCATGCAGATGCAAAGTTTCATCAACGGGTGTTTTAAAACGGATGACGAAATCTTCACCGTTGGCAATTCTCTTGTCTGTTTCTTCTTTTGATATCACCAACGAAGTGTCAAGCTTTTCACGATTGTGCCAATTGTAGATGAATGTTTTGCTTTGTTCCTCATGCTGTTTTCTATGGAAATCTAGCGCTTCAGCAGTATCGAAAGCATAGTACGCATTTCCCGAATTGATGAGTTGATCCGCGTATTGTTTGTATAAATGTTTTCTTTCAGATTGTCGGTATGGACCGAATTTTTCATTCTTTCCAACAGTTTCACTTGGTGCAATTCCTAGCCAATCTAACGCTTCAAAAATATATTGTTCGGCTCCGGGAACGAAACGATTTTGGTCGGTATCTTCAATTCTGAGAAAGAAAACGCCGTTGTGTTTTTTAGCAAACAGGTAATTGAATAATGCGGTACGAACACCGCCAATGTGTAAAGGTCCGGTTGGACTGGGTGCAAAGCGCACGCGAACTGGTTTCGACATTTTAAAAATTTTGTGCAAAGATAGTAAGTTAGATTGTTGGATTTCTAGATTTTTAGCATCGATTTGAAGCCCGGAAACTTTGGAATTTTTTTAACGTTTTCGCATTCAGATAAAATCGTACTTTTAGCGGTTAGAATAAAAAAACTTGCACTATTGAAATCTTCCAATGTAATTTACCAAAAGTTAGAAATTTTTATCAAAAAATACTACACCAACGAATTGATTCGCGGCGTGTTATTCTTTGTGGGCTTAGGATTGTTGTACTTCTTGTTTACGCTTTTCCTCGAGTATTTCCTTTGGCTTAAACCGATGGGAAGAACGATCTTGTTCTGGGTTTTCGTCGGTGTTGAATTGTTTTTACTAGTTCGCTATATTGTCTTTCCGGTTTTCAAGTTGTTTAAAATCCAAAAAGGAATTGATTATCAGGAAGCTTCTATCATTATTGGAAATCACTTTTCGGAAGTCAGCGATAAGTTGACGAATTTTCTTCAATTGGCTTCAGATGATAATCAATCGGAATTGCTTTTAGCATCGATAGACCAGAAAGTCAATACGTTGCAGCCGATTCCGTTTGGAAGTGCAATTAATTTTAATGCCAATAAAAAATACCTGCCATTGGCGTTGTTGCCGCTTTTATTCTTTGCCTTCTTTTATCTATCGGGCAATAGCAATATGATTTCGCAAAGTTTCAATCGTGTGGTACATTATAAAGAACAGTTTATTCCGCCCGCACCGTTTGAATTTGTGATTGTAAATCCTGCATTGCAAACCGAACAGAATAAAGACTTCATACTGTTGTTGCATACCAAAGGAAAAATTGTTCCTGAAAATGTGATGATTTTTATTAATGATGAAAGTTATTTTATGGAATCGGTGAAGCCGGGTGAATTTCAATACAAATTCTCGAAACCTATTGCTAATATTGATTTCCATGTCGAAGCGAATGCAGTGACTTCATCTGAATATGAATTGAAAGTGATTACAGTTCCTTCGATTGCTAACTTCGAAATGCATTTGAATTTTCCGTCTTATTTGAATAAAAAATCTGAAACAATCAAAGGTTCTGGAAATGCTATTATTCCGGAAGGCACAACGGTTTCGTGGAAAATTAATACACAAGCTACGCAAAATGTCGAGTGGTCGGATATGAAATCATTGACGCCGTTTTCTAAAAATGAGAATACGTTTTCATTGTCGAAATCTATTTTTCAAAATACCGATTATCAAATATTGACTTCTAACGAAAAAGTAAAGAACTACGAGAAGCTCAATTATCAGATTTCCGTGATTAAAGATCAATTTCCAACGATCAATGTAGATCATGCGCCGGATAGTTTAAAAACAGAGAAAACGTATGTAATTGGCCAAGTTTCGGATGATTATGGATTGTCTAAGCTTCAAGTTGTTTATTATGAGAAAGACAAGCCGAATACTGCTAAGAGAGGGATTATTGCCGTGAAGAAAGATATTTATGATCAGTTTGTATTTTCTTTTCCGAGTACATTGCCCGTGGACCAAGGTATTACATATGAATATTATTTTGAAGTTTTTGACAATGATGTGGTGCATCATTTTAAAAGCACAAAATCTTCAGTTTTTTCAAACCGTATTGTTACTGATGTAGAAAAAGAAGACCAGGTATTACAGCAACAAAACAATAGCATTAATGGTTTGGAGAAATCATTGAAGAATCAGGATAAGCAAATTTCTGAAATCGAAAAATTGCAAAAAGCAGGGAAAGAAAAAGACAATTTAGAGTTTAAAGACCAACAGAAAGTTAATGAGTTTATCAATCGTCAGAAGCAGCAAGACGCGATGATGAAAGAGTTTGCGGAGAAAATGAAAGAGAATCTTGATAAATTCAAAACCGATAAAAAGGACGAGTTTAAAGAAGAGTTGCAAAAGCGTT
Organism: Flavobacterium sp.; assembly: GCF_031411595.1. Classification (GTDB taxonomy): domain Bacteria; phylum Bacteroidota; class Bacteroidia; order Flavobacteriales; family Flavobacteriaceae; genus Flavobacterium. The sequence continues at coordinate 41,371 of NZ_JANOBI010000054.1, read as the reverse complement.
TGGAAAAAGCGGATAAAGACTTGGAGAAAAATCAAAAGCTGCTTGACGAATTGAAAGCATTGAATGACAAAATCAAGAATGAAGAACTCATGGAAAAGCTTGATAAGTTCAAGCAAAACAGTAAAAATCAGACTAAGAATTTAGAGCAATTGGTTGAACTGACCAAGAAATATTATGTAGAAAAGAAAGCAGAGCAATTGGCGGATAAACTGGATAAACTTGCAGAAAAGCAAGATAAATTATCGGAGAATGAAAAAGAAAATTCTACTGAAAAGCAGAACGAAATTAATAAAGAGTTTGATAAAATACAGGAAGATTTAAAAGATTTGCAAAAGGAAAATAAAGAATTGAAATCGCCTATAGATATTCCGAATGATGCTGAAAAAGAGAAAAGCATAGATGAGGATTTGAAAAAAGCATCCGAAGAATTGCAAAAAGAAAAGAAAGATAAAGCCAAGCCAAAACAGAAAAGCGCTGCTAAGAAAATGAAGGAAATGTCCATGAAAATGGATGAAGGCATGCAAAGTTCTGAGATGGAACAAATAGAAGAAGATGTGAAAATGTTGCGTCAAATTCTGGATAATTTGTTGGCATTTTCTTTTTCTCAAGAGGAAGTGATGGGGCAATTTAAAGGTTTGAAAAGAGGTTCGCCGTCATTTAATAAAAACCTAAAAATCCAACAGAATTTAAAACAGCAATTCAAGCATGTTGATGATAGCTTATTTGCTATGTCATTGAGAAATCCGAAGATGGCAGAAAATATCACAGAAGAAATAGGTAACGTACATTATAACATCGATAAAGCTTTAGAGAGTTTGGTTGAAGCTCAAATACCGAAAGGATTGTCGCACCAGCAGTATACTATTTCATCAGCTAATAAATTGGCGGATTTTTTAAGCGATATTTTGAATAATATGCAAATGTCTTTGTCTGGAATGGGAATGGGAAAACCAAAGCCTGGTCAAGGCCAAGGAATGGGGATGCAGTTGCCGGATATTATTAAAAAGCAAGAAGGTCTTGGTGAAAAAATGAAAGACGGTATGAAAAAAGGGGATAAGCCCGGAGACAAACCTGGAGAAGGTAAAAAGCCAGGTGACGGTAAGAAACCCGGCGAGGGAAATAAGCCAGGTGAAGGAAACAAACCAGGTGAAGGTGAAAAAGGAAAATCAGGAAAAGATGGTAAAAACGGAGGAGGAGACGGCAACAGTCAGAGTGGAGAAAGCAATGAAGATGGCGAAGGAGATGCAAAAGCAATCATGGAGATTTATAAAGAACAAAAGCAGTTGCGAGATGCTTTACAAAACGAGTTAGATAAGCAAGGCATGGGTGGCAATGGTCAAAACGCCATCGATCAGATGAAGCAGATAGAAAAGCAATTATTGAATAAAGGATTTAATAATGAAACTTTGCAAAAGGCTTTGAATTTAAAATATGAATTATTAAAACTTCAAAAAGCGATCCAGCAACAAGGCGAGGACAAGAAAAGGCAATCGGAAACGAATGCTAAGGAGTTTTCTAATAAAAGTAATGTCTTGCCGTCTAGCCTGCAACAATATCTCAATAGTGTTGAAATTTTAAATAGACAAAGCTTACCTTTGCGCTCCAATTTCAACCAGAAGGTTCAAGAATATTTTAAAAGCAATGATTAGTTTTAATTACGAAACGGATTTTAAATTACCCAAACACAAAACATTTTCTAAATGGTTATCTGAAGTCATTGTATCTGAGAATAAGAAGGAAGGTGAGATTAATTATATCTTTTGCGATGACGATTATTTGTTAGAAATTAATCAGCAATATCTTAATCACGATACTTTAACCGACATTATTAGTTTTGATTATTCTGTAGGAAATGAACTACATGGAGATATTTATGTATCTATTGAAAGAATTCGTGAAAACGCCACTGATTTTAATGTTTCTTTTGATGAAGAATTGAAAAGAGTTATGGTGCACGGAGTGCTTCATTATTGTGGATATAAAGATAAGTCGAAAGAAGACGAGGCTTTAATGCGTTCGAAAGAAGATGAAAAGATGAAATTGTTTCACGTGGAACAAAAAAAATAAAGTATTAAGATGTTTCAAGATGTATATGATGTAATTGTAGTTGGCGCCGGACATGCTGGTTCTGAAGCTGCCGCTGCTGCTGCCAATTTGGGATGTAAAACCCTATTGGTTACGATGAGTTTGCAGAATATTGCTCAAATGTCTTGTAATCCAGCAATGGGTGGAATAGCCAAAGGACAAATTGTTCGGGAAATTGATGCTTTGGGCGGTTACTCGGGAATTGTGTCTGACAAAACGGCGATTCAGTTTAAAATGCTTAACAAGTCGAAAGGACCGGCTATGTGGTCTCCAAGGGTTCAAAGCGATAGAATGCGATTTGCTGAAGAATGGCGATTGATGTTAGAGCAAACACCTAATCTTGATTTTTATCAAGAAATGGTAAAAGGGCTATTGATTAAAGACCATAAAATAGTTGGTATTAAAACTTCTTTAGGGATTGAAATAAAAGCAAAGACTGTTGTTTTAACTAATGGCACGTTTCTTAATGGCTTGATTCATATTGGTGACAAACAATTTGGAGGTGGTAGAGCAGGAGAAAGTGCGGCATATGGAATTACAGAAGATTTGGTAAATGCGGGTTTCGATTCCGGCAGAATGAAAACCGGAACACCACCAAGAGTTGACGGAAGATCTTTGGATTATTCTAAAATGAATGAAGAAAAGGGCGACGTTAAACCCGATAAATTTTCCTATTCAGACCTTACCAAGCCGTTGATTCATCAAAAGTCTTGTCACATGACTTATACGTCGCTGGATGTTCATGATATTTTACGTGAGGGTTTCGAACGCTCTCCAATGTTCAACGGAAGAATTAAAAGCATCGGACCGCGCTATTGCCCATCTATTGAAGATAAAATCAATCGTTTTGCAGATAAGGAAAGACATCAGCTGTTTGTTGAGCCCGAAGGATGGAATACTGTTGAGGTTTATGTTAATGGTTTTTCTACATCGTTGCCAGAAGAAATTCAATTTAAAGCATTACGTTCTGTAGTAGGTTTTGAAAAGGTAAAATTCTTTCGCCCGGGTTATGCAATCGAATACGACTATTTTCCACCAACGCAACTAAAGCATACTTTAGAAACTAAACTTGTTGAAGGTCTATACTTTGCTGGTCAAATCAATGGCACTACAGGGTATGAAGAAGCTGCTTCTCAAGGTTTAATGGCAGGAATCAACGCTGCCTTGAAAACAAAAGAACAAGCACCGTTGATTTTAAAGCGAGACGAAGCCTACATCGGGGTTTTAATAGACGACTTAATTACTAAAGGAACAGAAGAACCTTATAGAATGTTCACCTCGAGAGCGGAGTTTAGAACGCTTTTAAGGCAAGACAATGCTGATTTTAGATTAACGCCTATGTCTCACGAGATAGGTTTGGCTTCTGAAAAGCGATTAAGACGCATGGAGCATAAGTTTAACGAATCAGATAAAATGGTAGCTTTTTTCAAAGAGACAAGCGTGAATATTGATGAAATTAATCCGGTTTTGGAAGCAAAAGAAACGACTTTAATCAATCAGTCCGATAAAATGTTTAAGATATTTTCTCGCCCGCAAATTGATTTAGAAGATATGTTGAAGTTGGATAAGGTCAAGTCATACCTGTTGGAAAATGAGCTGGATCAAGAGATTTTGGAGCAGGCAGAAATTCAAGTAAAGTATTCAGGATACATAGAAAAAGAACGCAATAACGCCAATAAATTAACGCGTTTGGAAGATGTGAAAATCCCTGAATTCTTTGATTATTATAAAATAAAATCGATGTCTATAGAAGCAAAACAGAAATTGACCAACATTAAACCAGTCACAATATCACAAGCTTCTAGAATAAGCGGCGTTTCACCAAGCGACATTTCTGTGTTGCTAATTTATATGGGAAGGTAAATGTTCCACGTGAAACGACATCTGCCAACTACTATAAATAAAGGAAAACTTGTTCTTTTTTTGTTTTGTATACTATTGGTAAATTGTGTGAGTAGAAAGCCAACAATTCAAATTCCAGATTATATTTTAGTACCAAACGGAAAAGAAGTAATAGGAAACAAAGAAGGTCTAACTGCATTTATTTTTGAAAACAACACCAAGAATTTACCCATTGAGAAGTTTCTTTCAATGAAGTTTAAATCAGATAATTATTTTGCTACAGAATATTGGGTTGTTATTGATAAAATAAAATATAAGATGATAGTTTACGATAATTCTGACTTTGAAAAATATTTCAATAGCGCCAATTACTCCGTTATCAATTTAGAGCCACAGAATGATCAAAGTGACCAACAAAGAAAATTTATTGCCATCTCAATGATTAATTCCAATAATGAAGATTGCCTTAAAGACGACTCGCTTTTCCAAAACATAACGGTCAATTACTTAAAAAAATTAAAAGACGAATATTACAATCAATAATGAATATTTCAAAGTACAAACCATATCTTAATGTTAAAGATCATTCTGTTTCAAAAGAAGAATTTACATTATATCGAGACGAATCCATCGATTTAGTATTCACGTATCCACAACCGGAAGAGCACAAATTAGCAGCTTATTACGAAAGTGAAGATTATATTTCTCATACCGATGGCAGTCGCTCATTTTTTGAAAAAGCCTATCAGTTTGTGAAGCAAATCGCTTTAAAAAACAAGTTGAAATGCATCAACCAACTACAAGAATCAAAAGGGATTCTTCTAGATATAGGTGCAGGAACGGGCGATTTCCTTGCTGTAGCAAAACAAGATGGTTGGCAAATTATCGGAATCGAACCCAACGATAAAGCCAAAATGATTGCCCAAAAAAAAGGAGTTTCTTTCGCCGAAAACACAGCATCACTTGAAGATCACTCTATCGATGCCATTACAATGTGGCACGTTTTAGAACATGTTCCCAATATTGAAAACCAAATTAAAGAACTCAAAAGATTACTGAAACCTTCAGGAACAATAATAATAGCTGTTCCAAATTTCAACTCTTACGACGCTAAATATTATAATTCTTTTTGGGCTGCTTTTGATGTACCAAGACATTTATGGCATTTTTCCAAGAAATCCATTAAATCTCTTTTTGAAAGAGAAAACCTTCATTTAGTAAAAATAGTACCCATGCTATTTGATGCGTTTTATGTTGCTTTACTTTCTGAAAAATACAAAACAGGACGAATGAATTACCTCAAAGCTTTCTTCATTGGATTACAATCCAATTGGAAAGCCAAATCAACGGGAGAATATTCTTCCCACATTTATATCATCAAAACGATAAAGTAATTTAACTCAAAATTCAATACTTTTGAAAATTCAATTTAATTAGAAACCAATCACATGAAAAAATTAGTACTACTTCTTGCTTTTGCATTTTCAATAGTAGCTTGTAACAATAATTCTACTACAACCAAAGCAAAAGAAATCAAAACCGCTTATGTCGACACGTCAAAATTATTAGAAGAATATACTGAAGCTAAAGACATTGGTGAGAAGTATAAGGCAAAGTCCGATGTGATGGGAAAAGAACTTGAAGCAGAAGTAGCAAAATTTAAAATTGAAGCTTCCAGTTTTCAAAAAAACGCGCAAGCCAACGGACAAGCTTGGGCACAAGAGAACGGATCAAGATTGCAAAAGAAAGAACAGGAATTGCGATATGCACAAGAAGGCATGGTGCATCAACTCCAACAAGAAAGCGGCGTAGAAATGGATTCATTAGTAGAAAATGTAAAAAAATTCATCAAAACATACGGCAAAGAAAAAGGCTACGACTACATCTACGGAACCGGAGAAGCGGTTTCTATTTTATACGCAAAAGACCAATACGATATCACCAAAGAAATCGTCAAATTGCTGAATGAAAAGTATAAATCCGGCGATAAGAAAGAGGCTAAAAAATAATTTAAAAAACCTATTAATTTTAGCCATTCTTTTTATTTATGAAAATTCGCACAACAATAAAAAATGCTCAATCAATAAGTGAGTTTGTTGTTGTAGAAATCTGATGTGAAATAAATTTCAATATTTTTACTTCAAAATTTCAATATCAGCCACATGGAAACCATCACAGCCGAAGCCAAATTCACGCTTCAATTCATCAACCAAACCCAACGATCTATTTTTCTAACCGGAAAAGCCGGAACAGGAAAAACCACATTATTACGCGAAATCATCAAAACCACACACAAAAACACTGTTGTGGTCGCGCCAACAGGAATCGCTGCTTTAAACGCATCCGGAGTTACGATTCATTCATTATTTCAATTGCCTTTCGGCGGATTTATCCCGGATAACATTACACCTCATTTTTCCGATGCTGTGAAATTCGAATCCAAAAACACTTTGGTTAGGAATTTCAAAATGAGCGGTTTAAAGAAAGCCGTTATCCGAAATATGGAATTGCTAATCATCGACGAAGTCAGTATGCTGCGCGCTGATTTATTAGACGCCATCGATTTTATGATGCAATCCGTTCGCAAAAACAAAAAACCATTTGGTGGCGTTCAGGTTTTATTCATAGGCGATTTAATGCAATTGCCACCCGTAATGCAAAACGAAGAATGGCAGATTTTGAAAAAGTACTACCGCGGAAAATTCTTTTTCCATTCACACGTCATTCAAAACAATCCGCCATTATACATCGAACTTTCTAAAATTTTCCGCCAATCAGATGATGTGTTTATTTCGATTTTGAATAACTTGAGAAACAACCAGATTTCACAGCAAGACATTCAGCATCTCAACGCACATGTGCAACCCAATTTCGATTTAAAATCCAATCAAGGTTATATTACACTAACGACACACAACGCCAAAGCCGACACGATCAACCAACAATCTTTGATTGATTTGAAAGGGACATTGGTCACCTATCAACCCGAAATTGTGGGCGATTTTCCCGAAAAAATTTATCCTGTTGATGCCAATCTACAATTGAAAATCGGCGCACAAGTCATGTTTGTTAAAAATGATTTGTCTTTTAATAAACAGTATTTCAATGGTAAAATGGGCATCATCGAATCGCTTTCGGATGAAGAAATATTAGTGCACTTTCCCGAAGAAAACAAATCGATTGCGGTAGAAAAATACGAATGGCAAAACATACGATACACCGTCAACGAAATGACCAAGGAAATCGAAGAAGAGGTTTTGGGAACATTCGTGCATTATCCACTCAAATTGGCTTGGGCGATTACGGTGCATAAAAGTCAAGGTTTAACTTTCGATAAAGCAGCTGTTGATGTGTCGCAAGTTTTTCTTCCCGGACAAGCGTATGTGGCGCTATCACGATTGCGTACTTTAGAAGGCTTGGTGTTGCTTTCGCCTTTGCGTATGAACGGCATTTCGAACGATGAGGAAGTCATGGAATATGCATCGAATAAAACGGCCGAATGCGATTTGGAACTGGCGTTGAAAAAAGAAACCCAAGCATTCATTCAACATTTTCTAAAAGAAGCGTTCGATTGGTCAAGTTTAGCACAAGAATGGCGCAACCATCAATTCAGTTATAACGAAAAATCGGAAGTTTCAGAAAAATCAAAACACGCTGTTTGGGCGAAAAAAAATTCAGAAACGATGGCCGAATTGCTCGAACCGGCAAGAAAATTCACAGCGCAATTAGACAAACTTTTTGCCGCGGAACCATTCAATTTCGAATTCATTTCAGAAAGAGTACAAGCTGCATTCGATTATTTCTTTTTGCCATTAGACAACCTCGTGCATGAAATTATTTGGAAACTCGAAGAAGTCAAACGCGTTAAAAAAGCAAAAGCCTTTTTCGAAGAATTGTTGGTTTTAGAAGAAGCACAAACCAAAGCTGTTCTTCGGTTGATGAAAACCAAAGTGTTCGTTCAAGCCATTGTTGAAGGACGAGAAATTTCGAAAGAAAATCTAAATACCATTGCGATAAAAAACTACAAAATCAATAAAGTCGAATCGATTCAAACGCAATTCAAATCAACGAACGTCACGTTAATTGAAGATGAATACGATGTAGAACGATATACATCTAAAAAAGCCACCAAAACAAAAGAACCAAAGAAATCCACTTTCCTAGTGACATACGAATTGTGGCAAGAAAAAAACTCCATTACCGAAATCGCCAACATTCGAAAACTCACCAAACAAACCATCTGCACGCATTTGGCGAAACTTATAGAAATCAAATCAATCAACATTGTCGATGTATTGCCACCGGATAAAATTGTAGCATTAACCAAAGCTTTTGAAGGTTATGAAGAAGCATCTTTAAATCCGCTCAAAGAAAAATACGGCGACACGTTTACTTGGGATGAATTGAAAATGTTTAAGGCAAGTCTGCCGGTGGAATAATCAAAATTTTTTGGCTCTGCGTCTTTGCGAGCGATTTAGCTTAGCCAGTAAACCACCATAACAGCCGGAATAAAATAAATCACAATCGTTCTCGCGCCATCATAGTCTTTCGCCAAACGCTGTCCGAATAACAACATAATCAAAGTGATACATGAGAAAACACCACCATACAATCCGAAAGCTCTGCCATTATTGACAAGCAATTGAATACCGCCAACAATACACAAAACGCCCGAAATCAATTCCAACACCAAAATGTGAAATAACGCTAATGGCACTTGGTTTTTCAAACGCGTTTTGGCAAAATGTTCTTTTAGCCAAGCCACATTACCCTTCCAATCCATGACTTTATCATAACCCGATTGAATGAAAGTAACCGCCAAAAAAGCCAAAATCAAAATAGAAGCAACATTAAACATAAGCCTATTTTTTATGAATTAAACGCGTGAGTTTGATCGACAAATCGGTTAAAATAATTTTCGCATTGCCGTTGCGCTCGATATGATACATTGCATCTGAAAGTTCCTTGAAAATCTCATTGATATTATTGCCATTGACAAAAGGCGCAAAATTCTCGAGTTTAAATTTTTCGATTTTAGGTTCCATATACACCAAACTTGTCGTCTGATAATTGAGCAACAAAGCCTGACGAAATAAATCAATGCAATAACTCAAAAATTTCTTTTGTGTTTCTCGGCCCAAACCCGCAATTTGCTCGCTCCAACCAATCAAATCCTGAATCGCAGCGGCATTGCCTTTGGCACGAAAAGCAGCGCGAACCCAATCGACAAACCATTTTTCAAAAACAACATCTTCACCGGTTTCTTGTAGCACTTGCACAGCTTTATTATAATTGCCCTGCGATTGATGCGCCAATTTAGAAGCGGTTCTCGGATCAACATTTTGACGCAAAACCAATGCTTCGGCAATCACTTTTTCAGGCAAAGCATTAAATTGCAACACCTGACAACGCGAACGAATCGTCTGAATAATGTCTTCCTCGTTTTCGGCAATCAGAATAAACAAAGTTTTATCTAAAGGTTCTTCAAGCAATTTCAATAATTTATTCGAGGCCGCAATATTCATTTTTTCCGCCATCCAAATGATCATAATTTTATAACCGCCTTCGTAGGATTTTAGCGCCAATGACTTTAGAATTTCTTGAGCATCTTCCACGCGAATTTCACCTTGCTTATTTTGCACGCCTAAAATTTGGTACCAATCAAACAAACTCCCATATGAGTTTTCAGTCAGAAACGAACGCCAATCTGCTATAAAATCTAAGCTTTTCGGATTTTTTTTAATTTCTTCAGTAGTCACCGTCGGATACACAAAATGCAAATCCGGATGCGAAAAAGAATGAAATTTCAAATTACAAGCATCATTGCCGCCCGAATTTTCTGTGCCAATATTATTGCACAAAATAAACTGTGCATAAGCAATCGCCATTGCCAAAGTACCACATCCTTCAGGCCCTACAAACAATTGCGCATGTGGAATCCGTCCCGAAAGCGCAGTCGTCGTCAAATGGTTTTTGATATAATCTTGTCCTAAAATTTCTGAAAATAGCATGAGCAAATATAACGGAAAGTTGTCAAGAGCCAAAGTTTATTCATTAGGAGCACCAACATCGTCTTAGTATGAAGCAGTAGTCCCGCTATACGCTACAATCTTTTGCGTCGAACGCCGCCGCAAAAGGATAACCGCTACTATCGGGGCTAATTTTTGAACGTCCATCCAAACTTAGATTGCCTCAAATTTTTTTAAATTGTATATTTGCGCCACACTTTTAAATTCACAAAACCATGAAAACGCTGGCAGACTTTAATTTCAAAAACAAAAGAGCTTTAATCCGTGTAGATTTCAACGTGCCTTTAGACGAAAACTTCCACGTGACTGATGCCACCAGAATCGAAGCTGCCAAACCAACCATCGACAAAATTCTTGCCGATGGCGGAAGCGTAATTTTAATGTCACATCTCGGCAGACCAAAAGGTGTCGAAGCCAAATATTCTTTAAAGCATATTTTAAAAACTGCTTCGGAAGTTTTAGGTGTTCCTGTAAAATTTGCAGAAGATTGCATTGGCGATGTTGCTAAAAATGCCTCAAAGAATTTGCAACCTGGCGAAGTTTTATTGCTCGAAAATTTGCGTTTTCATGCAGAAGAAGAAGCCGGCGATGTAGCGTTTTCAAAAGAATTGGCGTCGTTAGGCGATATTTATGTGAATGATGCTTTCGGAACGGCACACCGCGCGCATGCATCAACAACAATCATTGCACAATTTTTCCCGAACGACAAATGCTTCGGAACTTTATTGGCCAAAGAAATTGAAAGCTTGAATAAAGTTTTAAAAAACAGCGAAAAACCGGTAACTGCCGTTTTGGGCGGATCGAAAGTATCGTCTAAAATCACAGTAATTGAAAATATATTAGACAAAGTCGACCACATGATTATCGGCGGCGGAATGACTTTCACATTCGTCAAAGCGCTAGGCGGAAAAATCGGCGATTCGATTTGTGAAGATGACAAACAGGAATTGGCTTTAGAAATTTTGCGATTGGCCAAAGAGAAAGGTGTACAGATTCACATTCCAGTAGATGTGGTTGCGGCCAACGCTTTTTCAAACGACGCTCAAACCCAAATCATTGATGTCAATGCGATTCCCGACGGTTGGCAAGGATTGGATGCGGGACCAAAATCATTAGAAAATTTCAAAAAAGTAATTCTCGAATCAAAAACCATTTTGTGGAATGGACCATTAGGCGTTTTTGAATTGCCAAAATTCGCTAACGGAACGATTGAACTTGGAAATTATATTGCAGAAGCTACGTCAAAAGGTGCATTTTCACTTGTTGGTGGTGGCGATTCGGTTTCAGCAGTAAAACAATTTGGACTCGAAGAAAAAATGAGTTACGTGTCAACCGGTGGTGGTGCCATGCTCGAAATGCTGGAAGGAAGAACACTTCCGGGAATCGCTGCAATTCTCGATTAAAATCACAATTAACACGATGAAAAACAAAAATTTACAATATTTAGCACAACTTTAAGTTATAAGATTAGCTATATTTGTTATAAGATTCTTATTTTTGCCGCGTGCAATGGTTTGAAAAATAGCCACTTGTAGATTGAAGTTTGGCTAAAATTCGACTCCAAGCACACATCACAAACAAACAAACACAGTGTTTTCCACCTACAGAAAACCAATAAAATATTAGTATGAAATTAAAAAAAATCACATTAGCGGCGGTACTTCTTTTTGCAGCGCACGCTTTTGCTCAAGACTTTAGCAGCAAACCCCAAAGCAATATTTCGTATCTCGATTCTATCAAAAAAACATTCATCAAAGACAACATCGCATCTTGCGTTGACAGTTTATGGATGAAAGAATTGACGAGTTTAGATTTATACAACGATCTCGAAAGCGACATCAAAAACATCAACTTAGATCAAAAAGTTGAATACGAATTGCCAACCGAATTATTGAAAGCGCGTTTGAAAGAAATGGATTCTAAATCGCCTTTCAACATCGAATACAATCAAGGTCTTGAAAACATCATCAAATCATTCTTGAGAAACAGAAAGAAAGCTTACGAAAGATTGATGGCGATTTCTGAATATTACTTCCCACTTTTTGAAGATGCTTTAGCCAAGCAAAATGTTCCGTTAGAAATTAAATATTTAGCGGTGGTAGAATCGGCTTTGAATCCAAAAGCGGTTTCAAGAGTTGGAGCAACGGGACTTTGGCAATTTATGTATCAAACCGGAAAGCAATACAATTTGAATATCGATTCTTATGTTGATGACCGAAGCGATCCATTAAAAGCCAGTGAAGCTGCAGCACAATACATGACCAATATGTATAAGATTTTTGGCGATTGGGATTTGGTATTGGCATCTTACAATTCAGGTCCGGGCAATGTGGCAAAAGCCATCAGACGATCTGGCGGGCAGCAGAACTTCTGGAATATCAGAAAATACCTTCCACAAGAAACTCAAGGTTATGTTCCTGCATTCTTGGCAACAATGTATATTTATGAATACCACAAAGAACACGGTATTGTTCCTAATCGCGCTATCGTAAAGCATTTCGCTACCGATACGATTATGATTAGAAAACAAATGTCGTTCAAACAAATTTCTGATTTGTTGGATGTTCCGGTAGCACAATTGCAATTGTTGAACCCACAGTTTAAACTCAATGTGATTCCTGCTTATTTTGATACGAAGCATTTTTTGAGATTACCATTGGATAAAATCGCGGTTTTCACTTCAAATGAAGATAAAATCTACGCTTATGTTCAACACGAAGCTGACCAACGTGAAAAACCATTTTCTCGTTTTCAACAAGCTTGGGCTTCTCGCGATTCTTCGGAAACCACCCAAAGTTATATGGTTTCGAAAACCAAATTTCACAAAGTGAGACGCGGTGATAATTTGAGTGAAATTGCCAATCGTTACGATGTGTCGATGTCGGATATCAAAAAATGGAACAAGCTCAAAAGCAATAAAGCACCACTTGGAAGAAACTTAAAAATTATCACCAGCGAAAGAGTTGTCGCTCGCGTGAAGAAACCAAAAGAAGATTCTACGGCGATTGCTTCTAACAATAAAATCAATTCAATTTCTAATACTGTGGCTGAACTTACAGTAAAAGAACCTAAGGTTTATAAGGAAGAAAAAGTAGTTTCATTTAAAGATGTAACCAAAACCCACAAAGTGAAAAAAGGCGATAGCCTTGGTGAGATTGCAGACAAGTATGGTGTTGCGATGAGCGATATCAAAAAATGGAATAAACTTAAAAGCAATAATGTTCCGTTAGGTAAAAAGTTAAAAATTATTACCAATGAAAGAGTGGTTACTACCGTTAAGAAATTGGTGAAATCTGAAGGTATTGCTGCGAATGAAAAAGCTAAAAAAGAGGAAACGACTGAAGATTTTTATGTGGTTGAACAAGGCGATAATTTGTCAACCATTGCTAAAAAATATAATGTTTCGATTGATGATTTGAAAAAATGGAACAATTTAGAAAGCAATAATATCCAATTGGAAAGCAAACTTAAAATTGCTGACATCACGATTAATAAAGAAGATAAATCAGAAGTTGCTCCTAAAACTGAAATCAGAAATGTCGAGTATACTGTGCAACGCGGTGACAATTTGGGAACAATTGCCAGAAAAAACAATGTGGCAGTTTCAGATTTAAAAATATGGAACGACTTATCTGATGACAATATTCAATTGGGCGATAAATTGATTGTAGCGAAAAAACTAATCGTTGATAACAGCCAATCAGTAGCGGAAAAAACCACTAAAAAAGAGAAAGCCACTAAAAACGAAAGAGAAGATCATTACTACGTTCAAAAAGGAGATTCACTTTTTAGTATAGCTAAAAAATATCCGGGCGTTACGGTTTCAGACATTAAAAAATGGAACGGCATCAACGGAAATTCTTTAAAACCAGGAATGAAGTTGAAAATAAACGGTTAATCTAAAAAATCTATATAAATTTAGGGCTTATTTCACACTATGAAAAAAGCCCTTTTTTTTGTGCTTGTTTTTTCAGGATTTCTGGGTTCGTGCATTAAAAAACACAATCGAGAAACCGAAAAAACTTCGGGAAAAATCAACACAATTTCGGTGATTATTGACGATCAGCTTTGGAATGGTGAAGTCGGCGACAGCATTCGAAATAAGTTTGCTTCGCCTGTTATTGGTTTGCCTCAAGAAGAACCACTTTTCACAATCAATCAATATCCGGTTAAATTGCTTGAAGGTTTTATGACCAATTCTCGTAATATTATTGTGATTAAAAAAGAAGCGGAAAATAAATTTGAGATTGTAAAAAACGAATACGCAAGTCCACAAAACGTCATTCACATTTCAGGAAAAACAACCGCTAGTATTTTAGAACAAATCGAAACCAATGCGCCGATGATTATCACTCAAATGCGCCAAACCGAAATTGAAGAAAACCAACGCATTATTGATACATCGAGAATTACTACTAAAAAAATCAAGCGAAAATTCAAAATCGATTTGCATATTCCGAAAGGCTACAATTATGTTTTGGAACGTAGAAAATTCATTTGGCTCAAAAAAGAAATCACCAGTGGGAATACGAGTATTTTAATTTATCAGATTCCACTGTATCGATTAAATGGAAGTCGAAACGTACTCAATAGCATCATCAAAACCAGAGACTCTATTGGCAATTTATACATTCACGGCACATCTAGAAACACACAAATGGTAACGGAAGATTCCTATGCGCCGTATTTGTTTCACATTAATATTAATGGAAAAGAAGCCTATGAAACCAAAGGCACTTGGGAACTCAAAAATGATTTCATGTCCGGACCGTTTATCAATTACAGTATTTTAGATAGAGTGAATAGAAGAGTCATTGTTTTAGAAGGCTTTTGCTACGATCCGTCGAAAGAAAAAAGAGATTTGATGTTCGAGCTCGAAGCCATTATCAAATCGATTGAATTTACCACAAAAGAAAATAAAAAGCAGCGATGAGTTTAGAATGGAAAATAAAGCGTTTTGAGGCGCTTACTACAGATGAGTTATACGATTTGCTACAATTGCGCAGTGAGGTCTTTATAGTAGAGCAAAATTGCGTTTATCAAGACATCGATGGTAAAGATCGAAAAGCTTTACACTTGATTGGCGAATATGATTCTAAAATTGTGGCATATGCACGACTTTTTCAAGCAGGCGATTATTTTGACGAAGCTTCGATTGGACGCGTGGTTATTGGAACGCGATACCGCGATAAAAAATGGGGACACGAGTTGATGCAGCAAGCGATTGCCGGTATTGAAGAGCATTTTAAAACCACCAAAATCACAATTTCAGCGCAGTTGTATTTGCAAAAATTTTATGAAGGTCATGGTTTTGTGGCAACGAGCGAAACGTATTTAGAAGATGATATACCACATATTCAAATGAAAAAAGCGTAATTAAATCTTCGTAATCACCAGCTCTACACGACGATCATATTCAGAACCTTTCCCTAAAGGAACAGAATTCCCATAACCTTTGAAAGTCATTCTGGTTTTGAGGATTTTCTTAAAAACCAAATATTTATAAACCGATTCCGCGCGATTTGATGATAAGTTTCGCTTTCTGGTTTCGCGATCGATGGCTTCTTTTTGATAGGGTGGCGTGCAGCACACGTGGCCTTGAATTTCGAATTCTAGTTTGCGGTATTTCAACAAAAGCTTGGCAATTTTATCAAGTTGCGTTTTGGCCTCGAAAGTAAGTTTGCTACTGCCGCGTTCGAACAATAAATTCTCAAGATAAATATGATCGCCAATAATATGTTTCTTTTGAATTGTGGTGTAAAAACCCGGGATTTCAATTTTTGGAAGTTCTTTTAAATTCAACACCAAATCGACACGGCGGTTTTTAGATCTTTTCTCAGGAAGATTTTCCACAACGTCATCGTCAATCAGAATGCGGCCTTTACCTTCAATCGTTACGATAATTTTGTTTTTGATGCCACTTGCAATAAGTTTTTCTTTAATCGTATTGGCCCTGTTGCTCGACAATTTAAAGTTGTAAGCATCTTTCCCAACATCATCAGTATAGCCAAAAATTTGAATTGATTCGATGCGCGTAGAATCTGTGTTTTTAATGAAATCAACCACAGCGTTGCCTTGCTTTTCATCCAAATGAAATTTATCAAAGTCGAAATAAACCGACTGAACGACTTCTTCTTGCGCGTACAAAAAACCACAAAGCAACAACGGTAAAAACCTTACAATTCGAATCATTATTTTTTTAATATTTTATTGTATTCAGAAGCGTTGCCGAGTATAGAAACGGCTTTTTTAACTTCTGAATTATTTTTGATATAATATTGATACAAACCTTCTTTGTATTGGTATCTTTTGATGATTTCATCTAAAATCAAATTCTTAATTTCTTTTTGATTTTGGTTCAACTGTGTTTCTTCACTGCGTTGAATGGCCGACATCAATTGTTGGTATTCTACCGAAATCGAGCCGTCAATTTTTTCTTTTTTAGCTTCTGCCAAAGTATTCTTTAAAGCCAATTCTGATTCGGAGTCAAAATTAAAGTTTTGTTTTTTCAAAAATGCTTTAAAATCCGCAAAATCCGTGTCAGTAATCGTTGGAATCGTAGTTCCCAAATTCGGATGTTTGTAATAATAGTCGGTTACATAATTAAAAATCCCATCATTTTTCACAAGTTTTTCTGTAATTGGACTCAATTTCGTTTCATCCATCACGACGTCAGGAAGAATTCCGCCGCCATCATAAACTGTTCTTCCGTTTTTGGTTTTGAAAGCATTGTAGTTGTCGGAAGTAGTTCGAATAGCGTGTCCGTCTTTGTCTTTATGCGAATAATCTAGCGCTTGAATGCATCGGCCTGAAGGCGTGTAATATCTAGAAATCGTAATTTTAATTTGCGTTCCATAAGTTAAATCTACCGGGCGTTGCACCAATCCTTTTCCAAAACTTCTCGAGCCTAAAACCACGGCGCGGTCTAAATCCTGTAAGGCGCCCGAAACAATTTCAGAAGCCGAAGCACTTTTACTATCAACAATAATGGCTAATGGAATTTCGGTGTCAATCGGCTCGCGGTTGGTTTTGTAGGAGTTGTTGTGTTTCTCAATTTTCGATTTCGTCGTTACGATGATTTCATTTTTCGGCACAAATAAATTGCAAATGCTTACGGCTTCGTTGAGCAAACCACCGGGATTTCCTCGAAGATCTAAAACAATTCTTTGAGCACCATCTTTTTTGAGTTGTTCTAATGCCTCTTTGGTTTCTAATGCTGCTTTGGCACTAAATTGTGTGAGCACGATGTATCCGGTTTTGTCATCAATTTTTCCAAAGAAAGGAACAGCTTTGACTTCAACTTCACCCAATATGATATCAGCAGTTGCCGTTTTGCCTTGTCGAATATATTTTACCGTGATTTTGGTGTTTTTTCCACCTTTTAATAATTGCGACGCATCTTCTTTAAAATCTTTCAAATCAATATCTCCGATTTGAATAATTTCATCTCCGGCTTTGAGTCCAGCTTTATCCGCAGGAAAATTTTTGTATGGTTCTTTGATGATGAGTTTGTCTTCTTTTCGAATCATCAACGCGCCAATTTCGGTATATTCTCCGGTATTGTTGATTTTATATTTAACGACGTCTTGTTCGTTGAAGTAATTCGTATACGGATCTAAATCGGCCAACATGCTTTTGATGGCTTTGTCCATTAAGTCGCCGGGATTGGTTTCGTCTACGTAATTGGCATTGACGGCTTTGAATAATGTGGTGAAAATTTCGATTTGCTTTGCCACTTCAAAAAAATCTTCTTTAATAAAGCTCACGCCAACAAATAAAAACGAGCTGGCAACCACGGGAATGATGTATTTCTTTTTAAGAACTGAACGCATGGCAATAGGTTTTACTAACAATTTAGGTTTTCGATGCTTCGAAACGGTTTCAAATATAAAAGTTTAACTATGAAAAACAATGAGAATTAAGAATTCGTTGTCATTGAAATGGCATAAAAATTTATTCTTTCGATGTGGAATGTATTTGAAGCGAAAATTTTTCAAACAATTGTATCGTTTTTTCATGAATTTCCTGATATGATAATCGATCGCTTGTTTGATAAAACAACATGAAACCATAGGGTTTTTCGAGCGAATCCAATAGCAAATGTTTGTTCAAGCGATAGGTTTCACGCAACACTCTTTTGTAGTAATTTCGATCCACGGCATGTTTGAAATGCTTTTTAGAAACAGAAACGCCAACGGTTGTTTTCGCCTCTTTTTCTTCGTCTAATGAAACATACACCAAACGCAATGGAAATTTTGAGACCGATTTGCCTTTTGAAAAAAGTAAATCAATCGTTTTTTTGCTTTTGAGCTTTTCGGGTTTTGGATAGGTGAATCTCATTTTGGTTTTGTAAAAACAACGCAACAAAGGTACAAAGCGATTTTTAAAAAAGAAGGTAAGTAAATTCTATAATTTAACGTCGGAATTCTGTAAATGATATGGCTGTCTATATTGTAATTTTACTTTGTAAGATTGAAACAACAATATAAAAAAGATAAGCATTATCCGTGAGTTGAAGAAGCAACTGCTATAAATAAAGCGGATAAGTTGAAAAGCCCTCAAGGTATTATTCTTTGAGGGCTTTCCTTATTTTATTTTTTCACTTCTGGTTTTATTTCTGCGGGATAGGTATTGTTGTCTTTTTTAACATCCGCCATCAAACCACTTTCGTCAATCGTGATTTTTTTGATCGAAGTTTTTGCTTTTGGAATTTCAAAAAAGTAACTAGGATTAGCCCACGCCCAATCAGGCAAAACAGTTCTTTTGATAGTAGGATTTGGGTTGTCTTTTTCAAAACTCATCATACGCAATGGAATGTAAAACGACTCTTTGGTTCCGTCGGTATATTCTACCATAATGTCAATAGGCATTGGCATTCTACCAATTCTTTCTAATGTAACTCCAGTTCTTTGCACGCCGTCTGTAGCGCTTTCCACGTTCTTGATTCCGTAATCAATCGTGTTTGTGGTTTGCGTCCAATCGGTTAAGTACCAATCGAGATTGGCACCCGAAACACGTTCCGCAGTTCTTTTGATGTCGTTTGGTGTCGGATGTTTGAATTTGAAATCATTAAAATACCTTTTTAAAGTCTTCATCAAATTGTCTCGGCCAATCAAATAAATCATTTGTGAAAGGAAAATATCGCCTTTGCTGTAAGAAGTAATGCTGTAAACTTGATTAAAATCATAACGATCCGAATGCGTGCTTTGTGGTTGTTCCTTACCTGAATTAACCATAAAATAATAGCCATCATAAGAACCTGAATGTGGGTTTTCCACTTTTTTTTCAGCGATTTCATTCATCCCCAAATCTTCTAAAAATGAAGTGAAGCCTTCATCCATCCAACCGTGTTTGCTTTCGTTTGATGCCAAAACATGTTGAAACCACGAGTGCGCCATTTCATGAGCGATGACTCCGATTAGTCCGTCATAAGTGCCTTCACCTAAAATCAAAGTACACATTGCATATTCCATTCCGCCATCGCCGCCTTGAATTACAGAGTATTGATTGTAAGGATATTTCCCGACGGTTTGGTTGTAGAATTGCATTAAACGAGCGGTTTCTGGTTCCGCCTTTTTCCAATTGTCGATAATTTTTGGATTATTTTTATACAGAAAATGCAAAGTGGCTCCATTTGGAATTTGATATACATCGTGTAAATAATCCTTGTCCGCAGCCCAAGTAAAATCATGCACATTTGGAGCGATGAAATGCCATGTCAACGTTTTGGTTTTCATCGGATAAGTCACAGTTACGCCTGCATCTTGATAGCCTTTTCCAATGTCGTTTTTGTTTTTCAAATAACCGCTTCCGCCGAGAATGTAATCTTTGTCAATTGTAATATTGACATCAAAATTACCCCAAACACCGTGAAATTCTCTTGCAATATACGGATCGGCATGCCAGCCTTCGAAATCAAATTCTGCTATTTTAGGATACCATTGCGACATTGAGAATTCGACGCCTTCAGCATTATTTCTTCCTGAACGTCTGATTTGCACCGGCACTTGTCCGTCGAAATCTAAAGTAAAAGTTGTTTTTTTGCCAGGTAAAATCGGTTTTACCAAAGTCACCTCGAGTATTGTCCCGACTTCCTTCGTTACAGCAGCAACGCCATTTTGTTTGAAATTCGATATTTTGAGATAGCCTATTTCATTAGGTTTCAAATTCGCAATGCGACTTTCTTTGACCTCTTTCCCATCCACTTTTATTTTATTAACCATTCTGCGGTCCGGATCAGCGATTGATTGCAAGCGCGCATCCATTTCGCTTCCGGGTTGAAAAGCGTTGTTGTATAAGTGATAAAACACACGTTTTAAAGTATCGGGCGAATTGTTCGTATAGATTAATTTCTGATTTCCTTTGTATTGATAGGCTTTGGCATCTACAGTCACATTCATTTTATAATCAACATGTTGTTGCCAATAATTTGAATGCTGTGCAAAACCAATCGTCGAAAATAAAGAAAGCAATGCGATTAAAGAAAATGATTTCATCGTATAAAATTTACGGTTTTAATAAAACAAAAATAAGCTTGAAGAAAGGATTGGTTTCTCACAAGCTTATTTTAATATTGGAAATGGAAGTTTTTATCCTCTTACTTTTTTATGTTTTTTGGACTTTGGCGACATTTTTTCAGCCATTTTAAAAGCATTGTAAGCATTGACGATTTTCCCTGAAGTAGATAAATCGGCAAATGGCCTCATGTCTTTTGGATCGCCACCAACCACAACTTTATCAGTAATTGGGGTTCCTGAATTCAGCAGGATATATTTCACTTGTTTGGCTGTTAAGTTCGGAAAGTACGAACGAATTAATGCCGCAACTCCAGCTACATTTGGTGATGCCATTGAAGTTCCTTGTTCGTATTTGTAGGTGTTGTTTGGCGTGGTTGCGTAGATTTCCATTCCTGGAGCATACACATCCACATTGAGTTTTCCGTAGTTAGAAAAAGGAGCAACAATCTTTTCTCCGTAGTTGTAGCTTAAAGCACCAACGGTAATCACATTGTCAGCAAATTCTGTTTTTTTGTCATCAGAATCGTTAGGATAATTGCTTTCCACATCGATATCTTTTGAATCATTTCCGGCAGCATGAACAATCAAAACGTCTTTCTTTTCAGCATATTTAATCGCATCATAAACCCATTGTTTGTGCGGTGAGAAGTTTTTTCCGAAACTTCCATTAATGACTTTAGCGCCATTATCAACGGCGTAACGAATGCTTAATGCGATGTCTTTGTCGTATTCATCACCATTAGGAACGGCACGAACCGCCATGATTTCTACGTTGTCAGCTATTCCGTCGCCACCAATATTGTTGTGTCTACTTTGTGCAATGATACCGGCAACGTGTGTTCCATGCAAAGCGTCTTTTTTGTCTGGGCCATAGACCGTATTGTTGCCGTAATGAATATTGCTCATGTTGTCAGGATTATCGCCCAATACTTTTCTGCCGTCAAAATCTTTGTTGAGGTTGTAGTTAAGCATGTCGTAAACTTGATTCTTATAATCATTTAAACCTTCATTAAAATCCGGACCAGCTTGACCAATAACACTCGTCATCACTTGCTTGTTTTTACTTAGAGCAGGATCAGTAGTTTCGATAGCTTTTAACTCTTCGAGTGTATAATTGTCTTTTTTTAGATAGTCTTTAATCGCTTGATTGCATTTAAAAAGAAAATCAACTTGCTGTTTGCCTTGAAGATTTTCCTGATACATTTTATCGTATTCCGTTTTGGCGGCTTTGTATTCTTCAGAACCATCGTCCGGTTTTTTCAAAATACGGGTCATTTCTAAATTTTCATTTCCGGAATCGCCTAAGAAATTCCATCCATGAACATCATCGATATAACCATTTTTGTCATCATCAATTCCGTTTCCTGCAATCTCTTTTTTATTGGTCCAAACGACACTTTTTAAATCTTCGTGGTCGATATCAACACCTGAATCAACGATGCCTACAATGACTTTTTTGCTTTTTTTGTTTTTAATCAATTCAGCATAGACACGATCGACGCTCATTCCGGGAATGCTGTCTTTGCTTAAATCAAGATGACTCCATCGTTTTAATTGGTCATCGGTAAGTTTGCCTTTTTTTGCAGTAAAACTGGTGCCTTGCGCTTGAACGGACATCGATAACATACCGCTAAGTAGCATCGAATAACAAGCCATTTTAATTACATTCATTTTAATAGTTTTTAAAGTGAGCCAAAAATAATCAGGTTTTATCTGATAATCAGGTTTTATTAACATTAATTTATTACG
Organism: Flavobacterium sp.; assembly: GCF_031411595.1. Lineage (GTDB taxonomy): Bacteria > Bacteroidota > Bacteroidia > Flavobacteriales > Flavobacteriaceae > Flavobacterium. The sequence continues at coordinate 19,149 of NZ_JANOBI010000054.1, read as the reverse complement.
CACAAGTGTTTAACTTGAATTTTGTCAAGTTTTATAAAGGGATACAAATCATTTTACGGTCAACTTGTTTTTCAAATCATATCGAATAATGACAAGACAAATCGAAAAGCAACGACAAATAATAACGCCACTACATAGACTAATTTCAACATAATCTTAAAATTAAGGTTGGCAATTTTTAATTATTTTTTTTAAAGTTGAATTGAGGTTTTCTAATTCTTCTAATGTGATTCCGATTTGGGCCATTTTTCTGTTTTGAAGCACTAAGTCTTGCACCTTGTTGATGATATCTTCGCCGGCTGCTGTGACTTTCAATATGGAAGTTCTTCTGTCTTTTGGATTTACTTTTCGGTCCAGATATTTCGATTTCACCAAAAGCTCAATGATTCTTGTTACCGAAGCATTGTCTTTAAAAGCCTTCTCAGCAATACTTTGTTGCGATATTCCGGGATTTTCTAGCAACACTTTAATAATCAACCATTGATCGACCGTTATTTTAAACCCGTTTTCTTTTAGCTTCTTTTGAGAGTAAATTCGATACGTTCGAATGGCTTTGTCGAGCAAATAAAAATTAATGGTTTCAAGTCTTTCCATGAAGTAAAAATATAAATGTTTTGTCAAAAATTGACATATCAATAAAACTTTAACATTCTATTTTGAAACAGATCTTGTTTAAAATAAAGAAGATATGCTTTTTGAACTTTGATTAAAAGACTTCAGCGGTTTTAAAAACATCTTTCAAACGAACGCCTCTTTCGGTTTTTTCAACAGTAATGATTTCATTATGGGCATCATGTTCGAGGAATAAATAGTAATTATTATCCGCCGCCAAATTCATAAACTTTTCTTTTTCAGGCAATGTTAAAAGCGGTCTTGTATCATAACCCATGACATATGGCAATGGAATATGTCCGGCAGTCGGCAACAAATCCGCCATAAAACAAATCGTTTTATCTTGGTATTGAATCTGCGGAATCATCATTTTTTCGGTATGACCATCAACAAAGAAAACCCCAAAATTTAATTCAGACTGCATAAGAAAATCGCTATTCGGTTTTTGAATAAAATTTAATTGCCCACTTTCTTGCATGGGTAAAATATTCTCGGAAAGGAAAGACGCTTTTTCGCGCGCATTGGGTTTGGTTGCCCATTCCCAATGATTTTCGTTGGTCCAGAATTTAGCATTTTTAAAAGCGACTTCGTAACCCGTTTTGTCTTGATTCCATTGTACGCTTCCGCCGCAATGATCAAAATGCAAATGCGTCATAAAAACGTCGGTAATATCATCGCGATGAAAACCAAAATTCGCCAAAGATTTATCGATGCTATGTGTTCCCCAAAGCGAATAATAGCCGAAAAATTTTTCCGATTGTTTGTTGCCCATTCCGGTATCAATTAAGATTAAACGGTTGCCGTCTTCAATCAACAAGCATCTTGCGGCAATATCAATTAAGTTGTTTTGATCTGCCGGATTGGTTTTGTTCCAAATGGTTTTTGGGACAACACCGAACATAGCGCCACCGTCTAATTTGAAATTGCCTGATTCAATAGGATAAAGTTTCATGTAAGTTTGCTTTCGAAAATGAGTTGCCAAATTACTAAAATCCATTTGTTTTAAAAGCAGAAATCAAAAATATCTATGTTAATATTGTATTTAAAAATCCTTGTCTGATTAGCAAAAAGTATATTTTAGTTTATCTTTGCCATTAATTTAGACAAAATCAAGATAAGGTATTTATTTCTTGATGAACAATAAAAATCAGCATTATGATACAAGTATCAGATACAGCCAGTAAAAAAATCGTAGAGATGATGAAAGACGACGGTTTTGACGCTTCCAAAGACTATGTTCGTGTGGGTGTTAAAAGTGGTGGTTGCTCAGGTTTATCATACGAATTGAAATTTGATAAAGAAACCGGTGAGAACGATAAAATCTTCGAAGTCAATCATGTCAGAATTGCCGTTGAGAAAAAATCGTTTTTATACTTAGCCGGAACCATTTTAGAATTTTCAGGCGGATTAAACGGAAAAGGTTTTGTTTTCAATAATCCGAACGCCAGCAGAACTTGCGGTTGCGGGGAGTCGTTTTCATTATAAATTAAAAAACAATTATGTCAAAATATACCGAAGACGATTTAAAAATTGAACTCGAAAACAAAGAATACGAGTACGGTTTTTATACCGACATCAAATCGGATACTTTTCCTGTTGGGTTGAATGAAGATATCGTTCGCGCCATTTCACTTCGCAAAGAAGAACCGCAATGGATGACCGATTGGCGCATTGAAGCTTTTCGTGCTTGGGAACAAATGATCGAACCGGAATGGGCCAATGTGCATTATGACAAACCCGATTTTCAAGCGATTTCGTATTATTCTGCGCCTTTGAGCAAAGCAAAATATGAAAGCCTTGATGAGGTTGATCCGGAATTACTCGAAACATTCAAAAAATTAGGAATTTCAATCGATGAGCAAAAAATGCTTAGCGGTGTCGCGATGGATATTGTAGTCGATTCGGTTTCCGTAGCCACGACTTTCAAGAAAACGCTAGGCGAAAAAGGAATTATTTTCTGTTCTATTTCTGAAGCGATTCGCGAATATCCTGATTTGGTGAAAAAACATTTAGGAACTGTTGTGCCTCAAAAAGATAATTTTTACGCAGCATTGAATTCGGCGGTTTTCTCCGATGGTTCGTTCTGTTACATTCCAAAAGGCGTTCGTTGCCCGATGGAATTATCTACGTATTTCAGAATCAATCAAGCCGGAACCGGACAATTTGAAAGAACGTTGGTGATTGCTGATGAAGGCAGTTATGTTTCGTATCTCGAAGGTTGTACGGCGCCAAGTCGTGACGAAAATCAATTGCATGCAGCAGTGGTTGAACTCATCGCTATGGATGATGCAGAAATTAAATATTCAACCGTACAAAACTGGTATCCGGGAAACAAAGAAGGCAAAGGCGGCGTATTCAACTTCGTAACCAAAAGAGGTTTGTGCGAGAAAAACGCCAAGATTTCTTGGACGCAAGTTGAAACTGGTTCAGCCGTTACTTGGAAATATCCATCATGCATTTTGAAAGGCGACAATTCTGTAGGTGAATTTTATTCGATTGCTGTAACCAATAACTTTCAACAAGCTGATACAGGAACGAAAATGGTTCACTTGGGGAAAAACACAAAATCAACGATTATCTCAAAAGGAATTTCTGCCGGAAAATCTCAAAACAGTTACCGTGGTTTGGTTCAAATAGGAGCCCGTGCTGAAAATGCCAGAAATTTTTCGCAATGTGATTCTTTGCTCATGGGAAACAATTGCGGCGCACATACTTTTCCATACATCGAAAGTAAAAACCCAACGGCCAAAATAGAACACGAAGCGACGACTTCAAAAATTGGAGAAGACCAAGTTTTTTATTGCAACCAACGTGGTATTCCTACTGAAAAAGCAATTGCATTAATCGTCAATGGTTTCAGCAAAGACGTTCTCAATAAACTGCCAATGGAGTTTGCGGTGGAAGCTCAGAAATTACTTGAAATTTCGCTCGAAGGCAGCGTTGGATAAACACACTTGATGAATCTTAATCCCTTAATGGTTTAAAATAAAAAATAAAAATGTTAAGCATAAAAAATTTACACGCTTCAGTAGAAGACAAAGAAATATTAAAAGGCATCAATCTTGAAGTAAAAGCGGGTGAAGTACACGCCATCATGGGCCCGAACGGTTCCGGAAAAAGTACACTTTCAGCCGTAATTGCAGGAAACGAAAATTACGAAGTGACCTCAGGCGAAGTTTTTCTAGACGGTGAAGATTTATCAGATTTAGCTCCCGAAGAACGCGCACACAAAGGCGTTTTTCTTTCGTTTCAATATCCCGTAGAAATCCCGGGTGTTTCGGTAACCAACTTCATGAGAACCGCCATCAACGAAACCAGAAAAGCCAACGGAAAAGAAGAAATGCCGGCGAATGAAATGCTCAAACTAATCCGTGAAAAATCAGAATTGTTAGAAATCGATCGCAAGTTTTTATCGCGTTCGCTCAACGAAGGTTTTTCGGGTGGTGAGAAAAAACGAAACGAAATTTTCCAAATGGCAATGCTGGAACCGAAACTCGCGATTTTAGATGAAACCGATTCGGGTCTCGATATCGATGCCTTAAGAATCGTAGCCAATGGTGTCAACAAACTCAAAAGCGAAAACAACGCTGTTATCGTCATCACGCACTATCAAAGACTTTTAGACTATATCGTTCCGGATTTCGTCCATGTTTTATACAACGGAAAAATCGTAAAATCAGGTGGCAAAGAACTGGCTTACGAACTCGAAGAAAAAGGATACGACTGGATCAAACAAGAACAAGAAGCATAAAACGTTACCGGTTTCAGACCGACAACCGACAAGTATATGGAATTAAAAGAAAAACTCATCGCCTCATTCATGGCTTTTGAAGAACAAGTCGACGTCAATGCCGACTTGCATGACATCCGCACATCCGCATTCAAAAACTTCGAAGCGAAAGGCTTTCCAACCAAAAAGGACGAAGCTTGGAAATATACATCACTCAACGCACTTCTTAAAAACGATTTTTCTGTTTTCCCAAAACATGAAAATACGATTGAATTTGCCGATGTAAAAAAATATTTCTTACATGAAATCGACACCTATAAAGTAGTGTTTATCGATGGTGTTTTCAGTTCATTTTTATCGTCCACAACGCATGACGGTGTCGATGTTTGTTTGATGTCATCAGCACTCAACAAGCCAAAATACAAAATGATTATTGATGAGTATTTCAATAAAATCGCCAACAAAGACGAAAGTCTAACTTCACTCAATACAGCTTTTGCTAGCGAAGGCGCATACATCAACATTCCCAAAAGCAAAGTAACCGACAAGCCTGTAGAGATTATGTATTTCTCCACAGGAAGTGAAGCAGCGCTAATGTTACAGCCTAGAAACTTAATTATCGTTGGTGAAAACTCACACGTTCAAATCATCGAAAGACACCAAAGCCTCAACGACAATGCGGTTTTGACGAATTCTGTAACCGAAATTTTCGCTCAAAAACGGGCCATTGTCGATTATTATAAAATTCAAAATGACAACCATTTCGCCTCGTTAATCGACAATACTTATGTGTCCCAACAACAAGAAAGTCACGTGCATGTAAACACATTCAGCTTCGGCGGAAATCTTACGAGAAACAACCTTAATTTTTACCATAAAGGCGAAAGAATCGAAAGCCATCTCAACGGCATCACGATTATTGGCGAAAAGCAACACGTAGATCATTACACTTTAGTGCACCATGCACAGCCGAATTGCGAGAGTTTTCAGGATTATAAAGGTATTTTTTCCGACAACTCGACCGGTGTTTTCAACGGAAAAATCTATGTCGAAAAAGAAGCGCAAAAAACCAATGCATTCCAAAAAAGCAACAATATTTTACTGAGTGATAAGGCTACAATCAACGCCAAACCACAACTCGAAATCTTTGCCGACGATGTTAAATGTTCGCACGGCTGCACCATCGGACAGCTTGATGATACCGCCATGTTCTACATGCAATCGCGCGGAATTCCAAAAAAAGAAGCCAAAGCATTGTTGATGTATGCGTTCTCAAATGCCGTAATCGAAAGCATCAAAATCCCCGAACTCAAACAAAGAATCACCAAACTCATCGCAACCAAATTGGGCGTAAAAATCGGATTTGATTTGTAGATTTTTCAGGAGCTGTTTCCCGCTATCATTCCAATCTTGTCATTGCGAGCTTGCGCGGCAATCTCCCAATGCCAAGGATTTTCCCTTCTATCGGGGCTAGGTTTTCACGTATCATTGAAAGTTCGCTGCAAACACAAAAACCCTATGCGTCTTAGCGCCTCTGCGAGCTAAATCGACTCCAATATATTAACAACTCTTTGATACAATTCTTATCGATTTACACTACTTTTGTACGTAGAATTTTTCTAAATAACCCATGCTAGACATTCAAAAAATAAGAGCCGAATTCCCCATTCTGAACCAAAAAATAAACGGCAAACCGCTAGTCTATTTCGATAATGGTGCGACTTCCCAAAAACCACAAGTGGTCATTGATGCCATTTCAAAATATTATCAGGAAATCAATGCAAACATTCATCGCGGTGTGCATACTTTAAGTCAAATGGCGACCGATGCTTATGAAGTTTCCAGAAAAAAAATCCAACAACACATCAACGCTAAATATTCACACGAAATTATATTTACTTCAGGAACAACCCATAGCATTAATGCGGTTGCCAATGGTTTTGCATCCATACTAAAAGCAGGTGATGAGGTTTTGGTTTCAGCGCTCGAGCATCACAGCAATATTGTGCCTTGGCAAATGTTGTGTGAGAAAACCGGAGCCACTTTAAAAGTAATTCCAATCAACGAAGCCGGTGAATTAATCCAAACAGAATATGAAAAACTGTTGTCCTCGAACACAAAAATCGTAGCAGTTAATCATATTTCCAATGCTTTGGGAACGATCAATCCGGTTGCGGAAATGATTCAAAAAGCACATCAAGTGGGCGCAGCCATTTTAATCGACGGTGCTCAAGCAGTACCGCATTTAAAACCCGATGTTCAAAAACTCGATTGTGATTTTTATGTATTCTCAGGGCACAAAATGTGCGGACCAACAGGCACCGGAATCTTATACGGAAAAGAAGCATGGCTCAACAAATTACCACCGTATCAAGGCGGCGGTGAAATGATTGCTACTGTCACTTTCGAAAAAACGACTTACGCCGATTTACCTCATAAATTCGAAGCCGGAACGCCCAACATCGCAGGCGGAATCGTGCTTGGAACCGCAATTGATTATTTGAATGAAATTGGTTTTGACAACATTGCAAAATACGAACACGAATTACTCGAATACGCCACACAAAAATTATTAGCCATCGATGGACTTAAAATTTTTGGTACTGCAAAAGAAAAAACTTCCGTAATTTCGTTTAACATTGAGGGCATTCATCCGTATGACATTGGGACGATTATCGACAAGAAAGGAATCGCCGTGAGAACCGGCCATCATTGTGCCCAACCGATTATGGATTTTTATAAAATACCAGGAACCATTAGAGCATCGTTTGCTTTTTATAACACCAAAGAAGAAATAGATACGATGGTAGACGCGATTCAAAAAGCAAAAGCCATGTTGATTTAATACTATTCACTATGAAAATAATTTCGATACTTTTTTTAACCATTTTCTTAGGAAAAGGTTGCAATGCAGAGCAGAAGCAGGATGTTGAAACCGCTGTGATTGAATACACTGCAAACACACGTGGCTTTTTTCAAAAGATTGTTGTGCAGAATCAAAAGTTTGGCGTTTCAAAAGAGCGCAACAATGAGAATCCGATTGTGGATCAAAAAATTGCGAATTCAGATTGGAAAAAAATTATTGATGCTTTTCAGGAAGTTGATTTAGAAGGCATTCCAAACCTAAAAGGACCAACGGAAAAACGATTTTATGATGGCGCTGCTATCGCAAATTTGAAAATCACTTACCAAGGAAAAACCTATAGTTCACAACCATTTGATCATGGAAATCCACCGGTAGAAATTGAAAAATTAGTCAATAAAATAACCCTTTTAGCACTGCCGCAATAATGTCAATAAAGGAAATACAAGAAGAAATTATCGATGAATTTTCAATGTTTGATGATTGGGACGAACGTTTTCAATATGTTATCGATTTAGGAAAAACGCTTCCATTGATTGACAATCAATACAAAACAGAAGAAAATACAATTAAAGGTTGCCAATCGAAAGTATGGTTGCATGGTGAAGAAGTTGATGGTGAAGTAATTTTCACAGCCGACAGCGACGCGATTATTACTAAAGGTATCATTGCGATTTTGATTCGTGTTTTCTCCAATCAAAAAGCCAAAGATATTTTAGAAGCTGACACTAAATTTATTGATGAAATTGGCCTCAAAGAACAGTTGTCACCAACACGCGCTAACGGATTGGTGTCGATGATTAAACAAATAAAAATGTATGCATTGGCATACGATTCAAAAAATTAAAATTATGGAACAAGCAATAGACACCAACTTACTCGGTGAAGCCATCGTTAAAAAACTAAAAACCATTTACGATCCTGAAATTCCGGTTGATATATACGAACTAGGATTAATCTACGATGTGATGGTAAACGAAGATTATGAAGTGAAAATCTTGATGACACTTACTTCTCCGAATTGCCCTGTAGCGGAAACGTTGCCGCGAGAAGTTGAAGAAAAAGTAAAAGGAATTGAGCATGTCAAAGGCGCTGAAGTTGAAATCACTTTTGACCCACCATGGAGCAAAGATTTGATGAGCGAAGAAGCCAAATTAGAATTGGGAATGCTGTAATTATGCAAGAAGAAATCATCAATAAAGTCGCCAATAGTGCTTTAGAAGTTTTCGATTTAGAAGATTTATACACCAAAGGTATTCGATGTCAATTGGATATTTCCCAATGGTTGTTTGAAGGATTTATTTTAAAAGAAAAAGACTTTAGAGCAGCCTTGAAAGTCCACGATTGGGCACAGTATCAAAATCAATATGTAGCTATAAATTGCAGTACTGACGCTATTATTCCCGCTTGGGCATTGATTTTAGTAGCAGTTCATCTGACGCCGTTTGCTTCAAAAGTCGTCAACGGAACATTGGAAGATTTAGAAACCGCACTTTATCAAGAAGTACTTCCTAAGATTGATTATGCTTCCTATAAAGACAAACCCGTTATTTTAAAAGGGTGTTCTAAAATGCCTGTTCCGATGAGTGCTTATATTATGGCGTCTCAATTGTTGCAACCTTTTGCCAAAAGCATTATGTATGGCGAAGCATGTTCTGCGGTTCCTTTATTCAAAGCAGCAAAATCATAATTCCGTTTTAAAATTCTAAAGCACAATTGGAGGCGTTATTATACGCTTTCACTATCTTTACCCCGAAAAATAAAACAAACGAACAAATGAAAAAAAGTTTATTCTTAGGATTGCTTTTGTTTAGTGCAGGCTTATTGCAAGCCCAAGACGCAGAAAAAGAAATTATTGCCAACACAGAAAAGGCGGTAAAGAAAATAACAGATACTACAAGTAATGGCTGGAAGAAAAAAGGCAATATTATTTTACTTTTCAACCAATCCAATTTCAATAACTGGGTAGCAGGTGGCGAAAATAATTTATCTGGAAATTTAGGGGTCAACTATGATTTCAACTACAAGAAAAAAGATATTACTTGGGATAACAAAGTGATTGCATCATACGGTTTGCTTCAAACAAAAAATTCAGACTTTGAGAAAAAAACAGATGATCGTTTTGAATTTAATTCTGTGTTGGGTAAAAAAGCCGTTGGGCAATGGTATTATTCATTCTTTTTGAATTTCAGAACGCAATTTACCAAAGGATATGTTTATGGAAAAGATGACAATGGAAAAGAGATTAGAACAGAATATACGAATATTTTTTCACCAGGCTATTTGACTTTTGGACCAGGAATGTTCTGGAAAAAGAATGATAATTTAAAAGTAAATCTTGCGCCATTAACTTCAAAAATCACTTTTGTAGATGCCGATTTTACACTTGCTGAAAAGAAATATTTTGGTGTGGAAGAAGGAAGAAGTTCGCGATATGAACTTGGTTTTTACGCCTCATCATATTACAAACTCGACTTAATGCTGAACGTTTCTATGGAAAACACACTGAACCTTTACTCGAACTATTTAGAAGATGGGCAAAACGTAGATGTTGATTACACCTTGGCCATGGTCATGCGAATCAACCGTTATTTAACTACGAATTTGGTGTTTCAGGCGATATATGACGACAATGCATTTCGTGGATTGCAAACAAGACAAATATTCGGATTGGCTGCGAATTACGGATTTTAAAAATAAATACTTCAAAGAAAAAGACCTTTAGGATTTAAACTTAAAGGTCTTTTTTTGTTAGCATGAAATGTCGATTAATCCTCTTTCTCAATAGCGTCTTCATAATCAGGATATAAAAATTTATTATACGGAAATCTCGTGATATGGATTTCCCTTACCGTTTCATAAACACGCTTTCTAAATTCTTCTAAATTTTCTTTATTAATGGCCGAAATAAACAAGGCATTTTTTTCGCCCACATCGTTCATCCAAGTGTGCTTCCATTCTTCTAGAGTATAATGACGTTTGGTTTTTTCGGTGATTAAATCATCGTCATCAATCGTCAGATGATGGAAAGCATCGATTTTATTAAACACCATTAACGTTGGTTTATTATTGCTTTTAATGTCGAGTAATGTTTGATTGACCGATGCAATATGATCTTCGAAATCTGGATGTGAAATGTCTACCACATGCAATAATAAATCGGCTTCGCGAACTTCATCCAAAGTGCTTTTAAAAGAATCAACAAGTTGCGTTGGCAATTTTCGAATAAATCCAACAGTATCAGAAAGCAGGAAAGGCAGGTTTTTAATCACGACTTTACGAACCGTTGTGTCTAAGGTTGCGAACAATTTATTTTCAACAAAAACCTCACTTTTACTAATGACATTCATCAAAGTAGATTTTCCGACATTGGTATAACCAACCAAAGCCACACGAACCATAGCGCCGCGATTGCTGCGTTGGATCGACATTTGTTTGTCGATCGTTTTGATTTTATCTTTCAATAAAGCAATACGATCGCGCACAATACGGCGGTCAGTTTCGATTTCGGTTTCTCCAGGACCACGCATTCCGATTCCTCCTTTTTGACGTTCTAAGTGTGTCCACATTCCGGACAAACGAGGTAATAAATATTGACACTGTGCTAGTTCTACTTGAGTTCTTGCATAAGAAGTTTCGGCTCTTTGCGCAAAAATATCTAAGATGAGGTTGGTTCTGTCTAAGACTTTGCAGTTGAGGATTTTGGTAATATTCTTTTGTTGGGAAGGTGATAATTCGTCATCGAAAATTACGGTAGCAATACCATTTTCTTTAACATAAAGATTGATTTCTTCCATTTTTCCGGTTCCGAGAAACGTTTTCGGATTCGGGCGTTCCATTTTTTGAAAAAACCGTTTGATGACTTCGCCACCTGCGGTAAAGGTTAGGAATTCAAGTTCATCCAGATACTCCGTCAGTTTTTCTTCTGATTGATTTTGGGTGACAATGCCTACAATGACCGTCTTTTCAAAATTGATATTTTCTTTTTCTAGCATAACTAAATTTATGTCGCAAAGCTAATGAATAACCCGCATTTATTTGTTTTATCACTCTTTAAATTAGGATTTTCATTGCAGAAAATCGTTAAAAAACAAATTTATCTTAATGCTTTCATAATTTTTGTTAAATTTGGTGCTCAAAAATTACAAGACTATAATAAACCAACTAAATTTTCATTTTATGAAAAAATTTATTTTCATCATTTTATTATCATTTACATCGTTACTTGGTTATTCTCAAATACTAGTTGAGGATTTTGAAGCCGCACCGGATAATGCAGATGCATCAGGAGTATGGACGATGACTTCAGGGAACTGGTTAGTAAGAGACAATCGAACTAACAGCAATCCAAATTGGAGAAGAAACACTCCTTCAAACACATTCCCTGCAAATAGTGGAGTTAAAGCGGCTTTTATCGACCGTGAAAATACCGGAATAGGTGTTTTGGCTCAAGAATGGTTGTGTACGCCACAGCGAAACATAACAGCTAATAGTCAATTGCGGTTTTTTACGAGACAGACTTTAATCGGTGATGATTCGAGTACTAAATTTCGAGTTCTCGCTTCTGCTTCAGCGGATCAAAGTGATTTGTCTGCTTATACTATCTTAGTAGCTGAATATACAGAAACCGAACTAAGTACGATAACGGCTACGCAATTAGATTACGAAGAAAAAGTAATAGATTTACCTTTTACAGGTTTAAGATATTTTGCTTTCGTTAAAGTTACTACGCAGCCAGGTCCTTCAACACCTGGTGACCGATGGTTGGTGGATGATGTAAAAATTGTTGAAAAATGTATCGACCCAACAGTACTTTTGGTTATTCCTGCATCTATAACAGCAACGACGACAAAATTAACATGGCTATCTAGTACAAGTACAACATTTGACGTACAATATGGTCCAACAGGTTTTATTTTAGATGTACCTGCACCTAATGTATTTACAGTGGCAGTTAATAATAATGAAAATCCAAGAACTACCACTCTAACAGGATTATTGCCTAATACAGGTTATCAATATTATGTAAGAGCCGTTTGTACAGACTCAAATAGTAATTGGGTAGGGCCATTCAACTGGAATACAAAACCATTAGGAACATCCTGTGCTACTCCAATTGTAGTGACGCCATTGCCTTATTCGGATGCTAGCAACACGACAATATATGGTAATAATATTACCAACGGATCACCTGGGAATGCTACTTTATGTGGAGCGCCAGCAGGATTTTTAGGTGGAAATGATGTTGTATATTCTTATACTGCTACTGATACAGGAAACATAGTAATCACTATGGATCCTCAAGGCGCAACCAACACGGGTATTTTTGTTTATACCAGTTGTGCCAATATCGGAACAACTTGTATCGCCGGTGTAGGAAATTCCGGTGGTAACGTTAGAATCATACCATCAGTTGCTGTAACTGCGGGACAAACTATATATATAGTAATTTCATCCACTACAGCGACGCCAAATTTTGCTTACAATTTAAACATACAAAATGCTACTTGCCCACAACCAACAATAACTCCTATGGGTATTGTTACTCCAACAAGTGCAGAAGCTAATTGGGTTAACGGTCTGGGAAGTGCAGCAACTTCGTGGGAAATAGCGGTTCAAGATTTAGGAGCAGCGATTCCTAATGACGCTGGGCTTACAACCAATGACAATTCAAATTATCTTATAACGCAAACCTTTATAGGAGATGATTTAGTAGCTTCACATCAATATCAATATTGGGTAAGAGCTGATTGCGGGGCTGGGCTTTTCAGTCCATGGACTGGGCCATTTCCATTTAATACGCCTGCTTGTTTGCCCGCCCAACAATGTAATTACACTTTTAACATGACCGATACAGGAGGTAATGGTTGGGAAGGCGGAAGAATGCAAGTAATCCAAAACGGATTGGTTGTGGCTACGATTGGCGCAACGATTACCAATGGTGGGCCAACAACAGTTACGGTTCCGCTTTGTACTAATCAACCGTTTAGTTTATTCTGGAGTGTAGCGGGAGATTTTCCTGACGAAATCAGAATTAATATTAAAAACAATTTTGCACAAACAATTTATGCTATGACAACCAACAGTCAAGCATTGATTGGAACCACATTATATTCAGGCACTGTAGATTGTTTGAATCCGTTGTGTTTACAACCCACAGCCAATCCAACAGTTCCAGCAGCGACGATTACATTCAACAATGCGGTTATTAATTGGAATACAACAGGTACATCTGCTACTACAACAACTGGATATGGAATTTACGTCGTACTTCAAGGATCACCGGTTCCGGATGCATCTACCGTACCAACATATACAACAACAGCAATTGGTCCTGGCCCGGTATCATTTACTATTCCGGTAGGGGATTTATTACCAGATACTAATTATACAGTATATGTTCAATCTTTATGTTCCGTTAATGGACCAAGTGTATGGACTGGCGGAACAAATTTTAAAACCAAAGAGCAATGTCCTAAACCAACGGCTTTAACAACTGCTGCTATTAATTCTTTTGGAGCGACATTGGGTTGGACTAACTTAACCGGAGGAACGAACTTTCAAATTCTTGTTCAATTGGCAAGTTTACCTGCGCCCGCGGCCAATGATCCTAACTGGGTTACAACAACTGGTGGTGCTGGACCAACACTTTTTAGTTATATAGCAACAAGTTTATTACCTGAAACGCAATATGAATTTTATGTAAGAACAGATTGTGGTGGCGGTATTATTAGTAATCCTCAAGGACCAAAAGCATTTACTACGGCTATTGCTTGCCCGAAACCAACGGCATTAACAGCGGCTTCAATTGCACTTGATCCATATAGTTATACATTAGGTTGGACTAACTTAACTGGAGGAACAAACTTTCAAATTCTTGTTCAATTAGCAAGTTTACCTGCGCCAGCAACGGATGACCCTAACTGGGTTACAACAACTGGAGGTGTAGGGCCAACATTGTTTAGTTATATGGCAACAAATTTAATACCTGAAACGCAATATGAATTTTATGTAAGAACAGATTGTGGGATAGTTAATGGTTTAAGTACTTTAGCAGGACCTAAAGCTTTTACGACTATACCGTCTTGTTATAAACCAACTGCTTTTGTTTCGGTTGCAGCAGGATTGACTGCTTTTTCAGTTCAATTACAATGGAATAGTGTTGCGACAACTACGGCTTGGCAAGTACTTGCTCAATTGCCTACTGACCCACCTCCAACAGCCTCAACACCAGGATGGTTGGATACAAATGGAGGCGGAGGCCCAGGCCCAGTATATACTTTTACTTACCCAGGATTAACACCTGAAACAGCCTATGTTTTTTATATTAGAGGAAATTGTGGGAATATTATAGGAAGTCCAAGTACACCAACAGGCCCAAGAGCAGTAACCACACCGCCGTCATGTTACAAACCAGCAGCTTTAACAGCAACTAGTATAACACCATTTACCGCGAGTTTAGGTTGGACAAATAATGTAAACAGCCCGGTAACAGAATGGCAAATATCCATTCAAGCTGCAGGTTCTACTGCTCCGGCAGTATCTCAAACCGGAACGACAATCACTCAAAATGCATATCCGGCAACAGGATTAACACCGAATACGTGTTATGACTATTATGTTAGAAGCGTTTGTGGTGGTGTCAATGGTTTAAGTACATGGGCAGGACCGTTTAATTTCTGTACGCCTCCGACTTGTCCGCAACCAACGAATTTAGGGGCGGCCAATTCTAATGACCCAACTGCAACATTATCATGGACCGAGCCGGGAACCGCTACAAATTGGGACTTAGTATATCAAGCTCCAAGTGGACCGGTACCAGGACCCGGTACTGTTGGAATTCCACTTACAGCAACAACATTTACAACACCAACTTTAGACCCAGGATTTTATGAATATTATGTCAGAAGTCATTGTTCTGATACCGATCAAAGTTTTTGGACAGGACCTTTCAATTTCTTTATAGCACTTCCTCCAGCAGTTTGTGCCAGTGTAGAGATTAATGTTGCTACTACAAGTCCGGGCGTAATCGACTTATGTCCAGGATTAAATTGTGTGGATCTTGCAGCAGAATTTACAGATTCTAAAGATACTTCAACGTATACTGTTTTACCGACAGTGTTTGCTCCGCCATTCCCTTTTACAGGAGGAACTCAATTACCTGTTAATACGGATGATGTTTGGTCAGCTCCTTTTACACTTCCATTTAACTTTTGCTTTTATGGGGTTAATTATCCGACAGTCTATGTAGGTTCTAACGGAGTATTGACATTTACTGCTCCAGATCCTAATGCCGGATGCCCATGGAATACAGATCCTGCGGTTAATTTACCAAATCCTGCATTCCCTATTTTGAATGCAATTTATGGCCCATACCAAGATATTAATCCTGCAGTAGACACATCTCCTATTGTACGAAGTATTAATTATCAAATTTTGGGAGTAGCACCTTGTAGAGCGTTTGTAGTAAATTATTACAATGTAGGTCAATTTAGTTGTGGAACTAGTGTGGGATTGCAAACGAGTCAAATGGTATTGTATGAAACTTCTAATATTATTGAAGTATATGTTCAAGACAGAACTGTATGTCCGGGTTGGAACGAAGGTTCAGGTGTTATTGGAATTCAAAATTTAGATGGAACATTAGCACATTTCCCACCGGACAGAAACTTAGGACCTTGGGAAGCGCACAATGAAGCATGGAGATTTACTCCGAATGGTAATTCAAATGTTGTGTTTTCTTGGTTGAAAGGCGGAGCGTTTTATAGTAATGCTCCTACCATCAATGTATGTGTTTCTGAAACAACAAACATGACTGCTCAAGCAGTATACACAGGTTGTGGAGGTCAAATAACCACAAAAACAGAAGATGTTTTACTTCGTATTAATGAAGTTATTATTCCGCCTATGCCAAATGTAGTGGCTTGTCAATCGTATGTTTTACCAGCTTTAACTGTTGGGAATTATTTTAACCAACCGGGCGGTTTAGATCCGATTACTGATACTACTATAACAGGATTAGGACTACATACAATATATGTGTATGCACAAACTACTTCGGTGCCTGCTTGTGATTATGAAATTAGTTTCACGGTTGACATTCAAGATGTTTTGGTTGCGCCAGTCCTTCCTCCTGTAACAGCATGTGTCAACTATGTTTTACCAGCTTTAGATGTCCCATTTAATTATTATACAGGAGCAGCCGGAACCGGAACGATGTATAGCGGTTCGGGTGGAGATACAATTAGTAGTACACAAACATTAAATATTTATGGTCAATCCGGATTATGTACTGCAGAAAGCCAATTAAGCATCACTATTGATCCTGCTGTTGTATTGGCCGTTCAAAACAGTGTATCGGATTGTAATAACTTTACTTTACCTGTTTTACCTGTAAATAATACTTATTATACAGCAACTGGAGGACCAAACGGAACGGGTACAATAATAAATCCTGCTACTGTAATCAGTGAAAACCAAACAATATATATTTATGCGCAATCAGGGACATGTTCTGAGGAAGGAAGTTTCACGGTTTCTATCTTTGGAATCGATCCTCCTACCGTTACGATAACGCAACCCACTTGTTTAACGCCTACAGGAACAATAGAAGTTACTTCTCCGCTTAATCCAACAGGTGGTACATTAGCATCTAATTTGTTTATATCGGAAGTGACGGATCAGCCATCAGGAGCACCTTCGCCTTCATTATCTTATGTGGAAATATTCAACGGAACTGGTTCTCCTGTAGATTTAAGTAATTACAAACTTAAAGTGTACACCAATGGAAACGCAACTGCGAATTGCGATCAACCTTTATCTGGAACTATAGCAAATAATACGACTAAAATCATAAAATTAAGTACAGATCCGAATCAAGGTGGAGTATCTCCGGATTTAATTCCTGGTTGTACTGGAGTCAATACTGATGATAGTATAGTACTTACCACAAGTACTGATGCTGTAGTCGATGTTTGGGGTATTAATGGCACTGATTTTACACCATTAAATGCAGCAGGTTATGATTATAGAAGAAATACTACGGCAACGGCTCCAAGTACTACATGGAATCCTGCAGATTGGACAGTTGTTGATTGGAATGCTACCGACCCTAGGGATTATTCTGATGTAGGCTTTTATCCAATAGTTTCATCTAATGTCTATCAATATAATATTGATAATGGACCATGGCAGTTTACAACTACTTTTAGTCCTGTAGCCGTAGGACAACATACGATTACAGCTCAAGACATAATAACAGGTTGTACCAACTCATTGGTTGTAAATATTACACCTGATTTCGTAAATAGTCCTGTAACTGGATTTACTTATACAACACCAGTTTGTAATAGTGATGCGAATCAGTCACCATTACCGGTCGCAAACTTCACAACTGGAGGAACTTACACCGCAGATTCGAATTTGCTATTGATTAATGCAACAACTGGAGAAATCAATACAGCAGGTTCAGCCGCTGGGAATTATGTAGTAACTTATACAGTTGCTGCAGATTTAGCGAATTGTATTTCAGCAGGTCATACAGATTTCCCTATTACAATCAATGCTATTCGTGTACCGGATTTTGCAGAGTTTACACCATTCTGCCCTGGCGCAGTGGTGCCAATATTAGCAGATCATTCTCCGAATGGTATTGCAGGAAGTTGGGTGCCAGCAGCCATTGATAATCAAACTGTCGGTAATCAGGTTTACACATTTCATGCAACTCCAGGACAATGTGCATCTGACAGACAATATAATATCGTAATTTCGACACCAACCATAGTGCCTACATTTAATGCGATTGCTGATTTTTGTTCCGGAGCAACGTCAATACCGACATTGCCTACAACATCAAACAATATTATTGCTGGATCTTGGTTGCCTGCAACAATAAACAATACGCAAACAGGGAATTATGTCTTTACACCGAATCCCGGACAATGTGCGTTACCAAAAACGATTACTGTAACAGTGAATCCTATAGAGCAATCTGATTTTATTGATACCGTAACGTTTTGTGCAGGTACGACCGCACCAGTATTGCAAACAAACGCTCCTAACGGAATCGTTGGAACATGGTCTCCAAATATCATTACGCAGGCTGGTAGTTATGTCTTTACACCAACACCAGTAACAGGACGTTGTTTTGATACTCAAACCATAACCGTTTCAGTTGGTGCTAAACCCGTGTTTGATGTTATTGGTGGTTGTTTAAATGGTAATTACACTTTAACCGTTACTTCTGAAACTACTGATTTACAAACAGCACATTTTGTTTGGAGAGATAATGGAGGAAATATTGTACCTGGAGCAACATCAAGTACACTTGAAATTGCCCAACCGGGGAATTACACAGCGGAAGTCACTGATTTAGCGGGTTGCTTTGAATCGGATGTTTTCAATGCAACAACGATATCTTGTTCGATCCAAAAAGGAATTTCTCCTAAAGGAAGCGGAACAGGAGATGGTTTGAATGATTATTTTGATTTAGAAGGACAAAATGTAACCAAACTTGAAATTTTCAACCGATACGGATCTAAAGTTTATAGTAAATCAAATTACTCAAAAGAATGGTATGGCCAATCTGACAGTGGTGATGAATTACCGGACGGCACCTATTTTTATGTTATTGAAAGAAATGGAGAAAAATCAAAAACAGGATGGATTTATATTAATCACGAACTATAAAAGTAAACCGAAATATAAATTTGCTCTGTCGTTAAAAGACAGCAATCAAACAATTCAAAACATAAAAAAATGAAGAAAATATTTTTTACAACTTTAATAATGGTTTTTGCATTATTCGATGCCAACGCCCAACAAGACCCTCATTACACGCAGTATATGTATAACATGAACGTCATCAATCCTGCATATGCAGGTTCGAAAGAGAATCTGTCTTTCGGATTGTTATACAGAAAACAATGGGTTGATATTGAAGATG
>NZ_JANOBI010000053.1:0-63707 GCF_031411595.1 Flavobacterium sp. | reverse complement strand
TTTGAAACCGTTCGCAATGTTGGTTATCGCATTAATGATTAATTGAATTACGATGAAAATCAAACACCAACTCGCCATTTTCAACGCACTGACTCGATTGTTGGTGGTTTTGATTTTGTGGATGCTGTTGCCGGTTTTGATTGAAAAAGTGGTCTACAAACACATCAATAAAGGGTTGATTGAAAAGAAGCAAAAGTTCATAGAACATCTTGATAAAGAAGAAATCAATGATTTTGTAATTCGAAAAGATTCTTCGGAAACCTATGCGAGTTTTTCTACGTTGCACAATGAGTTTTTGCAGTTGTCGCGCTTGCCTCAAAATAAAATAAATCCCAAAACGATTTTTATTACCGAACCTCGAATTATCGAAGAAGAGCAAAACGATTACCGCATTTTACAATACCAATTTGTGTATGAAAATGAAGCGTATCAACTCGAAATAGGCAGCAGTTTAAGTGAAATTGAAGATTTAACTTTTGCGATACGCTTGTTTTTCCTTGTGGTTTTGTTGATTATTTTGATTGTGACTTTCCTCATGGACACCGTATTCATCGAGTATTTATTAAAACCTTTTTATAAAATTATCGATACTAAAATTCGGCGGGTCAACGAACCTGAAACTTTTGATCATACACCCATCAATTCCCATTCGGCAGATTTTCAAGAATTGGATCATGTGTTGAATCAGATGATGGATCGCATCAGCGAATTGTTTAAAAAAGAAAAGCAATTTATAGCGAATGTTTCTCATGAACTGCTGACGCCAATTGCACTATTAAAAAACAAATTTGAAAACTTATTGCAGAACGAATCATTGAATGAGGAAGCCATCGATAAAATTGCCGGAGCACTCAAAACCCTAGACATGCTCAAGAAAGTGATTGGAAATTTGTTATTGATTTCAAGAATAGAAAACCACCAATACGAAGCCAACGAATCTATCGATTGCTATCAAATCATTTCCGATTTGGCAGTAGATTTAGAAGATCGTATCGAAGCCAAATCATTACAATTCTCGAATGACATGCAGCATCATTTCTATTTTAAAGGCAATGCTACTTTGTTGCACATTCTGCTTTATAATTTGATAGTAAATGCGATTAAATACAATAAAGAAAACGGAACAATAACGCTATGTGACGAATTGAATTCACAGCACTACAAACTAAGCATTACCGATACCGGAATCGGCATGGATGAAAATCAATTGGCGAAAATTTTCAAACGGTTTGCGCGAATCAATGAAGACAAAGAAGGTCATGGTTTGGGTTTGGCTATTGTGGATAGTATTGCACATTTTCATCATATTGATATTGAAGTTACTTCAAAACCTGAAGTCGGAACCACTTTTGTACTGGTGTTTCCGTTGGCTAAAACTTAATTTGAAGTTAAATTTTACAGCTGGGTTCATTCTTCATGTAATCTTCATTTAGCGGTAGTAGTTTTGGGTCAGTTAATAATAAATTAAACAATTTAAATTAAAAGATCATGAAAAAAGTATTGTTATTGGTGGCTTTGTTTTTAGGAACAACGGTTATGGTAAACGCTCAAACTGAACCAGCTAAAGCCGCTCCGGCTAAAGAAGTAAAAGCTAAAAAAATGAAAAAAGCTAAAGCTGAGAAAAAAGAAGAAGCTCCAGCAGCAGCAGCGGCTCCCGCTAAAGCAAAAAAATAAAGCAACTTCCCTGATTTTGCTAACATGAACTGGGATAGTTTTACAAAACGTTAGCCAAATAGGATTGTTTGATTGGGAAAAAGAGGTGAAGTGATTCACCTCTTTTTTATTTTTAAAACCAAATTTTAAAAATCTTCGTAACTGTTTTATACAACCAATAAAACAAAAACGATGAGCCGAATAATCAACTTTAGAATCGTATTCTTTATCGCCATTGTCCTAACCGTTTTAGGACTTAATATTTATAATATTTTCTGGAATTAGTTTTAATTCTTTGTCAATATTTTCTATAAAGAATATCGGAAAAATCAGGAAGTTAAAATTTTAATAATGAAAGAACAGAATCGTTTTGTTTCTTTGTTAATTTGTGTAAAATTTTTCAAAAAATGCTCTTCCGCCTTTTAATTCTTTGCACCATACTTTTTATCATCGAGTTGTATGCTTTTCAAGCATTCAAAACACTCATAAAACCAAGATGGATATTGACATCTTATCAATTGATAAGCCTTGCAGCCTTTGTTTTTATCGTATATTCTTTTACACAATTTGATCGTTCTGTCGGACAAACCAAACAGACTTTGTTTACGATGGGTTTGTTGCTTTTGGTTTACGTTCCTAAAATCATTGTGACTGTTGTAATGCTGGGAGAAGATTTATACCGCATCATTATGGGCTCGGTATATTATTTCATTGATAATGGCAACGACAACTTTTTGCCTTCAAGAAGGAAATTCGTGAGTCAATTGGGATTGGGATTGGCTGCGATTCCGTTTTTGTCGCTGATTTACGGAATGACTTTGGGCAAATACAATTACAAAGTCATCAAGCAACGCATTTTTTTTCCGGATCTGCCTGATGCCTTTGATGGTTTTACAATTACTCACATTTCGGATGTACACAGCGGTAGTTTCGACAATCCTGAGAAAATCAATTATGCGATTGATTTGATTAATGAACAGGAAGCCGATATGATTTTATTTACTGGCGATATTGTGAATACGCACGCCAAAGAAATGCATCCGTGGATTGATGTTTTCAAAAGAATCAAGCATTATGAATACGGGAAATATTCTGTTCTCGGCAATCACGATTATGGTGAATATGTTGATTGGCCATCGCAGCAAGCCAAAGAAAAAAACTTTGAGGATATTAAAAATTTGTATGGGGAAATCAATTTCAATTTGTTGCTCAATGAGCATACATTCATCGAAAAAGGCAACGACAGAATTGCTTTGGTTGGCGTTGAGAATTGGGGAAAAAATTTCAAACAAGCAGGCGATTTAAACAAAGCAGCGCAACATTTGAGCAAAGATGATTTTAAAATTTTAATGAGCCACGACCCGAGCCATTGGGAATACGAAGTCAAAAAACACGACAAGAATTTCCATCTGACTTTATCAGGACATACACACGGCATGCAATTCGGGATTGAAATTCCTGGTTATTTCAAATGGAGTTTGGCGCAATATGTATACAAACAATGGGCTGGATTGTATGAAGAATTCGGCAGGTATGTGTATGTCAATCGAGGCTTTGGTTTTCATGCCTATCCCGGAAGAGTTGGTATTATGCCCGAAATAACGGTAATTCAACTAAAAAAAGGGGAAAAATTAGCATAATTCGTTTAAAACGCTACTTTTGTAATGTAATATCTTAATTACAAGCGATTAGAAATTAAAATTTTTGCTTTTATGTCAAAATTTGGAGAACTTATCAATGCCCAAGTTCCTGTGCTAATAGATTTTTACACAGAATGGAACGAGTCATCTGTATCGATGCATCCGGTGATTCGCGATGTCGCTGCAGCTTTGGGCGATAAAGCTAAAGTGATAAAAATTGATGTCGATAAAAATCAAGAATTGGCAGACGCCTTACGGATTAAAGGTTTACCAACTTTAATGATTTATAAAGAAGGCCAAATGATTTGGAGACAATCCGGAGAATTAGACGCCAATACGATTATCGGTTTGGTTCAAGAACAAATCTAAACGATTTCCTCACACTTATATTGATTGTCTTTTAAGAACTGCAAGGTTCTCGGCAAAGCATACTCGAGATTTTTGAAAGCTTTGACACTGTCGTGAAAAACGATGATGCTCCCAGATTCTATATTTTTGAGTACATTTTTCAAACATTTTTCCGGATTTACTGTTGCATCGAAATCGGCACTCAACACATCCCACATGATGATTTTGTATCCGGAATCTAAAAGCGGTTTGGCTTGTGATTTCTTGATTTTTCCATAAGGCGGACGAAAGAGTTTTGAGTTTTGAGTTTTGAATTTTGACCCGAGCTTTTGCGAACTGGCGTAGCAATTTTGAATGATTGCTTCGTCACAGGAATGAACGTTTTCAATATAGTTTGGCGTTTTTGTTTTCCAGCCATTGTAATGATTGAAAGTATGATTGCCAATCGTATGTCCGTTTTGAAGTATCGAATTGAAGATTTCCGGATGTTTTTGAATGTTGTCACCAATGCAAAAAAAAGTCGCTTTGGCATTAAATTCTTTCAGTTGATCTAAAACCCAAGGCGTAATTTCCGGAGTCGGACCATCATCAAAAGTCAAATACACTTTTTTCTCCACAGTCGGAATATCCCAAACATAATCTGAGAAAACACGCTTGATGAGCCGATTTGTTTTAATCCAATACCAATTCATTATACTGTGTAAAACAAAAAAGTAGCACATTCACATCACTACTTTTTAATTATCAATTATCCTTATCCATTATTCATTGTCTCTTCCAAAACGTTCAAACATTTTGTTATAAGAATTGAATATCGGTTTGTTCTTATTGTAAAAAGCAATGTCGCCACGGTCTTTCATAACTTCAAGCAAACCTCTGTAGCGTTCGATATCAGTAATAATATCAATCACCAAATCGCTTTGTTCGGAAGCTTTCAAACCTTTATAAAACGTCAGATTTTCTTTGTATTTGGTCATCAATGCTTCCAACAATTGACGTGCTTTTTGCTTTTCACCAATTTCATAATAACCACCGGCAAACGGATCGAGTAGGGAATAATAACCATATTCTTGTACCGGCATTTTTTCCATAGCCAAATCGATTATTTTTTTGGCTTTGTCTTTCTTGCCTTCGTTGATGAGTTGTTCCATCAAACGCGCCATATTGGTTCTGTATGAAATACTGTTTTTTCTGGTTTCCGGATCGTGATAAATGCTTTTCAAGTCGCCGTTGCCCCAATCCCATTTCATGACAATGTTATACATTTTATCGCTGTCGATTTGGCCCATGTCTAATGGACTTCCATCTTTAGGAATTGCAGTTCGAATCGGAACCAGTTTATACACCATACCGTCGAGTTGAAGGTAATCTTTCATCCAAAGGTAATCGTCGTCGCCAAAACTTCCACCGGTGAAATAAATCGGACGTTTCCAGTTGTTATTGGCAACAACATCCAGCATCATCAAACGATTTTTATACAAAGCTTGATCTTTGATTTCAATATCAATATAAGGAACGATAGAATCATTTTGTAAAGGATTCACGACTCTGTTTTGAATGATGATATTTTTATCAATAGGAATGCGTACTTTATTGGTCGGATAAAAATGAATTTTTTGTCCGTTAGACATTTCAATAAGCGTTCTTGGATCATCACTGGCTATAAAATGAATCAAGTCTTTGATGTTCCAGCGGCTTTCTGTTTTGGCATTGTGAACAGCGTAATCTAATTTATCTCCAACATATTGATCATGTGTGAATGAAATTGGCAAACCATCAGATTCGTAGGTTTTCATTTTCATTTGATCAATATACCAATCGGTCATGAAAAGACTCGTGTTGACAATTTTGATGTCGGTTCTGATGTGCTCAATCTCTTGCGCATACCAAAGCGGGAAGGTGTCGTTATCGCCGATGGTGAATAAAATGGCGTTGGGTTCACACGAATTTAAATACGCTTTCGCCATCGCAATAGCAGTATATTTTTGAGAACGGTCATGGTCGTCCCAGTTTTGAGACGCCATCAGCACGGGAGTGACAAGCAAAGACCCAGCAATAATAATTGGTCCAGCAATTTTGGGTTGAAGATGAGCTTTGGCGGATTCATAAAGAGAATATACTCCGAACCCAATCCAAATGGCGAATACATAGAAAGAACCTACTAAGGCATAATCACGTTCGCGAGGCTCAAAAGGGCGTTCGTTGAGGTAGATTTTCAAGGCTAAACCAGTAAAGAGGAAAAGTGCCAGTAATACGTAGAAGCTTTTCAAATCTTTTTTCGCGTGGTACATCAAGCCTATGATTCCAAGTATAAATGGAATAAAATAATAAACATTTCGTCCTTTATTATTTAATGCATCCGTTGGAAGATTTGCTTGTGAGCCTAAATGAAGTTCATCAATAAACGGAATTCCGCTAAGCCAATTGCCGTCGAGATTGTCATATTTTCCTTGAATGTCGTTTTGTCTTCCGGTGAAATTCCACATCAAATAACGCCAATACATATAACCGAATTGGTATTCAAACATAAAGCTAAGGTTGTCAATTGCAGAAGGTTTTTCGATAATCAAATAATCGCCATAACTTTTTAAGAAAGAAATATAACCATCAGTGTCGATTTGTTTTTGGGCATATGCTTTTCTAAATTCTGCAATGATATCGACCAATTCTTTTTCTTCAGAATACTCGGGTTTGATTTTAAATTCGGGCACATGACTAAAATTGATATAGTTTTCGATATGCTCCGTACTCCACATTCTCGGAAGAATGGCTTTGTGCGCATCACTACTGTTTTGCTCCGCATTTTTGAAGTTGTTGGTAATGATGTATTTTTTGGTTTTATAATCTCTTTCGTAGTTAGGCGCTTTGTCTAAATAGGGTGTTTCTTCATCGAGTCCGGCGAATGAATCTGTATACTGAGGGCCGTAGAATAAGGGGTTTATACCGTATTGTTCTCTGTTGTAATACGCTAAAACTTCAGCGGCATCAGAAGGTTTGTTTTCATTAATAACGGTATTGGCATTGGCGCGAATCGGCAACATCATCCAGGTGGAAAATCCAATTAAGATGAATAAGATACAAAGGATAATGGTGTTGTAGAACACGAGTCCTTTTTGTTTGGTATAGCGCAATCCAAAATAAAAGAAAGCTGCAAATAATAGCGCGACGAATATCGTTCCTGAATCGAATGGTAGTCCAAATTCATTGACCATAAAAATTTCCGTCTTTCCGAAAAAAGCCATTGTCCAAGGTAAAAGCGACTTATAGATGAAAAGAAAAATCGCTACCACAATAAGATTCGCAATGATAAAATTCTTGACGGTTACGGTTTTGTAATGTTTGAAGAAATACATCAATCCAATCGAAGGAATGGTCAATAAAGCCATGAAGTGAACGCCGAATGAAAGTCCGATTACGAGACTGATGATCAATAACCATTTGTTTCCTCTTGCGGTGTGCATGTCTTGTTCCCAACGCAATCCGAGCCAAAATAATAATGATATAAATAAGGTTGCCATTGCATAAACTTCGGCTTCAACAGCATTAAACCAGAAGCTGTCTGAAAAAGTAAAAGCCAAAGCGCCTACGAACGAACTTCCAAGAATGACAATCGCATTGCTATTAGTCAATTGAGTATCTTCTCCTTTCGCTTCAGCGGAAAACCCTGTGATTTTTCTCATCACAATGGTTGATGACCAGAAAAGGAATAAAATGGTAAAGGCACTTGAAAAAACCGACATCATATTGACCATCAACGCCACGTGTTTGGCATTGGTTGCAAACATCGCGAAAAAGGCACCAATCATTTGGAATAATGGTGCTCCGGGTGGATGACCAACTTCTAATTTTGCGGCGGTTGCTATATATTCGCCACAATCCCAAAAACTCATAGTGGGTTCGACGGTAAGCGTATATGTTGTTAATGCAATAGCGAAAGCCAGCCAGCCTATAATGGTATTCCATTTTTTAAAGTTCAATGTCGTCATACAGAATCGATATGGTTTTTTTAAGTGATACAAAGAAACTATTTTTTTATGTAAAGAAAGTTGCATTAACAAAAAATTCTACACTATAAAAAGCGAATTGAATTTCTGATTTTCAGCGAAGTGATTCCTTTGAAATTATTTTTTAATAAAATATCTATAAATAGTTGCTCAAAATAAAATTTATATTAAATTTGCACTCGCTTAACAGCAATGGAATTGGTCTATGGTGTAATGGTAACACAACTGTTTTTGGTGCAGTCTTTCAAGGTTCGAGTCCTTGTAGACCAACAAAAAACTCCTCAAGTAATTGAGGAGTTTTTTTATTTTAGGGTTAAATAGAATTTATATTTTGAAAGTAATTACCGGTCGAACAGCGTGATTCACCAAATCTTCACTTATGCTTCCGTTGAAGAAATGCGCGAAACCAGTTCTGCCGTGCGTGCACATTCCGATTAAATCAGCATTGACACTATTGGAGAAATTCAGAATTCCTTTTTCAACATTGACATCATTATAGATGTGTAAAGTGTAATTAGGATAATTAAACTCCTTCATAAAATCGTTCATGATTTTCTCTGCAACGTGTGTTGGTTTAAAGCTGTTAGGTGTGTTGATCATGACCAAACTCAACTTAGAATCAAATGATTTTGCAAAGTCGACCAATTGAGCAAAAGGTTTTTTAATTTCACTTGAAAAATCTGAAGCGAAAACAAAATTCCCGGCTTTGAAACCATCATTTTTATTTTTAATCACTAAAACAGGAGCTTCAGAAAAGCGAACTACTTTTTCAGTATTCGATCCGATAAACATTTCTTGAAAACCGCTAGTTCCGTGAGAACCCATAACGACAAGGTCAACATTGTTTTTTTTGCTGACTGCTAAAATACCATCGAATGCTTTTTCGAATTGAATGATTTCTGAAACATTAATTCCTTCCAAATAATCTACATCCATTAAATCTTCGAGATTGCTGATGGCTTGGTCCTTATAAAACATAATTTCAGGAATTTGATGTCCACTTCCTATTGCATCACCGGCTTGATGAGGTAACTCTAACATATGCAGCAATATAATTTCGCTATTATTCTCTTTGGCAATTTGCGCTGCAACTCTTAAGGCGTATTCAGCATGTTCGGAAAAATCGGTTGGGACTAAGATTCGTTTCATAATAGAAGTGTAAGAAATTTTATAAATCGGTTAGATACATTAATGGAATAAAAGTAATATTTTTTTTTTACAACTCCTATGATTTTTGAATTATAAAAAAACACTATATTTGCACGGTTATTTATTAAAAACTAAATAATGAGGGAAGCAATGCTTCCCTCTTTTTATAAAAAATATGGCATTTAAAGAAAAAGTACATCAATTATTAGCAACAGGATTAGAAGAAAAACCTGAAATCTTTTTAATTGATTTGACGATTACTGAAGCTTTCAAGATTATTGTAACTTTAGATGGAGATCACGGTGTGCAATTGCAAGATTGTATTGATGTCAGTCGCGTCATCGAACATAATCTGGATCGCGAAGAACAAGATTTTTCTTTAGAAGTAGCATCAGTTGGCGTAGGTTCGCCGTTGAAGTTAGTGCGTCAATACATCAAAAATATCGGCAGAACATTAATCGTAAAATTAGCAAATGAAACTATCGAAGCCCAATTGATAGCTGCTAATGAAAATTTTATAACTTTAGCATGGGAAGCTAGAGAACCAAAAAAGATCGGAAAAGGTAAAGAAACGGTTCAGAAAAAACAGGAAATACCTTATTCGGAAATCAAAGAAGCAATTGTTACAGTAACATTTTAAATTAAAAAGTTGGCATGGAAAATTTAGCATTAATCGATTCATTTTCAGAGTTTAAAGACGATAAACTTATTGATCGTGTAACGCTTATGGCGATTTTGGAAGATGTATTTAGAAATGCATTGAAGAAAAAATTCGGGTCGGATGATAATTTTGATATCATCATCAATCCTGATAAAGGTGATATGGAAATCTGGAGAAGAAGAGTTATCGTTGCAGATGAGGACTTGGATTTAGAGAATGAAGAAATTACATTAACCGAAGCCAGAAAAATAGAACCTGATTTCGAAATAGGCGAAGAAGTTTCTGAAGAAGTAAAATTAATCGATTTGGGTAGAAGAGCAATTTTGGCTTTGCGTCAAAACTTGATTTCTAAAATCCACGAACATGATAACACTAATCTTTACAAGCAATTTAAAGATTTAATCGGTGAAATATACACAGCGGAAGTACACCACGTGCGTCCAAGAGTGGTAATTTTGGTTGATGATGAAGGAAACGAAATCGTATTGCCAAAAGAAAAACAAATTCCATCAGACTTTTTCCGTAAAGGGGATAACGTTCGCGGTATCATTGAAAGTGTTGAACTCAAAGGAAACAAACCTCAAATCATCATGTCCAGAACTTCTGAGAAGTTTTTGGAAAAATTGTTTGAGCAAGAAATTCCTGAGGTTTTCGATGGTTTGATTATGGTGAAGAAAGTAGTTCGTATACCAGGAGAAAAAGCTAAAGTTGCCGTAGATTCATACGATGACAGAATTGATCCGGTTGGTGCATGTGTCGGAATGAAAGGTTCTAGAATTCACGGGATCGTTCGAGAATTAGGAAATGAAAATATTGATGTTATCAATTATACTAGCAATATTCAGTTGTTTATCACAAGAGCATTAAGCCCTGCGAAAGTGTCGTCGATTAAAATTAATGATGAGACCAAAAGAGCCGAAGTGTTTTTGAAATTAGAAGAAGTGTCTAAAGCGATTGGTCGTGGTGGTCACAACATCAAATTAGCAGGTTTGTTAACAGGTTATGAATTGGATGTCATTAGAGAAGGCAATATCGCGGAAGAAGAAGATGATGTTGAATTAACAGAATTCTCAGATGAAATTGAAGCTTGGGTCATCGATGAGTTTGCAAAAATTGGTTTGGATACCGCCAGAAGTATTTTGAAACAAGACGTTGAAGACTTAGTGCGAAGAACCGATCTTGAAGAAGAAACCATTCTTGATGTCATGCGCATTTTGAAAGAAGAGTTTAATGCATAAATAAGCATACACAACACAACACCCGAGGCGCAACGCAGCCGAACTGTTTGGAGCGCAGCGGAATAAAAAAAGGTACAAATAAAAAGATTTTATGTCTGAAGAAAGAGTAATAAGAATAAACAAGGTTTTAAGGGAATTCAATATTTCGTTAGAAAGAGCAGTAGATTATCTTAAAGATAAAGGAATTGTCATTGATGCCAATCCAAATGCTAAAATTTCTGACGCGGAATATGGTATTCTTCAAGGCCAATTTGCAGGCGATAAAGGGAATAAAGAAGCTTCGAAAGAAGTGGGCGAGGAAAAAAGAAAAGAAAAAGAAGCTTTACGTTTAGAAAGAGAAAAAGAAATTGAAGACAAACGTAAAATCGATGAAGAGCGTCAACGTCAAGAAGTAATCAAAGCGAAAGCTACAGTTACTGGTCCAAAGCAAGTGGGAACAATCGATCTCAATACTCCAAAAACTCAGACAAAAGCAGTTGAGAATGCAAAACCTGAAGCTGAAAAACTAGCAAAAAAAGAAGTTGAAGCGGTTCAACCAGAATCTAATGTTGATCAAAAACCAGTGGCTAATGCAACGCAAGCCAGTGAATCAACCGAAACTCCGATTGATGAATCGATAACAACGCAATATCAAAAACTTTCAGGTGCTACTTTAACAGGACAAACGATTGATTTGTCTCAGTTTAATAAACCTAAAAAGAAAAAGGAAGAGCCTAAAATCACACCAAACAAACCCGGTGCGGCTGCCAATGCTAATTCCAATCTTAATAAAAATAAAAGAAAACGTATTCCGCCAAAACCGGGTGAAGTAAGACCGGGCGGAGCAGCAACTGCAGGTGGTGCAAATCCTAACAGAATTACACCAAACACAGGAGGAAATAGAGATAGCAAACCAGGTTTCGTAAAAGGAAATAGACCAGCTATCATAGCTAAAGTAGAGCCAACAGAAGAGGAAGTTAAAAACCAAATTCGTGAAACTTTAGAAAAACTTCAAGGTAAAGGTGGAAAATCAAAAGCGGCTAAATACAGACGTGATAAAAGAGAAACACACCGTCAAAAATCGGATGACGAACAAAGATCGATTGAAGAAGGCAGCAAAACCATTAAAGTAACAGAATTTGTTACTGTAGGTGAAATTGCCATCATGATGGATGTGCCAATTACCAAAGTGATTGGAACTTGTATGTCACTTGGAATTATGGTGACGATGAACCAACGCCTCGACGCTGAAACATTAACCATCGTTGCGGATGAATTTGGTTTTGAAGTAGAATTCATCACCACAGAATTAGAAGATTCGATTCAATTAGAAGAAGATAAAGAAGAAGATTTAGTAGCACGTGCGCCGATTGTAACCGTTATGGGTCACGTCGATCACGGAAAAACTTCGTTGCTAGATTACATTCGTAAAGAAAACGTAATAGCCGGTGAATCGGGAGGAATTACCCAACACATTGGTGCTTACGGAGTAACTTTAGATAACGGACAAAAAATCGCATTCCTTGATACACCGGGTCACGAAGCCTTTACGGCGATGCGTGCTCGTGGAGCTCAAGTAACCGATATCGCCATTATTGTGATTGCTGCGGATGATGATATCATGCCACAAACAAAAGAAGCGATTAGCCATGCTCAAGCAGCGAATGTTCCAATTATTTTCGCCATCAATAAGATTGATAAACCCAATGCTAATGTCGAGAAAATCAAAGAAAAATTAGCAGGTATGAACTTGCTCGTTGAAGATTGGGGAGGAAAAATTCAGTCACATGATATTTCAGCGAAAGCAGGAACAGGAGTCAAAGAATTATTAGAAAAAGTATTGTTAGAGGCTGAGATTTTAGATTTAAAATCGAACCCAAACAAATCGGCATCGGGAACTGTTGTTGAAGCTTTCCTTGACAAAGGGAAAGGATATATTTCTACAATTTTGGTTCAAAACGGAACATTGAAAGTCGGCGATTACATGCTTGCAGGAAAACACCATGGAAAAATTAAAGCCATGCATGACGAACGTGGACATGTCATCAAAGAAGCGGGTCCATCAACTCCGGTTTCGGTTTTAGGTTTGGATGGTGCTGCTACAGCGGGAGATAAATTCAATGTTTTTGAAGATGAAAGAGAAGCCAAAGCCATCGCTGCAAAACGTACGCAATTGATGCGTGAGCAATCGGTGAGAACACAACGACATATTACGTTGGCGGAAATCGGAAGACGTATTGCCTTAGGTCAATTTAAAGAATTGAACATCATTCTTAAGGGTGACGTTGACGGTTCTGTGGAAGCGTTATCAGATTCATTCTCAAAATTATCTACTGAAGAAATTCAAATTAATATCATACACAAAGGTGTCGGAGCGATTACTGAAACCGACGTAATGTTGGCTTCTGCTTCCGACGCGATTATCATCGGATTTAATGTTCGTCCGGCCGGAAATGCAAGACAATTAGCTGACAAAGAAGAAATCGATATCCGTAATTATTCAATTATCTACGATGCTATCGATGATTTAAGAGATGCGATGGAAGGTATGCTTTCTCCGGAAATGAAAGAAGAAATTACAGGAACTGCTGAAATCAGAGAGATTTTTAAAATTTCTAAAGTCGGTTCAATCGCAGGTTGTATGGTGATGGATGGTAAAATTTCGAGAAATTCTAAAATCAGAATCATCCGTGAAGGTGTTGTGGTTTTCACAGGAGAATTGATTGCTTTAAAGCGATTTAAAGACGATGTGAAAGAAGTTTCGAAAGGATACGATTGTGGAATTCAAATCAAGAATTATAACGACATCGAGGAAAGAGATACTATTGAAGCGTTCCAAGAAGTTGCTGTCAAAAAGAAATTGAAATAAGTAACTAAGTACCTGAGTTACTGAGATAAAAAAAAGCGTCCAATTTTGGACGCTTTTTTTATGGTTTGAAGCTAAATTACTCAGGCACTCAGTGGCTCAGAAACTATTTATTTGGCTTAATCAAAAAAGCATTTGGGTACCTTTTTTTAAGTTCCACCAAATTGCGTTCAGATTCAATTCTCGATTTAAAATTTCCAATCCATACTTTATACGTTGGTGTACTAAAAACAATGGTGCCGTCGTAATTTTTGAAATCTCTTCTAAATTCACTTAAAGTTTTCTTCGAGCTTTCGCTATCGCCATTATAAATCTGAATTTTATAGCGATCATTTACCGTAATTGAAGCGTTAATTTTTCTTTTTTCATTTAACAACTGTTCGAATTTATCATCTTGGGTAATGGTTAAATTTCCGTCTTGTGCATATAAATTTAAACAACTTACACCTAAGAATGAAGCTATTAAAATGGCATTTCTTAATGTTAAAATTCTCATAAAGCAGTGATTTTTATACAAATGTAGTATTTCTTAAATTAAACAAAAGAACAAACATTATTTAGAATTAATATAAATTGATATTTAAGAGTATTTTAAGGTTTTGAGAATAGTTCATTAATCGTATTTTTGTCCAAGTTTTCAAACAAGGTGTCAATAAATACTGAATTTTCGGTACGAAGTTCATACCATTTTTAGTCGATAATCATTCAAAATATGAAAAAAGTGGGTAACCATAATTCGATTTCAAGAATTTATATCTTTAGCTTAGCATTTTTGCTAACGTTCTCCTTAACTTCCATAGCTCAAAACCCTGCACCGGCTACAGTCGCTACAGCTGCGCCCGCCGCGCCTGTTGCTGCAACCGGAGGAGGCGATGCTGTAAAAGGAAAAGAATTGTTCAACACCAATTGTGCAGCTTGTCACAAACTCGATGCTAAGTCAACCGGCCCTGCGTTGCGTGGTGTTTCAGGCAAACATGATATGGCGTGGATTTACAAATGGGTTCACAACAGTTCAGAAATGATCAAGTCTGGTGATGCCGCTGCTGTAAAACTTTTTGCAGAAAATAACAATGCCGTGATGACTGCTTTCCCGCAGTTGTCAGAAGCAGATATTGATAATATTATTGCCTATACTTCTGAGCCTAAAGCACCACCTGTTGAAGTATTGCCAGGTAAAGAAGCTGCTGGTGGGGGTGGGAATAGCACCGGAGGCATTTCAAACGAATTGATCTTATTCGCACTCGCGATTGTCATGTTGATGTTGGTTGTGATGTTGGTTTTGGTCAACAGAGTTTTGACAAGAATCGCAAAAGCCAACGGTATTGAAGTGGCCGATAAAGAAGCGACAACACCAATCTGGAAAGCTTTCGCAAGAAATCAATTTTTAGTTTTGGTAACTTCAATCTTTTTGATTTTAGCTAGTGGTTATTTTGTGTATGGATACTTAATGCAAATTGGTGTTGATCAAAATTATGAGCCAATTCAACCGATTCATTATTCACACAGAATTCACGCAGGAAGCAACGGTATCAATTGTAAATATTGCCACTCGGCTGCTCGTGTTAGTAAAAACGCAGGAATCCCTTCGTTGAATGTTTGTATGAATTGCCACAAAAATATTGCTGAAGTTTCTGATACTACAGCAACTCCAGATCATTCAAAAGCATTCTACGACGGAGAAATCAAAAAATTATATGCTGCAGTAGGTTGGGATCAAACCACTCAAAAATATACAGGAAAAACACAACCAGTAAAATGGGTTCGCATTCACAACTTGCCTGATTTCGTTTATTTCAACCACTCACAACACGTTACTGTTGCGGGAATTGAATGTCAAACTTGTCACGGACCAGTTCAAACCTATGAAATTCAAAAGCAATTCGCGCCACTTACTATGGGTTGGTGTATCGATTGCCACAGAAAAACGGATGTGAAAATGGAAGGCAACGAATACTATACTAAAATTCACGAAGAACTTTCTAAAAAATATGGTGTAGACAAATTGACTGCAGCACAAATGGGCGGTTTAGAATGCGGTAAATGCCACTACTAATCGAAATTATTAAGAAGCTAAATATTTATATATAATATGTCATCAAACAAAAAATACTGGAAAAGTGTTGAAGAACTAAACGAAAATAGTTCTATTGTTGAGGCACTTAGAAATAACGAGTTTGTTGAGGAAATTCCAACGAATGAGTTTTTGAGTGATGCGGAATCACTTTCAAATTCTTCAACGACACGTCGTGATTTCTTAAAGTACGTCGGATTCAGCACTGCTGCTGCAACATTGGCCGCTTGTGAAGGTCCGGTTCATAAATCAATTCCTTATGTACTTCAGCCGGAGCAAATCATCCCTGGCGTTGCAGATTATTATGCAACTTCAGTTTTTGATGGTTTCGATTTCGCTAATCTTTTAGTGAAAACTCGCGAAGGTCGTCCGATTAAAATAGACAATAACACCATGCCGGGTGCAAAATTTGCAGCCAATGCGAGAATTCATGCTTCTGTACTTTCTTTGTATGACAGCATGCGTTTGAAGCAACCAAAAATTGCAGGTAAAAACGCCACTTGGACTGATGTTGACGCCAAAATAAAAACAAGTTTGACTGCTGCTAAAACCAGCGGAAAGCAAACCGTTTTGTTGACAAGTACCTTAGCAAGTCCATCGACTGAGAAACTAATCGCTGATTTTATCGCTAAAAATCCAAATGCAAAACACGTTGTTTACGACGCTGTTTCTTCTTCGGAAGCTTTAGATGCTTTTGAAACGGTTTATGGAGAAAGAGCTTTAGTGGATTATGATTTCTCAAAGGCTTCTTTGATTGTTTCTGTGGATGCTGATTTTCTTGGGGATTGGCAAGGTGGAAGTTATGATAAAGGTTACTCACAAGGTAGAATTCCTAAAAACGGAAAAATGTCACGTCATTTCCAATTGGAAGCCAACATGACTTTATCCGGAGCTGCTGCTGACAAACGTATTCCGATGACGGTTGCGAATCAGAAACAAGCTTTAGTTAAAATATACAATATCGTTACAAATTCATCTGTAGCAACTGATAAAATCGAAAATGAAGCAACTGTAATCAAAGCTGCGCAACAATTGAAAGCGGCTGGCCGTCAAGGTCTTTTGGTTTCAGGTATTCAAGATAAAAATGCCCAAATGCTGGTGTTGGCGATTAACCAAGCGTTAGGAAGTGAAGCTTTCTCAACGGTTGGAACACGTCAAATCAGAAAAGGTTCAAATGAAAAAATGACACAATTCCTTGCTGATATGAAAGCAGGAAATGTGCATACTTTAATCATGAGCGGCGTCAATCCTGCTTATACTTTATCAAATAGTGCTGAGTTTGTTGCTGCTTTGAAAAAAGTATCACTTTCAGTAGCATTTTCATTGAAAGAAGACGAAACAGCTTCGGTAACTACAATTGCTGCTGCGGCACCACATTATTTAGAATCATGGAATGACGTATCAATCGTAAAAGGTTCTTATGGCATTACGCAACCAACGATTCGCCCATTATTCGATACCAAACAATTTCAAGACGCTTTGATGTCATGGAATGGTACTTCAGGAACTTACTACGATTATTTAAAAGCGAATGCATCAGCGATAGTTTCAGGTTCATCTTGGAACAAAGTTTTGCATGATGGAATTTACGTTGGGGCTTCTGCACCTGCTTCAGGTGGTTCAGCAGATTTTTCTTCTGCAGCAAGTATTTTAGTAGCTGCTAAAAGTCCAGCCGGATTTGAATTGGTTTTATATACTAAAACAGGTT
Source organism: Flavobacterium sp. (assembly GCF_031411595.1). Taxonomy (GTDB): domain Bacteria; phylum Bacteroidota; class Bacteroidia; order Flavobacteriales; family Flavobacteriaceae; genus Flavobacterium. Next base: position 46,390 of record NZ_JANOBI010000053.1, on the reverse strand, counting down.
TAGGTGACGGACAACAAGCGAACAATCCATGGTTGCAAGAGTTTCCAGATCCGATTACAAGAGTTTCTTGGGATAACTATGTGACGGTTTCGAGAGCAGATGCTGAAAAATTGGGATTGGAAAATCATAACGTTGCCAACGGTGGTTTGAATGGAAGCTATGCTACATTAACCGTTAATGGAAAAACTTTAGACAACGTTCCGGTAATTATCCAACCGGGTCAAGCACTAGGAACTTTAGGTTTGGCTTTGGGTTATGGTAAAAAAGCAGCTTTAAAAGAAGCAATGCAAGTAGGTGTTAATGCTTACTCATTATATAATAATTTCAACAACGTTCAATCGGTATCGATTAAGAAAGCGTCAGGCGAGCATGAATTTGCTTGTGTACAATCGCAAAAAACCTTAATGGGACGTGGCGATATTATCAAAGAAACGACTTTAGAAATCTTCAATACAAAAGATGCTGAAGTTTGGAATGAACAACCTAAAGTTTCTTTAGATCACGAAGAAGTGGCTGCTACGACTGTAGATTTATGGGCGCCATTTGATCGTTCTGTTGGACATCATTTCAACTTATCTATCGACTTGAATGCTTGTACAGGTTGTGGCGCTTGCGTTATCGCTTGTCACGCTGAAAACAACGTTCCTGTTGTCGGTAAATCGGAAGTAAGAAGAAGCCGTGATATGCACTGGTTGCGTATTGACAGATATTATTCTTCTGAAGATACTTTCGCTGAGGATGATGAGAAAAAAGACAATTTCAAAGGATTGTTCGGAGCTAAAGGTTCGTTAGGTGGTTTCGGTGAAATGGAACATCCAAATGACAATCCTCAAGTGGCTTTCCAACCGGTAATGTGTCAACATTGTAATCACGCTCCATGTGAAACGGTTTGTCCTGTTGCTGCAACATCGCATAGCCGTCAAGGTCAAAACCATATGGCATACAACAGATGTGTGGGTACAAGATATTGCGCAAACAACTGTCCATATAAAGTACGTCGTTTCAACTGGTTCCTATACAACAAAAACAGCGAATTCGATTATCATATGAATGATGATTTAGGACGTATGGTCTTGAATCCTGATGTGAATGTTCGTTCTCGTGGGGTTATGGAAAAATGTTCGATGTGTATTCAAATGACACAAGCCACTATTCTTAGCGCGAAACGTGATGGAAGAGCCATTAAAGATGGTGAATTCCAAACCGCTTGTTCGAATGCCTGTTCTTCAGGAGCGATGGTTTTTGGAGATGTCAATGATGAAATAAGTCAAGTGAAAACTTTGTCTGAAGAAGAAAGAATGTATCACTTATTAGAGCATGTTGGAACAAAACCAAATGTGTTCTACCATGTGAAAGTTAGAAATACTTAAGAAAAATTAAAATCAATTTAAAGGATTATGTCTCATATATACGATTCAAGTATTAGAAAACCTTTAGTTATAGGTGATAAATCATATCACGATGTAACAGTAGATGTAGCGGCACCGGTTGAAGGTAAAGCCAACAAACATTGGTGGATTGTGTTTTCAATTGCATTAGCCGCATTCCTTTGGGGATTGGGTTGCATCATTTACACCATCTCTACCGGTATCGGAACTTGGGGATTAAACAAAACAGTAGGTTGGGCTTGGGATATCACGAATTTCGTTTGGTGGGTTGGTATTGGTCACGCCGGAACGTTAATCTCTGCGGTACTTTTATTATTCCGTCAACGATGGAGAATGGCAATTAACCGATCTGCGGAAGCGATGACCATTTTCTCTGTAATTCAAGCAGGTTTGTTTCCAATCATCCACATGGGGCGCCCTTGGTTAGCGTATTGGGTTTTACCGATTCCAAATCAATTTGGTTCTCTTTGGGTGAATTTTAATTCACCATTACTTTGGGACGTATTTGCAATCTCAACTTATCTTTCTGTTTCACTTGTTTTCTGGTGGACAGGTTTATTACCGGATTTCGCCATGATTCGTGACCGAGCAGTCAATCCTTTTCAAAAAAGAATTTATACCATATTAAGCTTCGGATGGAGTGGTAGAGTGAAAGACTGGCAACGTTTTGAAGAAGTATCTTTGGTACTTGCAGGTTTGGCTACACCACTTGTACTTTCCGTACACACCATCGTATCGATGGACTTCGCCACTTCGGTAATCCCAGGTTGGCATACTACAATCTTCCCTCCGTACTTCGTTGCAGGAGCGGTATTCTCAGGATTCGCGATGGTAAATACTTTACTTATCATCATGAGAAAAGTGTCTAACTTAGAAGCCTACATCACCATCCAACATATCGAATTGATGAACATCATCATCATGATTACCGGTTCTATCGTTGGGGTTGCCTATATCACTGAGTTATTCATCGCTTGGTATTCAGGTGTTGAATACGAACAATACGCCTTCTTAAACAGAGCTACCGGACCTTATTGGTGGGCTTATTGGTCGATGATGACTTGTAATGTGTTCTCGCCTCAATTCATGTGGTTCAAAAAATTAAGAACGAGCATCATGTTCTCATTCATCATCTCGATTGTGGTAAACATCGGAATGTGGTTCGAGCGTTTTGTAATTATCGTGACTTCCTTACACAGAGATTACCTTCCATCATCATGGACGATGTTTTCACCAACATTCGTTGATATCGGAATATTCATAGGTACTATCGGTTTCTTCTTCGTTTTATTCTTATTGTACGCACGTACCTTCCCGGTAATTGCACAAGCAGAAGTTAAAACAATCTTGAAAGCGACTGGAGAATATTATATTAAAGAAAGAGAAGCAAATAAACATTCACATCATGAGTAATAAAGTTATTTACGCCATTTATAATGACGATGACACTTTGATGGATGCTGTTAAGAAAACCAGAGCAGCGCACCACCATATTGAAGAAGTTTTCACGCCATTCCCGGTTCACGGTTTGGATAAAGCGATGGGTATTGCACCGACAAGAATAGCCATCTGTGCTTTTATCTATGGTTTGTGTGGACTATCATTCGGAACTTGGATGATGAATTATGTCATGATTATGGATTGGCCTCAAGATATCGGAGGTAAACCAAGTTTTAGCTATATCCAGAATATGCCGGCTTTCGTGCCGATTATGTTCGAAGAGACCGTATTTTTCGCAGCCCACTTAATGGTAATCACTTTTTATATGAGAAGCAGATTATGGCCATTCAAAGCAGCAGAAAATCCTGATGTGCGAACGACAGACGACCATTTTCTTATGGAAGTTGCCGTAAACAATAACGAAAAAGAACTCGTTTCATTTTTCGAAAGCACAGGAGCAGTAGAAGTTAAAGTAATTGAAAAGCATGATTAGCCCTATGAAAAGCGTATATAAAATATCACTTTTAGTTTGCATTGCTATTTTCGTTTCGTCTTGTCACAACAATTCGCAGCCAAACTATCAATACATGCCTAATATGTATGAAGCGGTAAGCTATGAAACGTACTCAGAATCGGGTGCTTTCAAAAACGGTAAAGAAGGTCAACTACCAGTTGATGGTACAATCAATAGAGGTTCTGAAGTGTATGAATACCCAAATACAACTGCCGGTTTAGAAGCAGCAAGAGCATCTTTGAAATCACCGCTTGATTCGACTTCGGTTGACATGGAGAAAGGAAAAGCACTTTTCGAAATCTATTGTGCCATTTGCCATGGTAATGCCGGAGACGGAAAAGGGAAATTAGTAACGCAAGGAAAATTCTTAGGAGTTCCTAGTTACAAAGACAGACCGATTACGGCTGGAAGTGTTTTTCACGTAGAAACTTACGGTTTGAACTCGATGGGTTCTTACGCAAACCAATTGAACACGCATGAGCGATGGTTGGTTTCGGCGTATGTGATGAAACTTAAAAGCGAATAATAATTGTAGAACAAACTGATCTTAATAGATATGTATACATTTTCAAGTAAATTAAAAACATTCTCCTTCATCCTGATGATCATTGGTATTCTTGGGATTGGATATGGTTTTTTAAATGCGCCTAAAACTAATGAAGACGTTGAAAAAATCTTAGCAGCCAACGAGCATGAAGGTCATCATGCAGCGGGCGCTCACCAACCAGAAGCCGCTGCCGAACACAAAGCAGAAACTCCGGTTGTTGAAAAAGATACAGTAAAAGCGGAACCAGTTGCAACAGCTTTGGATTCTCTTGCGAAACCAATAGATACTACAAAAACTGAAGTGGCTGTTACAGCACCAGTTAAACATAAAGAAGAAAAAGAAGTTTCTGAAGCCGATGCACATGCCGCTCACGAAAAACACTTAGCGCATGTATTACAACAATTGCAAAACAAGCCATGGTCTGCATTATATGTAGCGTGTATATTTTTCATGTTGATTACTATGGGTGTTTTAGCTTTCTACGCCATTCAACAAGTAGCACAAGCAGGATGGTCTCCTGTATTGTTTAGAGTAATGCAAGGAATTACCGCTTACTTACCAGTTGGTTCTGTTATTTTCTTTTTACTATTGATATTATGTGGTATGCATATGAATCATATGTTCCCATGGTTGGATCCGAATGTAGTAGCAGAAGATAAAATTATTCAAAACAAAGCGGGTTATTTGAATTTCCCATTTTGGATTATCAGAGCTGCCATATTCTTGTTGGGTTGGAATCTATACCGTTACTTCTCAAGAAAAAACTGTTTGGCCCAAGACGAATCCAATGACAATAGTTTCTACAAAAAGAACTTCAATATTTCAGCAATGTTCTTGGTATTTTTCATCGTAACTGAATCCATCATGTCATGGGATTGGATTATGTCACTTGATCCACATTGGTTCAGTACATTATTCGGTTGGTATGTTTTCGCAAGTTTCTTTGTAAGCGGCATCACGACAATCTGCATGGTAACAATATACTTGAAAGGAAAAGGATATTTAGAGCATGTCAACACAAGTCACATCCATGATTTAGCAAAATTTATGTTTGGTATCAGCGTATTCTGGACATACTTATGGTTCTCACAATTTATGTTGATTTGGTACGCCAACATTCCAGAAGAGGTAACTTATTTCGTAACCAGAATAGAGCACTACAACCTTCCATTCTTTGGAGCTGTCGTGATGAATTTTGTGTTCCCTATCCTAATCTTAATCAACACCGATTTCAAAAGAATCACATGGGTTTTGGTGATGGCAGGAACTGTAATTCTGTTAGGTCATTATGTTGATTTCTTCAATATGATTATGCCGGCTACCGTTGGTGACCAATGGTTCATCGGCGTGTCTGAAATCAGCTCAGTACTTTTCTTCCTTGGCTTATTCATTTTTGTGGTATTCACCGCTTTAACAAAAGCACCGTTGTTACCAAAAAGAAACCCATACATCGAAGAAAGTAAACATTTTCATTATTAATATTTAAAGTAAAAACAGATGACAAGTTTGTTGGTAATTATAGTTTTATTTTTATTATCAATTGCATTATGGCAGTTAACCAAGATATTTGACTTGACACAAGTGGGTGCCGATTCAAATGATTCTGGTGTAGCCAATGATAATGACAATAATGTTCAAGGATATTTAATGTTTGGCTTTTTAGCTTTTATTTACATATTTACAATTTACGGTTTATTCAAATGGGGCGGATTGGTACTTCATACGCCAGCTTCTGAGCACGGTGGTTTGATTGACAATTTGATGAACATCACTTGGGTTTTAATCTTCATTGTTCAAACGATTACTCAAGCGTTACTGTACTATTTTGCTTTTAAATACAGAGGAAAAAAAGACCAACAAGCATTATATTTCGCGGACAACAACAAACTAGAAGTAATCTGGAGTGTTATTCCTGCTATCGTTCTTGCAGGTTTGATTCTTTACGGATTGTATGCTTGGTCGAACATCATGTTTATCGACAAAGACGAAGACACGATCGAAATTGAACTTTACGCACAACAATTCAAATGGACAGCAAGATATTCCGGAGACGATAATGTTTTGGGAAAAGCCAATGTAAGATACATTGAAGGTATCAATACTTTGGGTATAGATGCATCAGATCCAAATGCGCAAGATGATAAAGTGGTTACGGAATTGCACCTTCCAAAAGGAAAGAAAATTCATTTCAAAATGCGTTCTCAAGATGTATTGCACTCAGCTTACATGCCACACTTTAGAGCACAAATGAACTGTGTTCCAGGTATGGTAACTGAATTTGCATTCACGCCAATCTACACAACGGATGAAATGCGAGAAATGCCATTCATGCAAGAAAAAGTAGCCAACATCAACGCGATAAGAACTAAAAAAAGTGCAGAGTTAGTAGCTCAAGGTCAAACGGCACTTGATCCTTACACTTTTGATTACTTGTTATTGTGTAATAAAATTTGTGGTGCATCGCATTACAATATGCAAATGAAAATTGTGGTAGACACACCAGAAGAATATAAAAAATGGGTAGCGTCTAAACCAACTTTCAAAGAAGAATTAAAAGCTGCAGCAGCTACACCCGCAACTGATGCGAAAGCTAAAGGGGCAGATTCTACAGTTGTGCCTTCTGATAAAATGATGGCCCAAGTAGTTAAAAAGTAAAAATAAAATTTAAACCTATATTATGTCAGCAGAAGCTCTAGATCACGGACACGATCACGCACACGATCATGATCATGAACACCACCATAAAGATACTTTCATAACCAAGTATATCTTTTCTATCGATCATAAAATGATTGCCAGACAATACTTGATTACGGGTATCATCATGGGTGTTATAGGTGTTGGAATGTCGATGCTTTTCAGAATGCAATTGGCATGGCCTGAAGAATCTTTCAAAATTTTCAATTTCCTTTTGGGTGATAAATTTGCTCCAAATGGGGTTATGACCAATGATATTTATTTGGCGTTGGTTACGATTCACGGTACCATCATGGTATTCTTCGTATTGACGGCCGCATTAAGCGGAACCTTCAGTAACCTATTGATTCCACTTCAAATTGGAGCACGAGATATGGCTTCCGGATTCTTGAACATGGTTTCCTACTGGTTGTTTTTCACTTCAAGTGTGATTATGGTTTGTTCTTTATTCGTTGAATCAGGACCAGCATCAGCAGGTTGGACAATTTATCCACCATTGAGCGCATTGCCTCAAGCGATTGGTGGTTCGGGAGCAGGAATGACTTTGTGGTTGGTTTCAATGGCGATATTCATTGCTTCTTCTTTGTTAGGATCACTAAATTATATCGTAACGGTGCTTAATTTAAGAACCAAAGGTATGTCATTTACAAGATTGCCACTAACGATATGGGCTTTCTTCATCACAGCGGTTATCGGTGTGATTTCATTCCCGGTATTATTATCCGCTGCATTATTATTAATCATGGATAGAAGTTTCGGTACTTCTTTCTTCTTATCGGATATCTACATCGCAGGAGAAGTTTTACACTACCAAGGTGGTTCTCCGGTTTTATTTGAACACTTATTCTGGTTCTTAGGACACCCTGAAGTATACATCGTATTATTACCAGCTTTAGGAATTACTTCTGAAGTGATTGCAACCAATTCTCGTAAACCAATCTTTGGATACAGAGCCATGATTATGTCAATTATTGCGATTGCATTCTTGTCAACGATTGTTTGGGGTCACCATATGTTTATGTCGGGAATGAATCCGTTCCTCGGTTCGGTATTTACATTCACCACATTGCTGATTGCGATTCCGTCTGCCGTAAAAGCATTCAACTACATCACAACACTTTGGAAAGGTAACTTACAATTGAATCCTGCCATGTTGTTTTCAATCGGATTGGTTTCTACTTTCATCACTGGAGGTTTAACAGGAATCATTCTTGGAGATAGCACACTAGATATCAACGTGCATGATACGTATTTCGTAGTAGCCCATTTCCACTTAGTAATGGGAATCTCTGCACTTTACGGAATGTTCGCTGGAATCTACCACTGGTTCCCAAAAATGTTCAAACGCATGCTCAATAAAAACTTAGGATACATTCACTTCTGGGTAACAGCTGTTTGTGCTTATGGTGTTTTCTTCCCAATGCACTTTATCGGATTGGCAGGTTTGCCAAGACGTTATTACACCAATACGAATTTCCCATTGTTCGATGATCTTCAAAATGTAAACGTATTGATTACCACTTTCGCTTTGGTTGGAGGGGTTTTCCAATTGGTGTTCTTGTTCAACTTCTTCTATAGTATTTTCTACGGAAAGAAAACTGTTCAAAATCCATGGAAATCAAACACATTAGAATGGACTGCTCCAATCGAGCACATCCACGGAAACTGGCCAGGAGAAATTCCTCACGTATACCGTTGGCCATATGACTACAGCAAACCGGGTCATGATGATGATTTCGTACCTCAGAATGTACCGATGAAACCTGGCGAAGAGCAATTGCATCACTAGCCTTGAATCCATATAAAAAATGCCTTTCCATATCGAAAGGCATTTTTATTTTCACCCCAACTATTTCCTTATATTTGTTTCATGAATGAGAATCTAGACCCAACCAATTTCAACTACAATCCCGAAGAACTCGATCTCGAAAAAAAATTGAGACCGCTTTCTTTTGATGATTTCTCAGGACAAGATCAAATCCTAGACAACCTCAAAGTATTCGTTGAAGCTGCCAATCAAAGAGCCGAAGCTTTAGACCATACACTGTTTCACGGACCGCCGGGGTTGGGAAAAACTACCTTGGCAAACATTCTCGCCAATGAGTTGGGTGTTGGAATCAAAATCACTTCGGGCCCGGTACTCGACAAACCCGGAGACTTAGCAGGATTGCTAACGAACCTCGAAGACAGAGACGTGCTTTTCATAGACGAAATCCACCGATTGAGCCCGATTATAGAAGAATATCTTTATTCGGCAATGGAAGACTTTAAAATCGATATCATGATTGAGTCAGGGCCAAATGCCAGAACAGTTCAACTCAATCTGAATCCATTTACGCTTGTCGGCGCCACAACACGTTCGGGTTTATTGACTGCTCCGATGCGCGCACGATTCGGAATCCAAAGTAGATTGCAATATTACACTACAGAATTACTAACGACGATTATACAACGAAGCGCAGCCATTTTAAAAATGCCCATCACCATGGAAGCTGCCATAGAAATAGCAGGAAGAAGCCGCGGAACACCAAGAATCGCTAATGCATTATTGCGTCGCGTTCGTGATTTTGCACAAATCAAAGGCAATGGCAAAATCGATATTGAAATTGCCCGTTATGCACTAAAAGCACTCAACGTTGATGCGCATGGTTTGGATGAAATGGACAACAAAATCCTAACAACCATCATCGATAAATTTAAAGGTGGACCGGTTGGTTTATCCACTTTAGCCACAGCCGTTTCTGAAAGTAGCGAAACTATCGAAGAAGTCTATGAGCCGTTTCTGATTCAAGAAGGTTTTATCATGCGCACCCCTCGCGGACGAGAAGTGACTGAAAAGGCATACCAACATTTGGGGAAAATCAAAACCAATATTCAAGGCGGACTTTTTTAATTGATGCATCATGTCTGACCATAAAAAATACCATTATCCAAAACAACTTTCGATAGTTAGGTTTTTATTAAAGGCAGAAAGTATCCGTAAAAATCCGATTCCGTTTCACAAAAAATTCTTCGATCAATTTGGAGACACTTTTTCTTTAAAGATTGGTAAAACAAAACATGTTATTCTTTCGAGGGATAATGAGGTAGCGGAATACATACTTCAAAAGAACCACAAGAATTATCAAAAATCTGAACTCCAAACCAAATTCATATCTAAATATTTAGGACATGGATTGTTAACGGCCAATGGCGATTTTTGGTTGAAACAGCGTCGTTTAATCCAACCTGCTTTTCACAAACAGAAAATGAATCAATTGGTTCAGAACATGCAGCAGACCATTGTTGCAGAATTGCAAGATTTACCCGAAGAAAATGCAGTGGCACTTTTTCCAATCATGAATCAATTGGCTTTTAATGTGGTCGCAAAATCGCTATTTCACCTATCAGTCAGTGAAGAAAAATTGAGCCGACTTAAAATCATTATCAATGATGTTCAAGAATTTCTTATCAAAGAAATACGATTGCCTTACAAAGCATTTTGGTTTAAAATCAGCGGTCAAATAAAAAAGCATCAGGCATTAGCACTTGAAAGCGATGCTATCATTAAGGAAATTGTTGAAGAACGCATTACATCCAAAAGCCAACAAAATGACTTGCTCGACATGCTGCTTGAAACGCGATATGAAGATTCCGGCGAATCGATGTCGACCCAACAACTCATCGATGAAATTAAAATTCTTTTCATTGCCGGACACGAAACTACTACCAATGCGCTCACTTTTACATTGCAGCTTTTAGGAAATCATCCCGAAGTGCAGCAAAAAGTTTTTGAGGAGTTAACTGCAATCGCTTCTGAAACAGATGATATTGTAGAGCAACTTCAAAAAATGACTTACACCAATGCAGTGCTCAATGAGTCGATGCGCTTGTATCCGCCGGCTTGGATCACCGATAGAGAAAATATTGCAGATGATACGCTTTTAGGATACAGCATCAAAGAAAAGACACTCATTGGCGTTTCGTTTTATGAATTGCATCGAAACCCAAAATATTGGGAAAATCCCGAAGATTTTAATCCGGAACGGTTTCTTGGCGATCAAAAAAAGCAATCCTATCAATATTTTTATCCTTTTGGAGCTGGGCCGAGAATGTGCATTGGGCTTGGTTTTGCGATGTATGAAATGAGCCTCACATTGGCTTACATTATAAAAAAATACAAAGTAGTTTCGGCTGATAAAAACATCAAAATAAATCCTTTGGTTACTTTAAAACCTGTTGGCGCTGCCGTAACTTTTTCAAAACGATGAAGGCAGATTCTAAAAAAAGTGACTATTCCAAATGGATAAAAGCCGAAGCTAAACGTTTGGGGTTTTTGTCTTGCGGGATTTCCAAATCAGGTTTTCTTGAAGCAGAAGCACCACGTTTGGAAAATTGGCTCAATCAAAACCAACATGGGCAAATGGCCTATATGGAAAACCATTTCGACAAACGGCTCAATCCGAATTTATTGGTTGATGATGCCAAAAGCGTCGTGTCGTTGCTGCTCAATTATTATCCATCCGAAACCCAACCTGACGATACCTATAAAATTTCAAAGTATGCTTACGGACAAGACTATCATTACGTCATCAAAGAAAAATTAAAAGAACTTTTACATTCGATTCAACAAAATATCGGTGAAGTTTCCGGACGCGCATTTGTTGATTCCGCTCCGGTTTTAGATAAAGCTTGGGCAGCTAAAAGCGGTTTAGGTTGGATTGGTAAAAACAGCAACTTGATTACTAAAACCATAGGTTCGTATTATTTCATCGCTGAACTCATCATCGATTTAGAATTAGATTACGACAATCCAACAACCGACCATTGCGGTTCTTGCACGGCTTGCCTCGATGCTTGCCCGACTGAAGCCATTGTGGCGCCGTATGTGGTTGATGGCAGCAAATGCATTTCGTATTTCACAATCGAACTCAAAGATAATATTCCATCTGAGATGAAGGGAAAATTGGATGATTGGGCTTTCGGTTGTGATATTTGTCAAGACGTTTGCCCCTGGAATCGGTTTTCGAAACCGCATAGTGAACCACTATTCAACGCCAATCCTGAGTTATTATCAATGACCAAAAAAGATTGGGAAGAAATTACCGCTGACACCTTTCAAAAGGTTTTCAATAATTCAGCAGTCAAACGCACTAAGTTTGAAGGGTTGAAACGCAACATTGATTTCTTGAAATGATATTTTTAAAATTCATAAAAACCATAATGGTTTTCTGTATGTTGATGGTTTTCTTTAAAACCGCTGCACAACCGTATACAGAAATTTCAAGTTTTAATTTTCAGACTTTTTCGGCACCATATCAAGATAATTCATCGGTTAAGAACACAACCAATATTTATGCGTTGAATGTATTATTGCCAAAACAACTTAAAAATGGTAATGCTGTTTTGTTTCGTTTTAATGGCGAATCGATTCGGGCAACAACAGATTCAAACCAATACGTCTCATCAACAGTTTCGAGTTTTTCAGTTGGTTTGGGATTTCAATGGGTTTCAAAAAGCAAACAATACAAAACAACCATTTTCACGATTCAGAAAGTAGCCAGCGACTTTGCATCGCCATTGCGAAATAAAGATTGGCAGTATGGTGCGCTATTAATGGAAAGTTATAAGTGGAATGCTAAGATGCAAATCAAAGCTGGAATTTACTTCAATCGAGAAGCCTTTGGAAACTTTTTTGTACCGCTAATTGGTCTCGATTGGAAAGTAACTGACAAGATTTATTGCTATGGAATTTTGCCCACGAATTATAAAGTTGAATATGCTGTTACCAATAAATTTTATACAGGAATTAATTTTAAAGCAATGACACGATCGTTTCAACTTTCAGAAGCAAAGCATGATGATTACATCCGTTTTGATGAAGTTGTTTTAAAATATTTTGCCGAATATTATTTCACTAAAAACTGGGTATTAACCGGTGATGTTGGATATGCACTCGGAAAAAATCCAAGACAATACAATAGCAAAACAGATGCATTATCGGATTCGAATTTTGTAAATTATCCAACCAAGAAATACACCGTTTTTACAATTGGAATGGTCTATCGAATTCGAAATGATTAATGATTCAAAAGCTAAAAATAATAATATATTTGTTTTCACTTTTTGACTTCATCGGTTTTAAACTTTAAGAGATTAATAATGGTGCGTAAAATCGTAAAAATCCTCATTCATCCTATTTTTATTTATGCGGTTATAGCTTCTTTAGAATGCATTCCTTATGAGTCTGATCTTGGCAAGAAGGTTTATCATGAAATGCCAAAAATTGGAGATAATTTTAAAAAAAAAGGCGATTTGGGAGTGTATTATTATACAGGAAAAGGCAAGTATTCGTATGCCACACCAGATTGTTATTTTAGTTTTGGAAACCCATCATGGGGAGCAAAATATGAAGATGGTGGAATAAAAACAGTTGATGCGGAGATAGCAAATCAAATTCCACTTCTCGGTACTATGTGTGATGAAAAAAGCAAAGTGATTTTTGTAAAGAGTATCGCTACAAAAGAAAAAATTTATTCAACGAATTTTCTATTGAACTATTTCTCTGGAGTATCACATTTGCTGAGTTATTTGGTTTTTTCGCTTTCTATTTTATACCATTTACGATCACAAAAAAATAAATATTGGGTCGCTTTTGTAACGGTTTTTATAGCCGGCGGTTTATTAGAATTCGTGCAAGAGTTTTTTATTGAAGGAAGAAATGCCAGTTTTGAAGATCAAAATTCCAATTGTTTAGGAGCGATAATTGGCATCATAGTATTTTGGACTTTAAGCAAAATAAAATTTTCACAAAAGATTATGTAAATGCCGAATCTAAATTTCAAACAAAAAACCCGAAACAAAATCGTTTCGGGTTTTTTTGTGGTACCTCCAGGGATCGAACCAGGGACACATGGATTTTCAGTCCATTGCTCTACCATCTGAGCTAAGGTACCTCTCGCTTAAAGCGGTTGCAAATATAGAATGATTTTTAATTTATACAAAACAAATATTAAAAAAAATCTATTCGTAACTTCGCCACATCAAATTAAGGTTATGCTGCTAGCAATTGATATTGGAAATACCCGAATTAAAGGCGCTGTCTTTGAACACTATACCTTGGTGGAAAGCTTTTTTTTTTCAGAAGAAGCACTCGAAATCAACATCAATGCAATTTTAAAACAATACCCAAAATGCACGGATTTAGTAGTAGCTTCCGTTGGAAATACTTCAAAGGAATCTTTTATAGCGTTCCAAAATCAACTCAACATTCACTTTATTTCGCATCAATCGGTTTTTCCTTTTCACAATTTATATCAAACGCCACAAACTTTAGGAATCGATCGAATGGTTTTGGCTTCGGGCGCAGTGTTGCAATATCCAAATCAAAATCGTTTGGTGATTGATGCCGGAACTTGTATTACGTATGATTTTATCGATTCTGGAAATAATTACTTAGGTGGCGCCATTTCCCCAGGAATAAGATTGCGATACGAAGCTTTACATCAGTATACCGCGAAATTGCCCTTATTGGTGGCAACGCATCCAAATCATTACATAGGAAATACAACTGATCAAGCGATTCATGTTGGAGTGGTTCAAGGCATACTTCACGAAATCGACGGATTCATTTCGCAATATCAGGCGCAATACCCAAAAATTATAATAATTTTAACGGGCGGCGACACAGATTTTTTGGCTAAACGATTAAAAAATACCATATTTGCCAATTCAAATTTTCTTCTCGAAAGTCTGAACCAAACTTTTCAATATAAAATCAAAAATGATTAAAAAAATCAATCTTGCTCTTTTTTTACTTTTTTCTATAGTAACAATAGCGCAACAATCTACTTCTTCTCCGTATTCTTTTTATGGTATTGGTGATGTCAGATTCAAAGGAACTGCTGAAAACAGGTTGATGGCTGGCGTTTCAGTTTTCCCGGATAGTATTCACATTAACATTCAAAACCCGGCGGCTTATGCGAGCTTAAAGATGACAACATACACCGTTGGAGGTTCTTTTAATTCCACCAGACTCAATTCTTTTACAAGCAATGAAAAAGCACAACGTTCTACTTTAGATTATTTGGCTGTTGGAATTCCACTTAAAAAAATGGGCTTTGGATTCGGCTTGATTCCTTACTCAGCAGTTGGATATAGAATTAATAACAAAGATGCGTTAGGTGTTGTCAACAGATATAGTGCTACAGGTGGTCTGAATAAAGTATTTCTTGGCTTTGGCTATAAAATCAACCCGAACATTAGTGTTGGAGCAGACATCAACTACAACTTTGGTAAAATAGAAACCGTAGGTATCGAAAAAATACCGGAAGTGCAATTGGGAACTCAAGAAGTAAACACTTCGGAATTGTCTGGAGCCAATGTGAATTTGAGTGTGATGTACCAAAGAAAAATCAACCAAAAACTCGATGCTTATGGCAGTTTTGTATTTAGTCCCGAAAGTAATTTGAGTTCGAAAAACACAAGAGTCAATTCGACCGTTTTGTATTCTGATTTTTTCGATCCACAAAATGTTGATGTTGCCGATGCAATTAAAAACAACAACACCATCAAACTTCCATCAAAAGCAACTTTTGGTTTTGGGGTTGGACAAAGTAAAAAATGGATGGTTGGAGCAGAATTGACTTTTCAACAAAGCAGCCGATTTGGAAATCGCAACAATGATATTACGAATGTTGAATATAAAAATGCAGCCAAGTTTGGTTTAGGCGGGTATTATATTCCAAATTATTCTTCATTCTCTAACTATTTTAAGAAAATCACGTACCGTGGCGGTTTTCGCTATGAGAATACCGGTATGGTGATTAAAAATGAAAACATCCGTGACTACGCGCTTACTGCCGGTCTAGGATTGCCTTTGGGCGGCGCGTTTTCGAACCTTAACATCGGTGTTGAGTACGGAAGACGAGGCACAGCCAAAGCATTATTGATTGAAGAAAACTACACCAATGTCATCATGAGTTTGTCGTTGAATGACCGTTGGTTCATCAAAAGAAAATACGATTAAATTCGAATTCAACGTCTGAATTTCATCAAATTAAAACAGCATAGATTTGAATATTGCTAAACATACAAGTCTTTACTTTTGGATTTCAGCCTGTGCTGTATTTCTGATAGTCGGTTGTGAAAGCAATTTTAAAGAAGTACAGAAAATCAATTTCTCGGAGTTTATGCCGAGTGGAGAAGCGGAAAATTTCAATTTAAAATATACCGATTCAGGAAAAATCAAATCGATTTTGGTCAGCCCGAAAATGCTCGATTATTCGAATGTAGAATTTCCGTTTACCGAATTCCCAAAAGGCATTCACGTGACGATGTACGATAACAAAGGCAAAAGAACTTTTATTACGTCTGAATATGCCGTTACTTTTAAAGGTACAGATTTAATTGATTTGCAAAAAAACGTCAAAATATCGAACGAAACCGGACAACAACTCGAAACCCAACAACTCTATTTCGACCAAAAGAACGAATGGTTTTTTACAGAAAAAAAGTTTAAATTTACAGACCCGAAAGGCGTTTCTTACGGTGAAGGCATCGACTTTAGCAAAGATTTTAAAATTGTAAATTCACAAAGCATCAACGGTGCGATTGACCAAGCAGAATAACTTAACTTTTCTCCATGAATTATTTAAAATATACCCAATACGTTTACCTTGTTTTCAGCGCTTTTTTCATCTATGATGGATTTATGAAATTCAATTCCGAGCAATCGCCTTGGTTGTCTTTCATCATAGCGGCTGTGGCTTTGTTTATGTTTTTTTTCCGAAGAAAATTTGCCAAAAAATTCGAAAACAGAAACGACTAGACCATGGAAATTAGTATTATCATTATATGTCTAATACTAGCGGCTCTTTTTTCAGGAATGGAAATTGCCTTTATTTCTTCGAACAAAATCTACCTTGAGATTGAAAAGAAACAGCAAAATTTCCTTTCACGAATCTTAACCAAACTCACCGAGAAACCATCCAAATTTATCGCTTCAATGCTAATCGGTAATACAATTGTATTGGTGGTTTATGGGTTTTTTATGGGCGAATTACTCATGCGATGGATTACACATTTGGGATTTAATTTTACCAATTTATCCAACGTACTCATTCAAACCACAATCTCGACTTTTGTCGTTTTGATTACTTCCGAGTTTTTGCCGAAAGTTTTTTTTCAGATTTATGCCAATTTTTTTATCAAGTTTTTTGCGCTTCCGGCTTATTTTTTCTACTTGCTTTTTTACTTTATTTCTAGTTTTATTTTGTGGATATCGAATTTCATTCTGAGAAAATTTTTCAAAACTGAAGGCGATCACATTCCTTTATTTTTTAGTAAAATCGAACTCGGAAATTACATCACCGAACAAATGAGCACGGTTGAAGACCACGAAAACATCGATTCAGAAATTCAGATTTTTCAAAATGCTTTGGAGTTTTCGGGTGTGAAAGCACGCGATATTATGACTCCGAGAACGGAAATTTCAGCTGTCGAAATTCACGATTCGATTAACGATTTAAAAGATAAATTCATTGAAACTGGCTATTCTAAAATATTAGTATATCAAAATTCTCTAGATGATATTTTAGGTTATGTGCATTCGTTTGAGTTGTTTAAAAAACCAAGAAGTATCAAGTCGGTGTTGATTCCTGTTGAGTTTGTTCCTGAAACGATTTTTATTAAAGACGTGCTCGATTTATTGACCAAGAAAAGAAAAAGCATCGCCATTGTTCTTGATGAATACGGCGGCACTTCTGGAATGATTACAGTAGAAGATATTGTCGAAGAACTTTTTGGTGAAATTGAAGACGAACACGATTCCATAGAAGAATTAATCGAAAAGAAACTTGATGACCATGTGTATTTATTTTCTACAAGATTGGATGTCGAATATTTAAACCAAACCTACAAACTTCAAATTCCCGAAAGCGATTCTTACGGCACTTTGGGCGGATTCATTGTCAATTTCACCAAAGAAATACCGCAAAAAGGCGAACAAATCACGATTGATAAAATTCATTTCACCATCGAAGAAGCCACAAATAAGAAGATAGAATTGGTGAAAATGAACCTTCAAGAATAAAAATTCAAAAAAAATAAAAAAACTTGCAAAATATAACGATACGGCTATGGTTATTAAATAGATAATTGTATTTTCGCAAACTGAATTAAAAATTAACAATACTAAAAATGGCAGTTTTACAAAAAATTAGACAGCGTTCTTTACTCTTAATACTCGTTATTGGTTTTTCATTATTAGCCTTTATTGTACAGGATTTGTACAGAAAAGGTGGTTTTAATGAAACCCCGAAATACGTCGGAACTGTTAATGGGAAAGACATCTCTTTTGAAGATTTCAGATTGAAAGTAAGCAATGTTGAAAAAAGCGGACAACAAGGAATGACTTCAACGCAAGCCGTAAACCGTGTTTGGGATCAAGAAGTTTCTATCGCTTTAGTAAGCGCAGAATTCGAAAAATTAGGCATTCGTACAAGCGAAAAACACATTATGGAAGTGTTTAAAACAGATCAAAATATCGGTCAAAACCCAATGTTTCAAACCAATGGCACTTTCGATTTGGCGAAATTTAAAGAATACTTCAAATCGAATCCGGAGCAAGCTCAGTTTGTAAAAGACAAAGAAAAAGACGCAGAATTGAATGCAAAATATACGATTTACAATAGCTTGGTTAAAGCAGGAATGTATACGACCGAAGCAGAAGGTAAATTGAAATATGAAATGGAAGCCAACAAAGTCAATTTTGATTATGTAGCTGTTTTATTTTCTTCTATGAAAGACACCGATTTCAAAATCACCGATGCTGAGATCACGGATTATATGAAGAAAAACGAGAAAAAGTACAAAGCAGAAGAAACTCGTGAAGTTGAATACATAACCATTGAAGACAAAGCTTCTCCTGAAGATGAAGCTGAAGTAAAAACAACGATCAATGCTTTATTGAATCAAAGAGTGGTTTACAATCAAGCCACAGGTAAAAACGATACTTTGCCAGGATTTAAAGGCGCTGCCAATACAATTGAATTCGTAAATGAGAATTCTGATGTTCCTTACGATTCTACTTATGTAGCTAAAAAAGATTTGCCAGTTTCAGATGCAGAACAATTGTTTGCTACGCCAGCTGGAGAAATCTACGGGCCATATATGAAAGGTAATATGTACTGTATTTCTAAAGTGATGGGAAGAAAAGCCGGAGCCAACGCTAAAGCAAGTCATATCTTGATTAGCTATGAAGGAACACAAGTACCTAACAAAAAAGAAAAAAGAACCAAAGAGCAAGCGAAAGCAAAAGCAGAGCAATTGTTAGCGCAAGTCAAAGCCAATCCAGGAAACTTCTTTATGGTGGCTTTGATGAATTCTGATGATTCATCAGCACAGCAAGGTGGTGATTTAGGATATTTCGGACCTAACCAAATGGTAAAACCATTCAACGATTTCGTATTCAACAATCCTGTTGGAACGATTGGTTTGGTGGAAACAGATTTTGGTTTCCATATTATTAATGTAACCGAAAAACAAGATGCGATTCGTTTGGCTACTATTGGTCAAAAAATCGAACCTTCTGAAGCAACTACTGACAAGTTATACACCAAAGCTGTGAAGTTTGAAATGGATGCCAATGAGAAAGATTTCGAAAAAGTAGCCAAAGCCGCTAACTTAACCGTAAATCCATCAGTGAAGGTAAAAGCTATGGATGAGAGTTTCGGAGCTACAGGAAACCAAAGACAAATTGTTCGTTGGGCATTTGATAAAGAAACCAATGTAGGCGATGTGAAACGTTTTGAAGTAGTAAATTTAGGGAACATCGTTGCCAAATTGAAAAAAGTAAACGAAAAAGGACTGATGGCTGTTGAAGATGCTCGTCCTATGGTGGAACCGATTTTAATCAAAAAGAAAAAAGCGGAGAAAATCAAAGCGAAGATGAAAGGAAGTTCATTGCAAGCGATTGCAACTGCTTCAGGTGCAACTGTACAACAAGCGGTCGATTTAACCGTAGAAAACGCCAATATTCCAAATGCAGGTTTTGAAAGACAAGTAGTAGGAACTGCTTTCGCGATTGGATTGAATAAAATTTCCGCACCAATTGAAGGTAACGCAGGAGTTTATGTTGTAAAACCAACACTAATTACTAAAGCGCCAGTTTTAAAAAATCATGCGGAATATGTGACTAAACTAAAATCACAAGTTACAGGATATGCTGGAAGAGTAATTCCGGCTTTGAAAGAAGAAGCTGATATTGAAGACAATAGAACGAAGTTCAATTACTAAAAATTGAATTTTATTAAAATAAAAACCCGATTTGAATTTTCAAATCGGGTTTTTTTATAAGATCATTTCAGAATAGCTGAGTAAGGTTTCAAAACCTTTGTCTCTAAAATATTGCGATGGATTTTCTTTTGACAACACCAAAACAAAATCGCCACCCCAAGCGCCTAAACTTTTTACAGTACCCTTAAAGTCGGAAAATAATGTTTGTTGAATTCTCGGCAATCCTAGGATTTGACTCATTTGTGTCTCATGTAATTCTATAGCAACTTCCAGATTATCGTATTGGTTTTGTTGCAATATCGAATCGGTAATCGCATCAAAAGCAGGAATGATTTTCTCGAGCGCATTCAACTTCGAGCGGTAAGCCGCAATAGCACTTTTGCTGTTTTGCTTCTGATTGAGATACACAAAATAAATATTAGAAGCACATTCTGGATCAAAAGCCACTGGTTTTACAATAGGTTTTCCATCAACGAGTTGGTAGAGAATTGGCGTATCGTTTTGCGCACAAGCAATGTCATAACCGCTACCACCAAAAGTATTGCGCAATAAAGTATAAGCATCAATTTCGAGCCATTGTGCCATGTTGTTGATTAATGTGGACGACGTTCCCAAACCCCAAAATTTAGGAAAAGTGAGATGCGTAGTAATGGTATGACCTTCGGCTTGCTTTATAAAATCAGGATTTAAAAGATAAGCTTCGTGCAAAATGACAATCAACATATTTTTTACGGGTTGATTTTCATACGATGCTTTGGTTATTATTTCGGCAAAAGCAAAAGTGTCGTCGAACCAAAAGCTTCCATCATCATCGTAACTCGTCCAGTGGATTTCGTTTTGATTTCCGGGTTCAATAGTTAAATCTTGCCCGAATTTTGTCGGTAATGCCAACGCTTTTGCGCCATCAAGAACGAGATATTCGCCGGTGATCAAAAGTTTTCCGTTGCTGTAGAATGTTTTTTTCATTGGGATGCAAAAATGTTATGGCGTAAAATTCTTATTATCTAGATAAATTTTTTCAGGAGCTAATCCCGCTATACGCTCTAATCTTTTTATCCTGAACTCGTTTCAGGATTTCATCAACAATACTGCAAATATGTAAATATTTAAAGATTCTGAATCGAGTTCAGGATAAAAAGGATAACCGCTGCTATCGGGGCTAAAACACTATCGGTTACCTCTCAAATTCTTAATAAAATCAACCGCTGCCGAATGCGACACCACGTGATCTTTAAAATGATTTTTAATCGTTTGACGTTCTTCAACGGTCGCTTGAAACTGATTTAAAATATTATTCAAATGCATTTTCATGTGTCCTTCTTGAATACCGGTGGTTGTCAACGAACGCAAAGCGGCAAAATTTTGCGCCAAACCGGCAACGGCAACAATCTGCATGAGTTCTTGAGCCGATGGTTTTTCGAGCATTTCCAATGAGAATTTCACCAACGGATGCAACGATGTCAAACCGCCAACGGTGCCCAACGCTAATGGAATTTCAATCCAAAACGTAAATACGTCATTTTCTATTGTTGCATGAGACAAACTCGTGTAATGGCCGTTTCTCGAAGCATATGCATGCACGCCGGCTTCAACTGCACGGAAATCATTTCCGGTAGCAAGCACGACTGCATCGACACCGTTCATAATGCCTTTGTTGTGTGTCACGGCACGGAAAGGTTCGATTTCTGCAATGCGAACCGCTCGGATAATTTTCTCTGCAAACTCTCTTGGGTTTTCAATTTTTTTCTCCGCCAAATCAGCAATAGGACAAGACACTTCCGCGCGAACAATACAATTCGGAACATAATTCGACAGGATGCTCATCACGATTTGGATGTTTTTTTCTTCGGCTGAAAAGGATTCGTATAACTGTGCTTCTGCTTTGAATGTTTTTGAAAACTGCTCCAAACACGAATTGATAAAATTGGCACCCATCGAATCTTTAGTTTCAAAAGTGGCGTGCAATTGGAAGTAATTAGGTAGTTTTTGGGTTTGGTTTTTGAGTTCAATATTCAAAATGCCACCACCGCGTTTCTGCATATTTTTGGTAATGCTTTCGGTTTCAGAAAACAATTTCGATTTGATTTGAATGAAGAAATCTTCTAATTTTTTTACGTTACCGGTATAAAAGAAATGCACTTGTCCGATTTTTTCAGTATTCAAAACCGTTGCTTTAAATCCGCCGCGGGTTGCCCAAAATTTGGCCGATTTTGCTGCGGCAGCTACGACAGAACTTTCTTCAATGGCCATTGGAATCGTATAATTTTTCCCGTTGATGATAAAATTGGGAGCCACACCTAACGGTAAATAAAAATTGGTGATGGTGTTTTCGATGAATTCGTCATGCAATTTTTGAAGTGCTGCATCGGAGTTCCAATAATTCTTTAAAAGTGCTGTGGCTTCAGCAGGATTCGAAAAATATTCGTTCGCAATCCATTCGATTTTTTGTTCTTTCGATAATTTAGAGAATCCGGAAACGGCGTTGTTCATCTTGCAATTTTTTTAACTTCGTTCAATTCGGCCTTTAGGCCTCGAGTCACAAAGATAACTTTTCAGTAAATATAAGGGTTGGTTTGTATGGCATAAATTTTATCAACAACCATCATTTTTTAACAGAAACGATTTTCTTTTTGTGCATTCTCAATGTAACTTTAAAATCAAAGTTATGAACGAAGAAAGCCAATATATCAAAGGAAGAGGTGCCCAAAAAAACATGCACAACCGATTTTTCGCAGAATCTTACGAGATGCTCGATGACTTCTTGAATTATTGCGCTGTGGAAGGCGATAGTGCTGATGACAACAAAACGAGTTTCCTCGAAGTGTTTCCCAAAACGATTGTCAATAAGGTGGAAAGTCCAGATGTGGGCATGGGTTTTTCGATGAATAGCTACCAAGGCTGTGAACATGGGTGTATTTATTGTTATGCCAGAAACAGTCATGAGTATTGGGGTTATAGCGCCGGACTTGACTTTGAACGAAAAATTTTAGTCAAGAAAAATGCGCCGCAATTGCTCGAGGAAAAACTAAAAAGTAAAAATTGGAAAGCGCATACGATTGTGATGTCAGGCAATACAGATTGTTATCAGCCCGCGGAACGCAAGTTTGAGATTACAAGAAAATGCCTTGAAATTTTCCTTAAATACCGACATCCAGTTGCTATCATCACTAAGAATTCGATGATTACGCGCGATCTTGATATTCTTTCCGAACTCGCCAAAGACAATCTGATTGGTGTCAATATTTCGATTACTTCACTTTCGGAAAAAACCAGAATGTTGTTGGAACCTCGAACGGCAACCATCAAAAAAAGACTTGAAACCGTTAAGTTGCTTTCAGAAAATGGTATTCCAGTGAATGTGATGCTTGCGCCGATTATTCCCGGAATCAACAGCCATGAAATACTACCAATGGCAAAAGCAGCTTCCGATGCTGGCGCTTTATCAATGGCATATAACGTAGTTCGGCTCAATGGAGCTATTGGGGAAATTTTCACCGACTGGATTCGAAAAGCAATGCCAGACCGCGCGGATAAAGTTTTGCATCAGATAGCGGAATGCCACGGTGGGACACTCAATGACAGTCGATGGGGCGATCGCATGCGTGGCGAAGGTGAACTGGCACAAATGATTCGTTCGCAGGTTACTTTGGCTCGAAAGAAATATTTTGCCGAAAAACAATTTCCACCATTGAACAAATCGCTGTACGAACAATACAAAGGCGGACAATTGCAATTGTTTGTCTGAAAATCTTTTTGGCGACCATTAAATTCAAAAACTTGATTGCAGCTGTTCGTCAAAAAATTGCATTTAACATAAAAAACTGCCGTTATATCCAAAATTTTCACTAAAATTGACAGTTTTTATATTCAATTTTATCTATGAAATCAAATCAACTGATTGCTGCTTTTCTTTTTCTGTGTTTTTCTGTTGTTGCTCAAGAAAAAATCACTGTCGAATCTATTTATTCAGGAGCATTCCGCGCTAAAGGAATGGATGAATTACAATCTTTAAAAAATACCAATCAATATACGGTGCTCAATTATGACCGAGCAACGAAAAGTATGCAAATCGACTTGTATGATTTCGCCACTTTGAAAAAAGTGTCAACATTAATCGACTCCAAAAACCACAAAGAATTGGCTGAAGGTATTGATAGTTATGCATTCAGCGCTGATGAAAAAATGATTTTGATTGCCAATGGCTCGAATCAGATTTTCAGACATTCGTTTACTGCGGATTATTTTTTATACGATACGACTTCAAAGACTTTAACCAAATTGTTCGATTTTCAAGTACAAGAGCCAACCTTTTCACCAGATGGAAAAAAGATTGCTTATGCCAAAGAAAACAATTTGTTTGTGTATGATATCGCGACTAAAAAATCGACACAAATCACCACTGACGGAAAGAAAAACGCCATCATCAACGGAATCACGGATTGGGTATATGAAGAAGAATTCGCTTTTGTAAGAGCTTTCGATTGGAGTGCTGACAGCAAAAAATTGGCTTTCATACGTTTTGATGAAAGTCAAGTGCCGGAATTCTCAATGTCGATTTTTCACAAAGATTTATACCCAACCGTAGAAACTTTCAAATATCCTAAAGCGGGCGAGAACAATTCGTTGGTTTCTTTACACTTATATGATGTTGCGACCGCTACTAAAAAAGACATTAATCTGAGCAACTATTCCGATTTTTATATTGCCAGAATGAAATGGACGAATGATGCAAATGTATTGTGCGCGCAAGTGTTGAACCGCCATCAAGACAATCTCGATTTGTTGTTTATAGATGGCAATTCAGGAACAACAAAAGTGGTGCTCAACGAAAAAGACAAAGCTTATGTTGATGTGACAGACAATTTGACTTTTCTAAAAGACAACAGTTTTATTTGGACGAGTGAGAAAGACGGTTTCAACCATATTTACCTTTATGACAAAACCGGAAAGCTTAAAAATCAAGTGACCAAAGGCAATTGGGAAATCACAAGTTATTATGGTTTTGACGAAAAATCGAATACCGTATTTTACCAATCTGTTGAAAATGGTTCGATCAATCGTGATGTGTATCGCATTGGCATTGATGGAAAAAACAAAACACGTTTGACTTCACAAACGGGAACGAATGCGGCGACTTTCAGCCCTAATTTTCAATATTTTATTAATGTTTATTCGAGTGCGACGCATCCTCAACTTTATACTTTAAACGAATCGAAATCTGGCAAAGAGGTTAAAGTAATTGAAAATAACGAAGTCTTGTCGACGAAATTGAAAGCGTATAATATACCTACAAAAGAGTTCTTTGTTTTAAAAACCGCTAAAGGAAATTCGCTCAATGCTTGGATGATCAAGCCTAAAGATTTTGACGCTTCTAAAAAGTATCCTGTTTTTATGTACCAATATTCCGGTCCTGGATCGCAACAAGTAAATAATGATTGGAATAGTGCTGATGATTATTGGTTTGCGATGCTCGCTCAAAATGGTTATATCGTGGCTTGTGTTGATGGAAGAGGAACTGGTTTTAAAGGTGCGGATTTCAAAAAATGCACGCAGAAAGAATTAGGAAAATTTGAAGTAGAAGACCAAATTGATGCTGCCAAAGTAATAGGAAGTTACCCTTATGTTGATGCCGCACGCATTGGAATTTGGGGCTGGAGTTACGGTGGGTTCATGGCATCGAATTGTATTATGAAAGGTGCCGATGTATTTAAAATGGCTATTGCCGTGGCACCGGTGACGAACTGGAGATTCTATGACAGCATTTATACAGAACGTTATATGCAAACGCCACAGGAAAATGCAAGCGGATATGACGATAATTCACCAATCAATCATGTGGATAAACTCAAAGGGAAATTTCTTTTGATTCACGGTTCAGGTGATGACAATGTGCATGTTCAGAATTCGATGCAAATGATGGAAGCGCTAATTCAAGCCAACAAACAATTTGATTCGCAAATATATCCGGATAAGAATCATGGAATTTATGGTGGTAAAACCAGAATTCAATTGTTTAATAAGATGACAAATTTCATTAAAGAAAACCTATAATTAAATTAACCAAAACAAAACTAAAACCAAACTAAAATGGCAGAAACTCAAGTAAAAACTGGACATCCAAAAGGACTTTATTTCTTATTCTTCACCGAAATGTGGGAACGATTTAGTTATTATGGCATGAGAGCAATCTTCATTCTATTCATGACTAAAATACTGTTGATGAAAGATGCCGATGCATCACAAATTTACGGAAGTTACACCGGGTTGGTTTATCTAACACCACTTTTAGGAGGTTATTTGTGTGATAAATTTTTAGGAAACAGACGCAGTATTATCATCGGAGGATTATTAATGGCGATTGGTCAGTTCTGTATGTTTTTGAGTGCTTCCGCCGGAGCACATGGCGGTATTTCGATTATGTGGATGGGTTTAACTGCTATCATTATCGGAAACGGATTCTTTAAACCGAATATTTCTACAATGGTAGGGCAGTTGTATCCTGCAAATGACAGAAGAATCGATAGCGCATTTACGATTTTCTACATGGGAATCAATTTGGGTGCGTTTTTCTCTCCTTTGGTTTGTGGATCAATGGATTTTAAATGGGGATTCTTAGCAGCTGGTATTGGAATGTTATTAGGTTTGGTAGCTTTTGTTCTTGGGCAAAAAAAATACCTTATTTCTGAAGAAGGAAAACATATTGGTTTGCCTGTAAAAAAATTAGACGCAAAAAATATAGGAGTTATAGTAGGTTCTATTGCTATTATTTTCTTTATGTTGAATTTCAAACAAATGTTTAAGAGTGATGTTGATATTATCAGTTATTTCATTTATGGTTCAATGGTAGCCATGCCGATAATCATATTCAGCGATAAAAGTTTGACAAAAATTGAAACCCAAAGAATTACTGTAATATTCATTCTAGCGTTTTTCGTTATTTTCTTTTGGGGTGCTTTTGAACAGGCAGGCGCTTCATTGACACTTTTTGCAGACAGACAGGTAAATAGGGATGTAGCTATTAACATTCCAGCCTGGTTGATTTTAATTGTTGGATTGGTAGGAACGTATTTTTTATCAAAAGGTTTAGCTTGGTTTTTTGATTGGTCAAAGAAAACAGGATTAATTGTTACAGGTATAGTAAGTGCAATACTAATTGCATTATTTGCAACTGGAATGATTGCAGATTTTGCACAAAGTGAATTTCCAGCTAGTTGGTTTCAATCTGTAAATCCATTAGCCGTAATTATTTTAGCACCAATTTTTTCATTGATATGGGGATTTTTATATACTAGAAAGTTAGAGCCTTCATCTCCTAAAAAAATGGCAATAGGTCTTGGATTGGTTGCTTTAGGATATGTAATTATAGCAATAGCTGTAAAAGGATTGGGTGTAGGTGATAAAATTTCAATGAGCTGGTTGTTTTCTTTGTATATAATTCATACGATGGGAGAATTGTGCTTGTCACCAATCGGATTGTCGATGGTTTCAAAATTAGCACCGTTGC
Organism: Flavobacterium sp.; assembly: GCF_031411595.1. Lineage (GTDB taxonomy): Bacteria > Bacteroidota > Bacteroidia > Flavobacteriales > Flavobacteriaceae > Flavobacterium. The sequence goes on along the minus strand of NZ_JANOBI010000053.1, from coordinate 19,025 downwards.
GTTTGTCTTCTTTGATGATGGGAACTTGGTTTTTGGCCAATGCCGCGGCTAATAAATTTGCAGGAACATTAAGTGCCTTAATTCCTGGTGGTGAAGACGGAACAGGAGGAGCAACGCATTTTCTAGGAATCCAAATTAACAATCTGTATGAGTTTTTCATATTGTTCATCATCATGTCAGGAACTGCGGCTGGGATATTATTTGTGTTGAGTTCATGGTTAGAAAAAAGAATGCACAACGACCATGTTGAGGGTGTTGATTTAGAAGTTGAAAACAGATAATATACTTTTAAAATATTTTTATATCTTTCAAACCTACAAGAACTTCTTGTAGGTTTGTTTTTTAAAACCATAAATGATGTGGAATAAGCACCCAAAAGCATTACCGTATTTATTTTTATCCGAAATGTGGGAACGTTTCGGATATTATTTAATGATAGGAATCTTCACACTTTACCTCAAAGATGTAGAAGCCGGTTTTGCGATGACAGAAAAAGAAGCTTCCGACTTATATGGCACTTTCATCGCATTGGTTTTCCTGACGCCTTTCATTGGTGGTTTGATTGCTGACCGTTATTTTGGATATAAAAAATCGATTATTTTCGGAGGAATTTTAATGGGTATCGGTTATTTCATGATGGGAATTCACAACATTACAATCCTATATGTTGCGATGACTTTTGTAATACTGGGCAATGGTTTTTTCAAACCCAACATTTCAACGCTATTAGGGAATTTCTATTCGAAACAAGAATACAAAGACAAGAAAGACGAAGGCTACAATATTTTCTACATGGGAATCAATGTAGGCGCTTTCATCTGTAATTTCTTCGGTGCCGCACTGCAGATTCTTTTAGGCTGGCAATATGCTTTTATGGCTGCCGGTATCGGAATGTTTATAGGCGTTTTGGTATTCGTTCTTGGATCGAAACACTACCAAGGTTATGACCAGAAAAAAGGGACCCAAGAAGGCGACATGCCTTTTTATAAAATTGTGCTTTTTATACTATTACCATCTGTTATTTTTGGAATCATTGGTTGGATGCTCAAAGGTGTAACTTCAGAAGCGAATCCGGATGCTTATATTTTTGGTTCCGATAGCACAGATGCCTTTATTTTTGCCTGTATTCCTGTTATCTTTTTTTATGCCAGTTTGTATTTCAAGGCCAAACCAGAGGACAAACGACCTATCGGAGCATTGCTGTCTATTTTTGCCGTAGTCATATTGTTTTGGGCAGTTTTCAAACTCAATGGTTCTGCGCTAACCACTTGGGCAGATCGTTACACAGACCGACAAATTACAGGAACCACTGAAAAGGTATTCAATGGTTTGAAGTTGGCGAAGGAAGTCGATTTTAAAAAAGATTCTGTCGAATTATATGATGCCAGTTTTCGACTTCAAAAAGAAAATGGAGTGGTTAAGAAAGTAGTTGATTATCCGGTATATTTTAGAAACGTTGCTCAAGAAAAACTGCCGGAAGAAAATTCAAAAGTAAGTTTATGGGCAACCAATTTGAGTCAATCCATCAATCCGGGTTGGGTCATTATTCTGACGCCATTGGTTGTAGCATTCTTTACATTTTTAAGGTCACGCAAAAAGGAACCTTCAACACCAACAAAAATTGCTTTCGGATTATTGATATCAGCATTATCGGTTTTAGTGATGGTTGCCGCGGTCAAAATGGGTGGTAACGGCTCGGAAAAAGTAAGTGTTTGGTGGCTTGTAGCGAATTACGGAATCATTACCATCGGAGAACTTTTCTTAAGCCCGATGGGATTGTCAGTCGTCTCGAAGTTAAGTCCAACGAATATTACTTCACTGATGATGGGCGGTTGGTTTTTATCGACATCGATTGGAAACAAATTAAGCGGTGTGCTTGCCAGCATGTGGGATACTTATGAAGACAAAACCGATTTCTTTTGGATTAACTTCTCACTGTTGATATTTGCCACTGTATTGATGTTCGTTTTATTAAAACAACTCAATAAAGTCATGCAGGAAAAAGGAATTAATTAAATTACTATTATGGAACAAAATTTAACCTTAGAACAAATTCAAAATTTTGAAGGCAAATACCCAAAACAACTTTGGTATTTGTTTTTAGTCGAAATGTGGGAACGCTTTTGTTTCTACGGAATGCGCGGCGTTTTGACCATTTTTATGGCCGATCAAGTACTGGGTTTGTCTTTGTCTGATAAAGAAGCAAATCTTAAATACGGCGCCATTCAAGCGTTTGTGTATGCTTTTACTTTTATAGGTGGAATTTTCGCCGACAAAATATTAGGATTCAAAAAATCATTAGTGTTTGGTGGGATTGTGATGATTTTAGGAAATTTACTCATCGCATTTTCGCCGCAAGAAATGTTCTATTTGGGCATTACATTGTCGATTATCGGAACGGGTTTTTTCAAACCCAATATTTCCTCGATGGTTGGCGAATTGTATAAAGAAGGCGACAGCAGAAGAGATGCCGGTTTTGGTTTGTTCTATTCAGGAATTAATATTGGGGCGTTACTAGGCGGTGCCGTTTGTGTTTATTTTGGAACCAGTAAAGATTATGGTTGGAGTTATTCCTTTTTATCCGCAGCAGTTGTTATGGTTATTGGTTTAATCACTTTTATGCTGACCAAAAAATCATTAGGCCCAATTGGAGACTCACCATTAATTGAGTTGCCTAAAGCGAAAAGAACTACAAAAGAAATTGCCGTTTATATTGGTTCATTAATCAGCATTCCATTAATCTTTATGATGATTAAAAATACCGATTACACCGATTATTTTATGTACACCATCGGACCATTGGCCATCCTCTATTTTCTATTTGAAACCTATAAAGAACAAGAAATCAAAGCTCAGAAAAAGCTTATTGCTGCTTTTGTGTTCATTATCTTCTCGATTATATTTTGGGCATTTTTCGAACAAAGCGGCGGTTCATTAGCACTTTTTGCCAAAGATAATTTGCATCCAAATTTGTTGTTTTTTGAAATCAATCCGAATATTGTCAACAACACGGCCAATTCGTTATTTGTAATTATTTTCAGTCCAATTCTGGGTTTGCTTTGGTTGGCTATGGCAAAAAAGAAATTGGAACCGAACACGGTTATAAAATTCGGCTTGGGCTTTTTGTTTTTAGCAGCGGCATTTTATGTTTTTTATTACACTAGATTCTTCGCTGATGTCAATGGACTTAGTTCTTTAAATGTCTTTACACTGGCTTATCTAGTGATTACTTTTGGAGAACTCTGCTTGTCGCCAATCGGTTTGTCAATCATGACTAAATTATCACCAAAACGTCTTTCGGGAATGATGATGGGAATGTGGTTTTTAGCGAGTGCTTACGGTCAATATGCTGCGGGATTGTTGGGCGCAGGAATGTCATCACCTGATGAGAATGCTTCTTTACTTACGAAATTGCAAGGCTATACGGATGGTTATTATCAATTGGCTATTTATGCATTAATTTCTGGTGTTGTACTCATTGTATTTACACCATTAATTAAAAAACTGATGCAGGAAGTAAAATAAAATTTGTAATTTCGGCACTGTTATTGTCAAAAGAGGAAAATTAAAATTATAAATATGAAAAAGATATTCATTACATTATTGCTTGTTGTTGGTTCAATAACCATTCAAGCGCAAGAATTAACTTGGGAAACGAATCTAAAAAAAGCGGCAGAAGTTTCCATGAAAACCAAGAAACCTCTATTGCTATTTTTTACAGGAAGCGATTGGTGCGGTTGGTGTATTCGTTTGCAAAATGAAGTATTAAAAACACCCGAATTTGCAGCATGGGCAAAACAAAATGTAGTATTGGTAGAATTGGATTTTCCTCGTAGAACACCACAATTGCCAGACATACAACAACAAAATGCGGAGTTGCAACAAATCTTCGAAATCCGAGGATACCCAACAATATGGCTTGCAAATCCAACTTCGAAAGACGGAAAAACCAACCTCGAGAAATTAGGAAGCACAGGTTACGTTGCTGGTGGTCCATCAAAATGGTTGGAAACGGCCAATCAGATTTTGGCCAATAAGAAATAATTAGTCATCAAGTCTATAAAATCCCTTTTCATTCGTATGATGGAAAGGGATTTTCTGTTTTAAACAAGTAGCTTTCCAAAGCGCTACATACGATTTATAATTGCTCGCATCGGCAACCAATACTTTAGGTTTGCAGGTTTTAAATACGCGCTCTAAATTGATTTTAGGAGAATCACGTAACAACATCACATCAGGATTGACTTGTCTCGGATAACTTCCCAAACTATCAATAATCAAGATTTTTTTATTTTTGAAATAAGCCAAATTCCCTAGTGACTTTTGAGCTGTGATTTTACAAAAATTAGCTACTAGAAAAGGTTGCAAGGGATTGCTTTTCGTTAAATCTATATTGGTAAATGCAGTCACATTGTCACCATTTTTTTCTGCGATTAATGTCGCTCTTTTGACATTAAAAACAATCCACTCTTGTTGGTTTTGAGATTTCCAACTCGAACTGAAATAACTCGCTTGAAATGCCAGAATTGACAGTAGAACAAAAACGATTCTTTGAAAAGAAACTTTTTTAAAACAGCATATAAGGGTTATAATGACTAAGTACAAACTCAATAACATCAATGCATTGAGCGGAATGTCTTTCAAAACAAACTGTTCGAAAGAGGCGATTTCACTAATGATTTTATTTAAAATAGAAATCAACCCTTCGAGTGAAATTAATAAAATTTTGGGAACAAAACCAAACGCAGCAAGCAGCATGACTAAAACGCCGAGCGCCATAATCAAACTCAAAAATGGAATCACAACAATATTGGTGATGAAAAACAAGCCCGAAAATTGATGAAAATAGTACAAGCTTAAAGGCAAAGTTCCGATTTGAGCCGCAAACGAAACCGTTAGTATTTGCCAAAAGTAATCGACGATTTTGTTTTTGGGTTGCCAAAGCGAATGGAATAAAGGTTGCATCCACAGCATAAAAAACAAAGACACATAGCTCAGTTGAAACCCAACATCAAAAAGGAAAGAAGGTTCAAAAAGCAATATCAATAAAAGCGACACGACCAACGTATGAAAAATGTTGGTTTGTCTTTTCAAATGCATGCCAAACGCTACGAAAGAAAACATCGTAACCGATCGAACTACCGATGGAGAAAGTCCGGCTAAAACGGCAAATCCCCACAGCGAAAGTACGATGATGAAGAGTTTGTAATAGGAAGTTCGTTTGGTGTTGGGAATCAATCGCAGCAAAAAATTCATAAACAGCAGTATAAATCCAACATGTAAACCCGAAACAGATAAGATATGAATGGCACCGGCGAATTGATAATCGCGCACAATATCAGGCGCAATATCTTGTTGCTGGCCTAAAATCAAAGCGGCTAAGACGTTTAATTCATCAACATGAAAATGGTTTTTCTTTAAATTATTGAGTATGGTCGTTCGCAGACAATCGGAATAATAAAAAGCATCGCGAATCAGGTTGCCATTGGTTTTCACATTAAAAGCATCAACATACGTTTGCGCTAAAACGGATTTCTGAGTTAAATAATTTCCATAATCAAACTGATTCGGATTTAGCGGTCGAGTAGGACGAATAATGTTGTTTTTGATTTGAAGTTGCGTTCCAATTTTAAAATCACTTTGAAATTGTGAAGCATTGAAATTCACCATCAATTTTCCTGAACATGATTTTCCGTCAATGCGACTTACAAGTGCATAATAACGGCGATAATAAGCAGTCGATTTTAATTTTTCTCGAAGTACAACTTCCAAAACATGTTGCTTTTCCGAAGAATGAATGTGATGAATGTAATTGTCTTTTTGGTACCATCCGGAATGAATAATCGACGTTGAGATTCCAATACAAAACGACAAAAAGTAAGTTGATATTCCGAAAAAGTAATTTTGCAACAATTGTTTTTTCGACCAATAAAAAGCAATGAAAAATAACGAAATGGCTAGACATAGCAAACCAAAGCTCGTCACTGGAGTGAGGAAGTGGGTGTAATTGGCGAATAAAATTCCGAATACAAACCCAATTGTAATTCGGGTTAAAGGAAATTGCATGGCGTTCATGCTTCTAAAGTATTCAATTTTAGCGAATAAGCCAAATAAATTACTCTAAAATTCGATTCGCCTGCGTAAAAGTTCTTCCGTAATAAGCTTCTTTGGTCGACGAAATAATCACGCCTTTTTGGGTAGAAGAATGGATGAATTTGATTTCCTCATCGTTGATTTCTATGACCATTCCAACATGATTGATGACACTTCTTCCGTTGGTTTTAAAGAAAATCAAATCGCCTTTTCGGATGTCGTCTTCGTCTAATTTTCTTCCGATTTTAGCCATATCGACAGATGATCGCGGCAAAGTGATATCGAATTTTTTAAAGGTGCTGTACATCAAACCAGAACAATCAAAACCATCTGGAGTTGTGCCGCCAGTTCTATAATGCGCGCCTAAATTTTCAGAAGCTGCATTGATCAGTTGCTTGACCAAATAACTCGAATCGTCAACGTTAATCACAAGATCATCATCATTCTTATCATTGATGCGGTTGCCCGTTATCACTGCTTTTTTCGGCACTTCTTTAGCAGCAACGCTTTTAGGTGTAGCATTGTTTTTTGCCGCTATTTTGATATTGGCCGGCGCTTTATAAATGCCTCTTTTTTGGGCCTCTTCTTTAGAAGTAATGATGCTAGAAGTTGATTTGCAGCCAACCACAAAAAGAAATAATAGGAGTAATGGAAGAATTCGTTTCAAAAGTTTTTTGTTTTAATGTCAATATAGCAACGCAATTATCGTAAACTTCGTACAATATGTTGCGCTGTTTTTTTACTCGCACCAATACCACCAAGCTTTTCTTCTAAAATTTCGTAGTTGGCAATCAGTTGTTTTCGGTAATCGAGATTCAATAATTTTTGCAATTCGACTTTAATATTTTTAGTGTTACATTGCTCTTGGATCAATTCCGTAACGACTTCTTGATCCATAATCAAATTCACGAGAGAAATATATTTCAGCGTAATGATGCGTTTTGCAATCTGATACGAAGCCCAACTGCCTTTATAACAAACGACTTCAGGTACTTTAAATAACGCCGTTTCTAATGTTGCTGTTCCCGAAGTTACCAAAGCCGCAGTCGAATGACTCAACAAATCATAAGTTTTATTGGCGGTAAAATGCACGTTTTTGTTTTTCAAAAAAGGCAAATAGAAAGCATGCTCTTGACTCGGAGCGCCTGCAATTACAAACTGATATTCTTGAAAATCATCAACCACACTCAACATCACAGAAAGCATTTTGGTAATTTCTTGTTTTCTACTGCCCGGAAGAATCGCAATAATCGGTTTATCGTCAAGTTGGTTTTCTTTGATGAAATCCGATTGGCTTGTAACCTTACGACTGTGAATCGCATCAATCAAAGGGTGCCCAACAAATGTCACTGGAAAATGGTGCTTGTCTTCGTAGAACTCTTTTTCAAAAGGCAATATCACATACAAATGATCAAAGTCGCGTTTGACCGCCGCAATCCGATTTTCTTTCCAAGCCCAAATTTGCGGTGAAATATAATAATGCGTCGGAATGCCACGTTCTTTAGCCCATTTGGCAATACGCATATTAAAACCGGGATAATCAATAAAAATAATCGCATCGGGTTTGAATTGCGCAATGTCGTTTTTACAAAACTTGATATTACTGACTATGGTTTTCAAATTAAAAATCACTTCAATAAATCCCATAAACGCCAACTCGCGGTAATGTTTCACCAAAGTGCCGCCGGTTTTTTGCATCAAGTCGCCACCCCAAAATCGGATGTCGGCTTGAGGATCTTCCTCATAAATTGCCTTCATCAAATTCGAACCGTGTAAATCTCCTGAAGCTTCTCCGGCTATAATGTAATATTTCATTTGCGATTTATTTTAAATAAGCAATGTAACCACGGTCAAAACAATCATGCCCAAAATAACGCCGCGCGCCATCAAATCTTTATTGAATTTTAATAAAATAAAAAACAAAATCAAGTTGAGAATGGCACCTAAAGTGATGATTTTTCCTAGCAATCCGTGTGATTTATAAAACAACATCCCATTCACAAAATCAAAACCTGTAAAAAGTTTAATAAAAATAAAACTGCCAATCACCGAAGCAATCACAGCCATTAAAACGCCTAAAATCAAATCCCTATACTTCATCTTTATTATCTAAAATTGCAATAATTATCAATTATTTTCCATTTAAATCCCAACCATTCAAACGCTGTATTGCATGATGTGCCGTCAAATCAAACTGCACAGGAACTACAGAAATATAGCCGTTTTCCAACGCCCATTCATCGGTATCTTCGCCCAAATCCTGATTCACAAATTCACCCGTAAGCCAATAATAATCCTTGCCATACGGTGTTTTTCTTTTGTCGAATTTCTCCATCCAAATGGCTTTGGCTTGTCTGCAAATCTTAATGCCTTTGATATCGTTTTCGTTCAATTTCGGCAAATTCACATTCAAAACAATGCCTTCCGGCAATCCGTTTTCCAAGGTTTGCAACGCAATTTTTTTGATGAAAGATTTCGCAGGTTCAAAATCTGCATTCCAATCGTAATCCAACAATGAAAATCCAATCGCAGGAATGCCTTCAATTCCAGCTTCTACAGCAGCACTCATCGTTCCCGAATAAATCACATTAATCGAAGAATTTGAACCGTGATTAATCCCCGAAACACACAAATCAGGCTTCTGTTTCAGAATTTCATTAACCGCCAATTTCACACAATCGACAGGTGTTCCCGAGCAATTGTATTCTAAAACAACAGCATTTTCAGCTGAAACTTTATTCAAATATAAAGTGTTGTTAATCGTAATCGCATGCCCCATTGCACTTTGCGGTTTGTCCGGCGCGACAACAACAACGTCGCCAATTTCTGACATGACAGCAATCAAAGCGCGAATGCCTGGAGCCGAAATACCGTCGTCATTAGTAACTAAAATAAGTGGTTTGTTCATTTTTTTTAGGAGCTATTTCCTGCTTTCGCCTTTATCTTGTCATTGCGAGCTTGCGAAGCAATCTCCCAACGCCAAGGATATCGGCTCTATCAGGGCTAGGGGTTCTGTTTTCAAAACAACATTTCTTTGAAACGAGTTGCTTTTATCATCTCAAATAATTCCCCGCAAAAATAAGCATTTTCAACACAAACTTAGTAAATTAGCACCTTTAACAAAAAATTAGCCATCAAAACAGATTGTCGCTTCTGTTTTTATGTAATTTAGTTCAAAAATTTTAATGAATATCTTAATTCAATATATGAAAAGGAATTACAAATTAGTACTAGTAGTCATCGCCATTTCTATGAGTTTGTTTGCGTTCACTACGACGTTAAAACCCAAAGGCGATCCTGAAAAGGATAAAATGTTATTAGAATTATTAACGTTTGTTATCGAACGAGGTCACTACGATCCCGCAACCATAGACGACAAATTTTCTAAAGGAATTTACAAAGACTACATTGAAGCACTAGATCCATCGAAACGGTTTTTTATCCAATCCGACATCGATGAATTTGTAGTATATGAAACCCAACTCGACGATCAAATCAAGAATAAAGACTTATCATTCTTCAATCTAACCTATAACCGATTGATTAAAAGAATCAGCGAAAGCAAAGAATTCTACAAAGAAATTCTAGCCAAACCATTTGATTATTCGGTCAAAGAAGAATTCAATACCGATTATGATAAATTGCCTTATGCCAAAAACACGACCGAGCTTAAAGAAAAATGGCGCAAACAAATCAAATTGTCTACGTTGTCGTCTTTAACTGATAAGTTGAAAATACAGGAAGATAAAAAGAATGGCGTAAAAGACGATAAACCGGCTAAAACGATTGAAGAACTCAACAAAACTAAAGAAGCAGTAAAAGGAGATTCTACAGAAGATACTACTCCAAAAACTTTCGAACAACTCGAGAAAGAAACCCGTGAAAGTTCATTAAAATCCTTAAACGAATATTTCGATTTCATCAACGACCTAGATCAAAATGATTGGTTTTCTGTATATGTGAATGCCATCGCAACGCGCTTTGACCCGCATACAAACTATTTTCCACCTGATGAAAAAGAACGTTTCGATGTGAGTATGAGTGGAAAACTAGAAGGCATTGGTGCTCGTTTACAGAAGAAAAATGACTACACCGAAATTTCAGAATTAATTTCCGGTGGCCCGGCATGGAGAGGCAAAGAACTCGAAGCAGGCGATGTCATTATGAAAGTAGCACAAGGCAATGAAGAACCAGTTGAAGTTGTTGGAATGCACCTTGATGATGTGGTTAAAAAAATCAAAGGACCAAAAGGAACCGAAGTGCGTTTGACCGTTAAGAAAGTTGATGGTACCATCAAAATCATTTCTATTATTAGAGATATTGTAGAAATTGAAGAAACCTATGCTAAGTCGAGTGTAGTAGAAAAAAACGGACTCAAATACGGCGTAATCTATTTGCCAAAATTCTACATTGATTTTGAAAATAACGACAGCCGCGATGCCGGAAAAGACGTAGCGATTGAAGTAGACAGATTGAAAAAAGAAGGTGTTCAAGGCATCATTATGGACTTAAGAGATAACGGAGGTGGTTCTTTGAAAACTGTGGTTGATATTGCCGGATTGTTCATCGAAGATGGCCCGGTGGTTCAAATAAAATCAGCAGGAAAAAAACAAGAAGTGCTTTACGATAAAGATAAAAAAATCCAATGGGATGGCCCGCTTGTGGTGATGCAAAACAGTTTTTCAGCTTCGGCTTCAGAAATTTTTGCAGCTGCGATTCAGGATTACAGAAGAGGAATTATCATCGGTAGCAAACAATCTTACGGAAAAGGAACGGTACAAAACGTCATCGATTTAAATCAGTTTGTGCGAGGAAGTAGTGTTGGTGATTTGGGTGCATTAAAAACGACCACTCAAAAATTCTATAGAATTACCGGAGGTTCAACGCAATTGGAAGGCGTAAGCAGTGATGTTGCGATTCCGGATCGTTATGCTTATTTAAAAATGGGCGAACGTGATATCGACAACGCCATGCCATGGGATAAAATCGAACCGGCTGAATTTAAATTCTGGGACAAACAAAACAACTTCGATGTGGCGATTGACAACAGTAAAAAACGAATTGCGGACAATCCTAAATTCAAACTCATTGATGAGAATGCAAAATGGATTGACCAACGCAATAAGGAAAATGTATACAGTTTAAATATTGATCAATTCAAAGCAGAGCAAAAATCAATTGAAGAAAAATCTAAAAAATACAAATCGATTGCTGACTATAAAAATTCTTTAGAGTTTGCTTCGTTGCCTTACGAAATAGATCAAATGAAAACCGATACTTCTTTGAAAGAAAAACGCGACAGATGGCATGAAAGCCTTTCTAAAGATATTTATGTTGAAGAGGCCATTAATATTCTGGACGATTTGCAACCTAAAACTTTAGAGAAGAAAGATGTCACCAAATTGAAAAAAGACAAGTTGGTGAAGTCGTAAAGATTTTGATTAAAAAAATAAAAAACGCCTTAGGATTCAGCTGAATTTTAAGGCGTTTATTTATATTATAATTTTTGATTTTGTCTGAGTATCTGTGATATATATTCTATTAAATCCTTGTTCAAAATTACCACTCATTCACCTTATTCGCATCCATCTTTAAAAAGATAAACAACAAAATGGTAAAGCCCCAAAGTCCGGAGCCACCATACGAAAAGAACGGAAGCGGCACACCAATCGTTGGGAAAATTCCCGCCACCATCGCAATGTTCACAAAAAAGTGAATGAATAAAATGCAAGCCACACAATAACCGTAAACCCTGCTGAACTTCGTCTTTTGCCTTTCCGACAAGTAAATAATTCTAAAAATTAAACCCACAAACAAAGCAATGACAACCATCGAACCGAGAAAACCCCATTCTTCTCCAACAGTAGTGAAAATATAATCGGTGTGCTGCTCGGGAACAAATCCACCTTTGGTTTGTGTGCCTTCTAGGAAACCTTTTCCAAACCATCCGCCCGAACCAATGGCGATTTCGGATTGGTTGGTGTTGTATCCGATACCTTTCATGTCAACTTCTTTTCCGAGTAGGATATTAAAACGATCACGGTGGTGTTGCTTGAAAACCGATTCAAAAACATAATCGACAGAAAATACAAAACCCGAAATCATCACCATAGCAATCGCACTGGCTATAATGTTTCGGTCTACAATTCTACTTCTGAAATATAACAAAGTGGTGACACCAGCAGCAATTAATACCACAGCCCAAGGCTTTAATATTAATGCCAAAACAAATAAAATGATGGCAATAAATCCCGTCCACAAATACCATGGCGGAAGGCCTTCACGGTATAAAACAAAAAAGAGTGTCATGAAAATTAAAGCACTTCCGGGATCATGAATGACAATTAGTAAAACCGGAATAAAGATAATGCCTAATGCTTGAAGTTGCCTATTGAAATCTTTAAGGTTCACTTGAACATCACTCAGATATTTTGCTAAAGCTAATGAAGTGGCGGCTTTTACAAACTCAGAAGGCTGTAATCCGAAGGCACCAAACGAATACCAATTGGCTTGCCCTTTAATGGTTTTACCAAAAACAAATAATCCGGCTAAGGACAGCAATCCAATGATATAGATAATACTGGAGAATTTCTCGTAAAATTTTCCATCAACAGACAATACAATAAAAATTAGCGGAATAGCCAACCCAATACTCAATAATTGTTTTCCATAGAATTGGGTCAAATCAAGTGTGAAATCAGCATCAGATAAAGACAGCGAAGAAGAATAAATATTCAACCAACCCATGATGACCAATAGGATGTAGATGAATACGCTGATCCAATCTAAATTGTTTGTAACACTTTGGTTCTTCATCTTGAATTAGTTTTCAGTAGCTTCTTCTGGAGTTTTGGCGTCTTTCAGTTTTTCGTCAGCGGCACCTGGAACAACTGAAATAGGAGGTTTCGGTTTCAACAATAGGCTGTCAACTTCTTTCTTGCCCGTATACTTAGCATATTCACCTTGCAAACTCCCTTCTAACATTCTTTTCTCCAAATCGGTACGCGTGATTTTTTTCTTGATGTATTTTTCGATCATCAAACTGGTAATCGGACCAGCCCATCGTGCGCCCCAATAACCGTTTTCAACCAACACAGCAATCGCAATTTTCGGATTGTCTTTCGGTGCAAAAGCTACAAAAATCGAGTGATCTTGAAGCTTCACACGCTTGCCATTAATCTTAGCAAAATTTTCTGCAGTACCGGTTTTGCCACAAATTTCAATGCCTTCGACTTGCAATGCGTGCGCGGTTCCTAAATTATACACATCGAACAAACCATCAATCATGGGTTGAAAATATTTTCTTTCAACGGTTGTGGTATGCTTTGTTCTGTATTTTTTATCGATGACTTGGCCTTTAATGGTTTTAATGATGTGAGGCGTATAATAGAAACCGTGATTGGAAACGGCCGCCATCATATTCGCCAATTGTATTGGTGTCATCAAAACTTCTCCTTGCCCTATCGCGTTTGAAACAATCGCAGTGCTTCGCCAACCGCCATTCGGATAGATTTTTTTATAGGTTTTGGAGGTCGGTGCTTTTCCTCGTCTTCCGGTTGGTAAATCATAGCCCATAAATTCACCCAAACCAAAACTTTTCAAATGACGACTCCAAACATCAACGCCATCGGGGGGTCTTACAAATTTATTAATCGTTTTCATGTAAACGGTTCCGAAATAGGCATTACAAGATTCGTAAATACCACGATGCAGATTTTGTGCGCCACCATGACAGTGACATTTCATAAATCGACCTCGCGCATAACTGAATCCATGTCGACAGTAAACTGTTGTGTTCTCATCAATCACTTGTTCTTGCAAAGCAATCAATCCGGTTAAGATTTTAAATGGTGAACCCGGCGGATATTCAGCCAACAAACCTCTATCGTATAAAGGTTTGGCAATCGAATCCCGGTATAACATCGTATAGTTTCTTGAGCGCTTTCGGCCAACCAAAATTGCAGGATCATAAGACGGTGCGGTAACCAAAGCCAAGATTTCACCCGTTGAAGGTTCAATAGCTACGATGCCACCTCGTTTGTTGACCATTAATTCTTCGCCATATTTTTGAAGTTCGGCATCAATAGTCAAATGAATATCTTTTCCTTGTACGGCAATCGTATCGTATTTACCTTCTTTATAGGAACCAATTTCACGATTGTATTTGTCTTTTTGAATGTATTTCACCCCTTTAATACCACGAAGTGTCGTTTCATAACTTTCCTCAACACCTTGTTTTCCTAACAAATCGCCACTGTTGTAGTAAGGATTTTTTGCCACGGTTTTTTCGTTGGCTTGTGTAATGAATCCAAAAACGTTAGCGCCAAATTTTACTTGATAGTCACGCAGTGATCGTTTTTGAATATAGAAACCTTGAAATTTTCGAATCTTTTCTTGAAAAGCTGCGAATTCTAATTTGTTTAATTGTGGTAAAAACACCGAAGGCAATCTCGGGCTATACACTTTGGCTTTGGCAATGATTTTTATGAAGTCGTCTTTGGTGATATTGAGCAGTTGACAAAACTCTAAAGTGTCAATGTTTTTCATGTCTTTAGGAATGACCATGATATCATAAGAAGGTTGATTGGCAACCAAAAGTGTTCCGTTGCGATCATAAATATAACCGCGTTCAGGATAATCGTATTGAATTTTTATCGCGTTATTATCTGATTTTAATTTGAACGAATCATCAACAATCTGCAAGTAAAATAACCTTAATACCAGCAATAGTGTCGCTATGATAATTACGGTAGGCAGCAAGACTTTTCTCATCGTCGGTTTGGCTTAATTAAATAGATAATGATGATGCACATCAATAATGTGAATAAGGTACTAACGACGGTTTTGAGGATGATTTCCAAAAAGAAATTCATTCTGAATACTTCCAATAAAAATAAGGTGAAGTGATGAATGATGACCGCAATGAGCAAGAATGAAAATCGCTCAGGCGTCAATACATCATTGAGTTTTACGGTTTGATATTCATAACTCAATCCAAACGAAAATTTAAAAATATAAGGTCGATAATAGGCCAATATTAAACAAGCTGCTGCATGAACGCCACCCGAATTACAAAACATATCCAAGATTAATCCCAAGAAGAAACTCGCCAATAAAAGGCCTGTTTTGTTTCCGTTTACGGGATATAAAATGATGAATAAAATATACGGATACGGATTGATGTAGCCCAAAAAATCCATATTGTTGAAAACAAGAATTTGAGCCGCCAACAGCAGCATGAATCGGGCGATATTGACCAATACAGCGCTATTCATTTTCTTTTTTCTCTAAAGTTAGGATTTCCTCTCGGTCTTTGCTTTTGATGATGTATACATGCCCGAGATTGGTCATGTCATTGAAAAGCTTCACATTCAAAGTATAGTAATTCGTTTTGTTGTCTACGAATATATTATTGATAGTACCAATACCAATATTCTCAGGAAAAATCACCGACTGGCCACCTGTCACAATCGTATCGCCTTTTCTTACGGAAGCCAAACGCGGCACATCAATCAACTGAACAAAACCAGTACTTTTTCCATTCCAAACGAGTGAGCCGAAATGGTTGGTCTTTTTGATTTTCGCGTTGATTTGCGATTTTACGTTGAGGATGCTGATGACCGTCGCGTAATTTTTGGAAGTCTTATCGACAATCCCAATAATCCCGGAACTATTGATGACGCCCATATCCGATTTGATTCCGGAAGCACTTCCGCCATCAATCGTGAGGTAATTTTCATAAACGTTATAGGAATTGTGAATGACTTTAGAAACAATGATGTCGTTGGCTTTGACGCCTTTTAAAGAATCTAGTTTTGGTTGTGCAACGGAATCTTTAGTGTTGAAGATAATACTTTTCAATCGGGCATTTTCAAGTGCTAATTCTTCATTTTGATTTTTCAAATTCAAGTATTCACTAACAGAATTAATTTGCTCATAAACACCGCCACTCAAGAAGTTAGCCGAGCTGATGACTTTACTTCTGTGATAAGAATGCGATTGAACTGTGAATACTAACGAAACTACCAAAAGCAGCAAAAACAGCAATCTATAGCTGTTTTTAAATATAAAAATAAATATTTGCTGCATTTTCTAAAGTATAAAATGTAAAGCTATGTTTTGTTTCAAAAGCGAATCTTAACTACTAATCACTAACTATTATTTTATTAAAATACTTCTAAATTTCGGGATGTTTTTTAATGCCATTCCGGTACCGCGAACTACCGCTCTTAATGGGTCTTCCGCAATATACACTGGCAAATCTGTTTTTTGAGAAATACGTTTGTCCAAGCCGCGCAACATCGAACCTCCACCGGCCAAATAGATTCCGGTATTGTAAATATCAGCAGCCAATTCTGGAGGCGTTTGCGATAAAGTTTCCATCACCGCATCTTCAATCCTTTGAATCGATTTGTCTAAAGCTTTGGCAATTTCACGGTAAGAAACATCGACTTGTTTTGGTTTACCGGTTAATAAATCACGTCCTTGCACTGACATATCATCCGGAGCTGTTTCGAGTTCTTCTAACGCAGCGCCAACGGTAATTTTTATTTTTTCTGCTGTACTTTCTCCAACGAATAAGTTGTGTTGCGTACGCATGTAGTATACAATATCATTGGTGAAAACATCGCCCGCAATCTTTACTGATTTGTCACACACGATGCCGCCTAAAGCGATTACGGCAATTTCTGTAGTTCCTCCACCGATATCGACAATCATGTTTCCTTTGGGTTGCATAATGTCGATTCCGATACCGATTGCAGCAGCCATTGGCTCGTGAATTAAGTAAACTTCTTTACCGTTCACGCGCTCACAAGATTCTTTTACAGCACGCATTTCCACTTCTGTAATTCCAGATGGAATACAAACAACCATGCGCAAAGCCGGCGTGAACATTCTTTTCTTTAAAGCAGGAATACTTTTGATGAACATGCTGATCATTTTTTCGGAAGCGTCGAAATCAGCGATAACCCCATCTTTTAGAGGACGAATGGTCTTGATGTTTTCATGCGTTTTACCTTGCATCATATTAGCCTCTTTTCCGACGGCTATGATTTTACCCGATATTCGGTCTCGGGCAACTATCGATGGACTGTCAATGACCACTTTGTCATTGTGAATGATTAAGGTATTAGCGGTACCAAGGTCTATCGCGATATCCTCGGTCATGAAATCAAAAAATCCCATAAGTTTTTTAAGGGTTTATTATGTTTATATAAATTTTAACGCACAAAGTTAAACAAATTAATGTTTAAAATGACGTGTTCCTGTAAATACCATTGCAACTTTATTTTCATTGCAATATTCGATACTCAACGCGTCTTTTATAGAACCTCCGGGTTGAATAACTGCTGTTATTCCTGCCTCTTTTGCAATTTCAACACAATCAGGAAAAGGGAAAAAAGCATCACTCGCCATGACTGATCCGTTTAAATCAAATCCAAAAGTGGCGGCTTTTTCAATGGCTTGTTTTAAAGCATCAACTCTCGAAGTTTGTCCGGTTCCCGAAGCTACTAAAGTTTTGTTTTTTGCAAGTACAATCGTGTTCGATTTGGTGTTTTTACAAATCTTCGATGCAAATAACAAGTCTTCAATTTGCTCGGAAGTCGGAGCTGTTAAGGTAACGGTTTTAAGGTGTTCTTTATTGTCGGTGATGTTGTTTTTATCTTGTACTAAAAGTCCGTTGAGGCAAGTGCGCACTTGTTTCTGCGGCAAGTCGACTTCATGCTGAATCAAAATGATGCGGTTTTTCTTTTCAGATAAAATTGAAATCGCTTCAGCATCGTAACTTGGCGCAATGACCACTTCACAAAATAATGCGTTGATTTCAGTTGCAGTTGCGGTGTCGATTTTCTGATTGGCTATTAATACACCACCAAAAGCAGAAGTCGGATCGCATGCTAAAGCAGCTAAATACGCTTCTTTCATCGAGTTTCTTGTAGCAATTCCACAAGCATTGTTGTGTTTCAATATCGCGAAAGTTGGCGCTTCGTTTTTGAATTCCAGAATCAAATTCACAGCGGCATCTACATCGAGTAAATTATTATACGACAATTCCTTGCCATGTAATTTTTGGAACATCGCATCGAAATCGCCAAAGAAAAACCCTTTTTGGTGTGGATTTTCTCCATAACGTAATATTTCTCCATCAGCTATACTTTGTTTGTAAATCGTTTCATCAGTATTGAAATAATTAAAAATTGCAGTATCGTAATGCGAAGAAACATGAAATGCTTTGGTTGCTAAAAGTCTTCTGTTTTCAAGTGTAGTCGCTCCGTTTTGTGTTGAAATCAAATCGAGCAACAAGCTGTATTCATTCACAGAAGCAACAATTACAGTGTCTTTAAAATTTTTCGCTGCTGCGCGGATTAGTGATATACCACCGATGTCAATTTTTTCAATGATGTCAGTTTCTGAAGCACCTGAAGCGACTGTTTTTTCAAACGGATATAAGTCAACAATCACCAAATCGATTTGCGGAATTTGAAATTCTTCCATTTGTTGTACATCGGTTTCGTTGTCTTGACGGTTTAAAATCCCACCAAAAATTTTCGGATGCAAGGTTTTTACGCGCCCGCCCAAAATGGAAGGATACGAAGTCACATCTTCAACGGCAACAACAGGAATGCCTAAATTCTTGATAAAATCTTCTGTTCCGCCGGTAGAGTAAAGTGTTACGTTTTGTTCGTGTAGTATGCGAACGATGGGCTCTAATCCGTCTTTCGAAAAAACAGAAATCAGTGCCGATTGGATGGTTTTTGTAGTGTTCATGTAGTAGTGTTGTTTAGCTCCGCTCAGTTCGACCTTATGGTCTCGGGTATGGCTGCAAAAGTAGTTTTTTGTTCTGAATTGATTGGATGATTTGCAGACTTTTTTAGCGTAAAAAAGGTGTTTTTTTTAATAGAAATAAGCCGAGGAATAATCTTATTTTT
>NZ_JANOBI010000052.1:0-88171 GCF_031411595.1 Flavobacterium sp. | reverse complement strand
ATCCAACCAGTTGATGGTTGGTTTCTGATTGACAGATGTAATGACTTCAATCTGGTCACCACTTTTTAATTCGTAATTCAGCGGAACCAATCGTCCGTTGACACGTGTACCTCTTGTTTTTACACCGATTTCAGAGTGAATGCTAAACGCAAAATCTAAAGAAGTCGCGCCTTTGGGTAACGATTTAATTTCCCCTTTTGGAGTGAAGACAAAAATCTCTTTGGCGTATAAATTCATTTTGAAATCCTCAACAAAATCAACCGGTTACGAAGCGTTGCACATTACGGTTATGGGGCCGAAAGGTCGCTGGGTTGAAATTCAAGTGCGTAGCGAACGTATGGATGAGATTGCTGAAAAAGGCTACGCAGCGCATTACAAATACAAACAAGGCGCCACGGAAGAAAGCGGTTTGGATGTGTGGCTCAATTTGCTCAAAGAAGCTTTAGAGAATTCAGAAACCAATGCCGTTGATTTCGTTGAGGATTTTAAAATGAATTTGTACGCGAAAGAAATTTTCGTGTTTACACCCAAGGGAGAAATCAAATCGTTGCCGAAAGGCGCGACTTCGTTAGATTTTGCGTTTAGTATTCACTCCGAAATCGGTGTTAAAACGCGCGGAACACGTGTCAATGGAAAGCTCGTTCCGCTCAATACCGAATTAAAAAGTGGCGATCAAGTAGAAATTATCACTTCGCAAAATCAAAAACCAACTTCGCATTGGCTCGATTATGTGACGACTTCACGAGCGAAAAATAAAATCCGAAACGTACTCAACGAAGACACGAAGAAAACCGCCGAAGAAGGCAAAGAATTACTCACGCGAAAATTAAAACAACTTAAAATTACGATTAATGAACAAGTCATTAATGAATTGGTCAATTTCTTCAAACTAAAAACCAGTTTGGATTTGTTCTACCGCGTAGGAATCGGTTCCATAGAAAACCAACAACTCAAAGATTTCGCGGCACAGAAGAGCAATACGTTGATGAATTTCTTTAAGAATAAAATCAAACGCTCGCCCAATACCGCCGATGAAGACATACACAAACCCGTCATCAGCAGCAACTACGACATGCTCGTTTTTGGCGCCGAACAAGATCGTTTGGATTATAAATTATCAACTTGCTGCAATCCGATTCCGGGCGATGAAGTGTTTGGTTTCGTGACGATTAATGAAGGTATTAAAGTACACAAAAAAGATTGTCCAAATGCCATTAGCTTGCAGTCGAACTACGCCTACAGAATCATTCTCGCCAAATGGATCGACTCCACACAACAAGAATTCAAAGCCATTCTGCACATTACCGGAATGGATACTTTAGGATTAACCAACGAATTGACAAAAGTAATTTCGAACAATATGCACGTGAATATTCAAAGCATTTCACTTAGTGGCGATGCGGGAATTTTCAACGGACAAGTAACCGTAATCGTACAGAACAACATCATCCTCAAAAAACTAATCGAAAACATCAAGAAAATCGACGGTGTTGATAAAGTCACGCGCGTCAATAAAAACTAAGTAATACATTTTGCGTCTTCGCGTCTTTGCGAGCCAAAAATTTAATTTCTCGCAAAGACGCAAAGGCGCAAAGAAAAAATCAATTCCACATCAATATGGAACTTCCCATCTTTGACGACTATTGCCTATTGCAAAAGCCCGATGTGAAAGGCGGTTGGACATTCATCTCAATGCCCATCATGCCATATCTTCCGAAGAAAAAAGGCAGCACGACGGTTCGCGTTCGCGGATTCATTGACCAATATGAACTAAAAAATTTCAGCATCTGGGCCATGAAAAAAGGCACTTTTCTCGCCGTCAAAACCGAAATCCGTAAAGCCATCCAAAAAGAACATGGCGATACCGTAAAACTCACACTTTGGCTCGACGAACCGCAAATGGTAATCCCCGAAGATTTCCTAATTTGCCTGCGAGAAGAGCCGAAACTCCACAAGCATTTTGAGCAATATCCTGAACCAAAGAAAAAGGAAATCATCGATTGGATTTTCGCCGCCAAAACCGAAGATGAAAAAATCACACGAATTGTACAAACCATAGAAAAACTAGATGATGAATGCGTTTAGAGATGCTAAGGTACTAAGGCGCTTAGGTTCTGAGGTTTTAAAAATTTAAATTAGGAACATTAATATTATCTATAGTAACCTTTTATTTCAGTTTATTCACTTAGTACCTTAGAAACTTAGTACCTTTCTCCTGTTAATTACTTCTTTAAAACTTTACCACACTTTCGCCAATACAATTTTGACTTTCAACTAAAAAAACTACCTTTGTCTCATGACATTAATTGCTACCGATAACAGTAAAAATCAGGAAATTGTAAAGAATGTTTTTACAATGTATCTTGAAAACAAAGGACATCGAAAAACGCCCGAACGCTTTGCTATTCTTCAAGAAATTTACGACAGCGAAGAACATTTTGATATCGAAAATCTCTACATCAAAATGAAAAACAAAAACTACCGCGTGAGTCGAGCCACACTTTACAACACGATAGAATTGCTGCTAGATTGTGCGCTGGTTCGCAAACACCAATTCGGGCAAAACCAAGCGCACTACGAAAAATCCTATTTCGACAAACAGCACGATCACATCATCATGACCGACACCGGCGAAGTTATCGAGTTTTGCGATCCGCGAATCCAAACCATCAAACAAACGATTGAAGATATTTTCGGAATCGAAATTCACAACCACTCGCTGTATTTCTATGGCAACAGGAAGAAAATTAATAATGAATAATGGGCGTTCCCCTAAAGGTCGGGCTTTACGCACTCGCTTTTTTTGCTGCGTAAACTCCGCAAAAAAGAGCTCAGACAATTGCTCCAATCCCTAACGCACACACGACTCAACAACAAACTTACAACACACAACTCAAAATGGCCGTAGATTTATTACTAGGATTACAATGGGGCGACGAAGGCAAAGGAAAAATTGTCGACGTACTCACTTCAAAATATGATATTATCGCGCGTTTCCAAGGCGGACCAAACGCAGGACACACTTTAGAATTTGACGGAATCAAACACGTATTGCGTACGATTCCATCCGGAATTTTCCACAAAAATTCGATCAACATTATCGGAAACGGTGTCGTAATCGATCCTGTAGTGTTTAAAAGCGAACTCGATGGCTTGGCGAAATTCAACCTCGACATCAAAAACAAACTCATTATTTCGCGAAAAGCGCACCTCATTTTACCCACACACCGCCTACTCGATGCGGCTTCAGAAGCTTCCAAAGGAAAAGCCAAAATCGGCTCCACACTCAAAGGCATCGGCCCAACGTATATGGACAAAACCGGAAGAAACGGTTTGCGTGTGGGCGATATCGAACTCGAAGATTTCAAAGAACGCTACCAAACTTTAGCCGACAAGCACGAAGCGATGATTAAGTTTTATGATGTCAACATCCAATACAATTTAGCAGAATTAGAAAAAGAATTCTTCGATGCTGTTGAAGATTTAAAACAACTCACCTTCATCGATTCAGAAGAATATTTACACCAAGCGCAAAAATCCGGAAAATCTATTTTGTGTGAAGGCGCGCAAGGTTCTTTACTCGATGTAGATTTCGGAACTTATCCGTTTGTAACTTCATCAAACACCACAGCAGCCGGAGCTTGTACAGGTTTAGGTATTGCACCCAACAAAATCAAAGAAGTCTACGGGATTTTCAAAGCCTATACAACACGCGTCGGCAGCGGCCCATTTCCTACCGAAGATTTTGAAGAAGCCGGTGATATCATGGCGAGTGTGGGTAACGAATTCGGCTCGGTAACGGGAAGAAAAAGACGTTGCGGCTGGTTGGATTTGGTAGCGTTGAAATACGCAGTTCAAATCAATGGTGTTACGCAATTGATGATGATGAAAGGCGATGTGTTGTCAGGTTTCGAAACCTTGAAAGTCGCTACAGCCTACGAATACAAAGGAAAAAAAATAGATCATTTGCCTTATAATATTGAGCCTGAAAACGTCACGCCAGTTTACCAAGAATTTAAAGGCTGGAAGGCGGATTTGACCGGTATGAGTTCGTATGATGAGTTGCCAAATGAACTCAAATCATACATAGAATTCATAGAAAAAGAACTCGAAGTTCCTATAAAAATTGTCTCTGTTGGTCCTGATAGAAAGCAGACGATTCTGAAATAAATTATAACACCGATTGCACGGATTAGCACGGATTTTTTTCTGTTTGATTTAAGTAATCCGTGTAAATCCATGTTATCAGCGGTTTATCAAAATGACAAAGCTATTCTCACAATTCTTTGAAAGCGAAAAAGCAGGCGGAATCATTTTGGTTTTTGTGACGCTCATTTCATTATGTCTCGCCAATTCACCTTGGCAAACCCAATACATTTCGTTTTGGCACAACACTATCGGATCACACAGCATTGTCGATTGGATTAATGATGGCTTGATGGCCATTTTCTTTTTACTGATTGGTTTAGAATTGGAGCGAGAAATCTATCATGGTGAACTTTCCGATATCAAAAATGCTGCACTTCCCATATTGGGTGCTTTTGGCGGTATGATTATTCCGGCCGGGATTTATTTGTTATTCAATTTTGGAACGGCTACACAATCGGGTGCTGGAATTCCAATGGCTACAGACATTGCGTTTGCCGTTGGCGTTTTATCACTTTTAGGAAATCGAGTGCCTACTTCTTTGAAAATTTTCTTGACTGCTTTAGCCGTGATTGACGATTTAGGCGCCATCATTATCATCGCTGTATTTTATACCAAAACCATTGCTTTCATGAACTTAGCGATTGCTTTAGGCATTTGGGTGGCGCTATTGGTTTTAAATCGAATCAAAATTCACAACCTGATTCCATATTTAATCGGTGGTATTTTGATGTGGTATTTTATGCTGCATTCCGGAATTCACGCAACGATTACCGGCGTTTTATTGGCTTTTGCCATTCCGTTTAGCCATGGTGATGAAAAATCGACTTCGTATATTTTACAAGATTTTCTACACAAACCCGTAGCTTTTTTTATTTTGCCATTATTCGCTTTAGCCAATACTGGCATTGCTTTAGGAAACGATTTGGGAAGCGGATTAACACATTCGAACAGCATCGGAATTCTTATCGGATTGATCTTTGGAAAACCATTAGGCATTTGGCTTTTCTCATTTATTGGTGTCGGATTAGGACTTTGCACTTTGCCCAACGATTTAAAATGGAAAAACATACTGGGCGCAGGGTTTTTAGGCGGCATTGGATTTACAATGTCCATCTTTATTACGCTTTTGGCTTTTGATGATGAACAAGTTATCAATCATTCTAAAATTGCTATTTTATTGGCTTCTTTGATTGCAGGAAGTATTGGTTTTGTTGTTTTAAAATTGACTTTGAAGAATGAATAAAAAAAAGCCGCACAAATTGTACGGCTTTATCTATTTAAATCTATGGTTACAAACTTAAAATAAAAGATTCTGAAGGTTGAATAGCAATACTAACACTACCTACACCATCTTTAACTATTAGCTGTGCGTTATTTTTAAAATACAATTGCTCTTTCAAATCATAGGTACCATCTTTTAATTTCCATGCTTTGATGATATCTGATGGGATGATTAAATTAAAATTGCTTGACGTTACCCAAGAAAAATTAGTTACGATAATTAATTTTTGAGTGTCCGACCAACGTACGTAGGAATAAATTCCTTCACTATACGGTTTTTTTTCAATATTTTTTGCAGTTTCTTCTGCGCCAGCTGCTTTAGCTTCAACAGCAGTAGATCCATTTTCTGTTACAATTAAATCCGGGTTTCGGTTAACCGTTTGCAATTCTTGAAATTTACCCATCAAGGCGGAACTATTAATAGAGAAATTCAACAATCGAGAATAAAAATCACGCAATCTACTTTCAGATTCAGACAATTTCCCTCCATCAAACGCCCCATTATTCATCCATCTTTGGTGATTTGGAACACCTATATAATCAAAAATGGAAGTTCTGGTTGGTTTGCCAAAACCTGCATCTTCATTACCGGCTTCACCTACTTCTTGTCCAAAATAAATCATCGTCGGTGAAGAACTTACAGTTGTTGAAACTACCATTAAAGGCATTCCTTTTTCAGGTGTTCCTGCAAAATCTCTACTGGCCAATCTTTGTTCATCATGATTGTCTAAAAAGTGCAACATATGATGCTCGATATCGGCATATTTTTCTTGAATTTGAGAAATTGCATCCGGTAATGCTTTCCCATGAATTACTTGTTTTAAATGATCGTACAAATCTACTTTATCATACAAATAATCCATTTTTCCTAACTTGATATAGTTTCTGTATTCGTTCGGATTGTATACTTCAGCCAATAAAAAAGCATTTGGATTTTTCATTTTAATAGCCGAATTCATATAACTCCAAAATTCATACGGTACCATTTCTGCCATATCATAACGAAAACCATCTACACCTTTAGCAGTCCAGTATAAAGCAATATCTCGGAATTTTTTCCAAGAACTGGGCACATCCTTGATGGCCCAAAATGCGTAATGTTCTTTGTATGATTTCTTATCATAACCATTTGGTAATTCAGGAAAATCTTTTGAACCATCGGGGCGAATTCCATAATTAATTTTTACAGTTTCGTACCAATCGTTGATGTCGGGTTTGGCTAAACGCGTTCCGTTGCCTGTCCATTTTGCCGGATTTTCTTCAAAAGAACCATCTATTAATGGATTTCTTTCACCATTTAATGGCTTGTAATTGCTAGACCTTGGAACTTGAAATGGCTCATTTGGTATGTAATAGAAATTATTATTTCTACTGTATTCAACTTTGACATTATCATCTGCTCCAAAATCACGAACGCCTTTCGGATTCGATTTTCCTTCGTATTTTCTGGCTACGTGATTGGGTACAATATCGATTAAAACTTTCATTCCGTTTTGATGAGTTCGTGTGATTAATGCTTCAAACTCTTGCAAACGATTCGCAGGATTTACAGCCAAATCCGGATTTACATTATAATAATCTTTCACTGCATAAGGAGAACCTGCGCGGCCTTTCACAACATCCGGGTCATCATTAGAAATGCCATATTTTGTATAATCATTCACTAAAGCGTGATGCGGCACTCCCGTATACCAAATATGGGTTACTCCTAATCTCTTGATTTCTTGGAGTGCTTTATCGGTAAAATCATTAAACTTCCCGACACCATTTTTTTCAATAGTGCCCCACGGATCGTTAGCGGTGTTTTTATTACCAAACAAACGAGTAAACACTTGATAGACTACAGCTTTTCTTTCCACAACAGGCGCATTCTTTTTTACTGCTGTTTCTGTTTTCTTTACGGGCATAGTTTTTTTCTTTTTGATTTGAGCATAAGATGATAGTGATAAACCAATCAAAGCAAGCAAAATAATTTTTTTCATTGTTTCTTTATTTTTAAAGACAGTTTTACAAATATAAAAATTTGAGCATCACTTCCAATCAACTAATAAATAATTCTTAATAACCGATTTCATTGGGTGCTTTTTCATAAATTTGGCAAAAAATTCACAGCATTGAAAAGCACCCATTTTCTTATCCTAATTAGCATTCTTTTTATTGGAAAGGAAACGCTTATGGCGCAAAGTCCGAATAAAATCATTATTGAGCATGCTGATTTTCTTAATGTCAATCAAATTGAAATTCCTGACGCACTTTTATTACAAGGAAATGTTCGCATCAATCATGATGGTGTTAAGATGTTTTGCAACAAAGCGTATTATTTTCAAACTGAAAATTACGTCAAAGCATTTGGTGACGTTCGGATGATTCAAGGTGACACGCTTTTTATGAATAGTAAATATGCCGAATACAACGGTAATAAAAAGCAAGCTTACGCCACCGGAAACGTAGAAATGCGCTCGCCTGAAATGACTTTAGCTACCGACACATTGAATTTTGATCGCGTATCACAGCAAGCTTACTACAATACCAACGGAACCATTACCAACAAAGACAATGTGCTTAAAAGCAAATCCGGACGGTATTATGCCAATGAAAAAAAGTTTCAGTTTCTGACTGCTGTAACCATCACCAATCCGAAATATGTAGTTAAATCAAACCATCTTGATTATTATAACAATTCCGGGCATTCGTATTTATTTGGTCCGTCAACGATTACGAGCAAAGAGAATTTCATTTACACCGAAAAAGGATTTTACGACAGCAAGAAAAATGTTGGGCACTTTTTAAGGAAATCCTACATCAAATATAAAGACCGACTCATTGAAGGCGACAGTTTGTATTACAACCGAAACATTGAGTTTGCTTCTGCCACCAACAATGTGAAAATCACCGATACCATCAACAAAGGCATCATCAAAGGACATTATGCGGAGGTATACAAAAAGAAAGATTCTTTGTTTGTAACCAAAAGAGCGGTAGCCATTAATATGGTTGATAAAGATTCCATTTACATACACGGAAAAGTGTTGATGGTTACGGGAAAACCCAACGAACGTATTATTCGTGCTTACAATAACGCACGTATTTTCAAGAAAGATTTAAGTGGTAAATGCGATTCCATACATTCGAGTCAAATCACCAATATCACCCAACTCATTGGCAAACCAATACTGTGGAATTTCGACAACCAA
This sequence comes from Flavobacterium sp., assembly GCF_031411595.1. GTDB lineage: Bacteria > Bacteroidota > Bacteroidia > Flavobacteriales > Flavobacteriaceae > Flavobacterium. Next base: position 79,547 of record NZ_JANOBI010000052.1, on the reverse strand, counting down.
ATGACCGGCGACGTGATGCATTTAGTTGGCAATGATGCGACACAAAAACTAGATTCGCTCAAAGTGCTCAACAATGCTTTTATTATTTCAAAGGATACGCTCGGCACGGGCTTCAATCAAGTCAAAGGACAGAATTTGTATGGTAAGTTTCGAGATAATAAATTGTATGAAGCCGATGTCGTCAAAAACACGGAAGTGGTTTATTTTATGAGGAATGACGCGCATGAACTTATCGGCATCAACAAAAATGTAAGCAGCCGCATCAATATGACAATGGACGGCAATACGATTGATTCGATGACGTTTTTTACCAATGTCGACGGCGATATTTATCCTGAAAAAGATTTGCCCGAAAATGCTCGAAAACTGCGTGGATTTATTTGGCGTGAAGACGAACGCATCAAAACCAAAGACGACATCTTTCCACCCGAAGAAAACGAGTTGAATGACAAAATCATCAAAGAAAGTCAAGCCGAAATGACCAAAGAAAATGTCCCAATGAAAGTCAGAAAAGAAACTTTGGAGTATGATAAGAACAATCCGGCTGACAAACCTGTAATTAAATAAAATTCCCTTGCGAACTTCGCGTTAACCTTGGCGAGCTTTGCGGTTAAACCAAAAAATCGTGAACCCAGATTTCCTCCAATACCAAGCACAAACTTCCCCATATCCGTTAGGCATGGAGATTTCTCACGCGCTAGGTTCCTACATCTACGACAACAATAACAAAAAATACCTCGATTTCGTAGCTGGTGTTTCCGCTTGCACTTTAGGACATCAAAACCAACGCGTCAACGATGCCATAAAAAACCAACTCGACAAGTATTCCCACGTCATGGTGTATGGCGAATATTCCCAAAGCCCGGCGGTAGAATATTGCAAACTACTGGCTTCACTCCTACCCAAACCACTCGAAAAAACCTATCTCGTCAATTCCGGAACCGAAGCTACCGAAGGCGCCTTAAAACTCGCTCGTCGCGTTACCGGAAGAAGCCAACTGATTTCATGTTACAACGCCTATCACGGCAACACGATGGGCTCGATGAGCGTAATGGGTTTTGAAGAACGCAAACAACCGTTTCGTCCGTTAGTCCCTGATGTAGATTTTATAACATTCAACAACGAAGCCGACATCCAAAAAATAACTACTAAAACCGCAGGAATTATACTCGAAAGCATTCAAGGCGGCGCTGGATTTATTCAACCCGAAAATGATTTCTTACTCAAAATAAGACAACGTTGCGACGAAGTTGGTGCACTCATGATCATCGACGAAATTCAACCCGGTTTCGGGCGCACCGGAAAATTATTCGGTTTCCAAAACTACAATGTCATTCCCGACGTAGTTATATTAGGAAAAGGCATGGGCGGTGGTATGCCGGTCGGCGCATTCACAGCATCAGCAGCCCACATGGATTTGCTAAGCGACAACCCTAAACTAGGACACATCACCACTTTTGGCGGTCATCCTGTCATAGCGGCAGCGTGTTTGGCGACTTTGAAAGAAATTACTGAAACAAATCTAATTCCACAGACATTAGAGAAAGAAAAGTTGTTCAGGTCGCTTTTGGTACATCCTTTGATAACCGAAATTCGAGGAAAAGGATTGATGTTAGCTGCGATGACAACCGATCCCGAAATCACCAACCAAGTGATTTTCAAATGCCAAGACAAAGGTTTAATCCTGTTTTGGTTGCTCTTTGAAGGCTGTGCGATTCGAATTACACCACCACTCACCATTTCTGAAGCAGAAATCCGAGAAGGTTGCGCAATAATCCTAGAAGCATTAAATGAAGTTCAAATTGATTATTAATTTTTTTATCAGGAGCTAATCCGGCTGTTCGTTCCTATCTTTTGCGCCGAACGCCAGCACAAAAGGATAACCACTGCCATCCGGGCTAGGACAACAGATCTCAGTAGCCATATTTGTTAATTAAATTGTTCACAACAATTCCAGACTTTTCCCACATCTAGTATAACTTTCCTAAATTTATTTTAGGATAATTTTAAACCCAAAGCTATGCAATTAAGCGACGAAGAAGACGATTACAACTTATCCTTGTCCAAATTCGAGTCGATGTTGAAAACCAACAAAGTACTCTTTTTCGACTCCGAGGAATTTGAGGAAATCATCCTGCATTATCTCGATATGGGTAAAGCCTCATTAGCCAAAAAAGCATTAAAGTTAGCCCTCGAGCAACATCCCAAATCAACCGGATTAAAGCTGGTTCAGGTAGAAATGTTGATCTACGAAGACAAACTCGATAACGCCGAAAAACTACTCAACGAACTTTTCGCGATCGAACCCAACAACGAAGAAATCTACATCCAAAAAGCCAGCATTTATTCTAAACGCGACGACCACGAAAAAGCGGTAGAGTTGCTAAAAACGGCACTCCAATATACTGATGACTACGCCGATGTCTATAACCTAATAGGAATGGAATATCTGTTTATGGACAATCTCGAATTGGCAAAAGAAAACTTCATCAAGTGTCTTGAAGAAGATGTCGAAGATCAAGCCGCATTATATAACGTGGTGTATTGCTTCGAATTCTTAGACCAAAACGAAGAAGCGATTCAATATCTGAACCAATACATCGAGAAAAACCCATACAGCGAAATCGCCTGGCATCAAGAAGGCCGTTTGAATTATGGTTTAAAAAGATACCCGGAAGCCTTACGAGCATTCGAATTTGCAACATATATTGATGATGAATTCCTAGGCGCTTTCATGGAAAAGGCCAAAACTTTAGAAAGATTAAAACGATACGAAGAAGCCATCGAAAGCTACAACCGAACCATCGAACTCGATGATCCGACTTCATACGCTTTATTGCGCATCGGGAAATGCCACGAGAAATTAGGCAATAAAGTGCAAGCTTTAAAATTCTTCAACAAAACGGTACATGAAGATCCGTTGTTAGACAAAGGCTGGATTGCCATTACCGATTTTTATGTACGTCAGAAAAATTTCCAAAAAGCGTTGTATTACGTCAACAAAGCGTTGAGCATTGACAACGAAAATCGCTTTTACTGGAAACGTTACGCCACAATCAACAAAGAATTGAATTTCTTCGAAGAAGCCGAACACGGTTACAGAAAAGCCGTAGAATACGGAGATTATATGCTCGACACTTGGTTGTTTTGGGTTGATATTTTGCAATTCTTAGGCGAATTCGATAGCGCTATTCAAACTTTATTGCAAGCTTCAGAATATTTTCCTGAAGAATACGAAGTCGAATACCGTTTGGCAGGTTTGCATTTGATGTTGCAAGAAACAGAAAAAGGTAAATTTCATTTAAGCAATGCGTTGCGTTTGAATTTCAAAAACCGCATGCTCTTAGAACACCTTTTTCCGGTAGTTTGGGAAATGAAACTCGTGCAAAAAGCCATCGAAAAATATTCAAAAAAATAAACCGAAAGCCATGAAAATATATGGTTTGATTGGTAAAAATATTGACTATTCCTTTTCAAAAAAATACTTTACGGAGCGTTTTCTAAACACGAATGCGGTCGATTGTATTTATGAAAATTTCGATATTAATACGATTGCCGACTTTCCATCAATAATTCAAAATAATCCTGATTTGATGGGATTGAACGTGACCATTCCATACAAAAAAACCATCATTCATTACTTAGATTCTTTATCTAAAAAAGCCACGCAAATCGGCGCTGTAAATGTCATTCGATTCACTAAGAAAGGAAAGTTAAAAGGTTATAATTCTGATTGTTATGGATTTAAAAAAGCATTGCAAAGTGTACTGCAATCGCATCATCAAAAAGCATTAATTCTGGGCACCGGTGGCGCTTCTAAAGCGGTGGCTTTTGCGTTGAACGAATTGGATATTCCGTATGCTTTTGTATCAAGAGAAACACTCGAAAACACCATTACTTACGAACGAATTAACGCAACAACTTTTGATAATTTTCAGATTATCATCAATTGTACGCCTTTAGGAACAATTCCAAATACCAAAGAATTCCCTCCGATTCCTTATCAGTTTTTTACCGAAAAACACCTTGCTTTTGATTTGATTTACAATCCTGAGGAAACCCAGTTCCTAAAAAGAGCAAAGAAAAAAGGAGCCTTAACCAAAAACGGTATGGACATGCTGGTTTTCCAAGCAGAAAAAGCTTGGGAAATTTGGAATCGATAAAACTTTCTTATTGCATCAACAACTACAACTAATTCAATGACCTAGCCCAGATAGGAACGGCATCCTTTTGTGCCGTTGTTCGGCGCAAAAGATATAGTGGATAGCTGGATAAAGCTCCTGAAAAAATCACTTCATAATATCAAATTGCTATAAATAGAGGTTTTTCTTTGTATTTTAAAGTGCCTTTACTATCTTTCGCATTCCAAAATTGGAAAACCAATAATAAACCTTAAACATTTTAGTAATGTTAGAAGAAAAGAATGATAGCCTGTCGCATGTGAACAACGAGACAGATGGAAAATTAGAATCTGTTTTACAAGAAACGCAAAGTACTGAAAATGAAGATACTGCTTTATCTTCTGAAGTCAATGAGTTTCCAACTGCAGCAACAGAAACCGTCGAAGAAGTAGTGTTGGAAGAAACTACTGTGGAGACAACTCAAGAAGTTGTACTTGCAGAAGAACCACTTCCTGCAGCAAACGAAACATCGGTTGAAGAAGTGATAGCGGAAACTCCTATTGTTGAGGACAATATACCAATGGCTGAAGAAACAGTTGTTGAAGAATTGCCAACAGCAGCAGAACCTGAAGCGGTTGCAGCAGAAGTTCCAATGGCTGAAGAAGCAGTTATTGAAGAAAAACCCAAAGCTAAAAGAACCAAAAAAGTGATTGCCGCTGAAGTTGAAAATGCAACTCCGGAAGCTGTAGATAACGAAACGGAAACTTCAGAAAATCTTGAAACTATTGCTACTGATCATGACATCATTTCAGCGATCACCGATGTGAATGCTGCTGAAAGTGAAGATGAAACAGTACGTCATGAAGTTCCGATGCAAGATTACGAAACCATGTCGATGGACACACTCGTAACCGAACTGGAAGACCTTGTTGCTTCCGATAAAGTCATGGCGATTAAAAACCATATTGAGGAATTAAAGAATGCTTTTCTTGCCAAATACCATCATTTTATTGAAGAAAAGAAAGATGAGTTCCAAGCTGAGAATCCCGATTCGACGGAAGATTTTCATTATCATTTGCCATTAAAAACAAAATTTGATCAATTATACAGTCAATATCGAGATCGTAAAAACAAACATTTTAAAAGTCTCGAATCCAATTTAAAAACGAATCTCGAAACGCGTTTGGCGATTGTTGAGGAATTGAAAAACCTCATTAATCCGCAAGAAAACATCAAGGATACGTTGAAGCATTTCAATGAACTTCGCGATCGTTGGAAAACTACAGGTCCGATTCCGAAAGACAAATACAACCATGTTTGGAATAATTATCACTTTCATGTAGAGAATTTTTATGATTATCTGCACTTAGATCGTGAAGCTCGAGATGTTGATTTTAAACACAATTTAGAGCTAAAACAAAAAATAATTGCGCGTGTGGAGGAATTGGTTCACGAAGAAGACATCAACAAGTCATTCCGTGAGTTGCAAGATTTACACCGCATTTGGAAAGAAGATATCGGTCCGGTTTCGAGAGAACATCGTGAAGAAGTTTGGAATAAATTTAGCGATTTAACCAAACAAATGCATGACAAACGAGAATTGCTTTTTGAAAAATTAAGAGCCGGAGAGCAAGAAAATCTCGAACGTAAAAAAGAAATCACCGCCCGTATAGAAGTTTTAGCACAAGAAAAAGTCAACAGTCATGCAGCATGGTCGGCTCAAGTAGCCAAAGTCGAAGCGGCCAGAAACGAATTCTTCTCAGCCGGAAAAGTACCTAGTGAATTGAACGAAGAAACTTGGGCGAATTTTAAAAATGCCGTTCGCAGTTTTAATGTACTCAAAAATTCTTTTTATAAAGACATCAAAAAAGATCAAACTACCAATCTCAATTTGAAGCAAGCCTTAGTTGCAAAAGCCAAAGAATTGCAAGAAAGTACAGATTTTGCAGCAACGACACCGCTGATGAAGCAAATTCAGGAAGAATGGAAAACGATTGGTCATGTTCCGAGAAAATATTCCGATCAATTGTGGACGGAATTCCGAGGAGCTTGTAATGCTTATTTTGAAAAATTAAAAGAACAGAAAACAGAAGAGAATTCAGAAGAAGTTGAAGCCTTTGAAAAGAAGAAAGCCCATTTAGAAACACTAAGAGCCTTCGAAATGACGGGCAATCACAAAACCGATTTGGATGCCATTAAAGCCCATATTGAAAGTTGGAAAAGCTATGGTAAAGTGCCATTTGGAAGACGCCACATTGAAGGAAAATTCAATAAGATCCTCGATGCATTATTCGAAAAATTAAGCTTGAGCAAAAAAGAAACTGACATGATGCGTTTCTCCAATCGCGTTGGCAATTTATCGGATGGCAATGATACTCGAAAATTAGAAAATGAAAAGATTTTCTTGATTCGAAAAATCGAAGAAGTGCAAAACGAGATTTTCCAATTGGAGAATAACATTCAGTTTTTTACGAATACCAAAAATGCTAAGAAAGAAAATTCGATCGTATTAGAGGTTCGTAAAAACATAGCCAAACACAAAGAAAGCCTTGATGTTTGGAAAGAAAAACTCAAACAATTGCGCAGTATCAAACAAGAATAAAAACCTTATTGTTTATAATCAAAAACCTCATATTGAAAAGTATGAGGTTTTTTTATGCATATGATATTTGTCATCTTAAATTTCGCTGAGCACAATTACTTTTGAGTATTGAAATTAGATGCATCATGAAACATTTCTTAATCCAAAAATATAACGTTCCCGGGCCGAGATATACGAGTTATCCAACTGTTCCTTATTGGGATGAAAGCCATTTCAATACTGACATTTGGATGGAAACACTAAAGAAATCGTTCAACGAAAGCAATGCTACTGAAGGCATCAGCCTCTACATTCATTTGCCGTTTTGCGAAAGCATGTGCACGTTTTGTGGTTGCAACAAACGCATCACTAAAAATCACAATGTTGAACATCCTTACATCGAAGCCGTTTTGAAAGAATGGGTTTTGTATTGCCAGCTTTTAGGCGAAAAACCAACGATTAAAGAAATCCATCTTGGTGGCGGAACACCTACTTTTTTTTCAACCCAAAACCTTGAAGATTTAATCAATGGGATTTTGAGTCACGCAAACAAAGCTAAAGATTATGAATTTAGCTTTGAAGGTCATCCCAACAACACAACCCGATCGCATTTGCAAAAGTTATACGATTTGGGTTTCAGAAGAGTCAGTTTTGGCGTGCAGGATTATTCTGAAAAAGTGCAAAAAGCCATTCATCGCGAGCAATCTTTTCACAATGTGGCGAAAGTTACTTTTTGGGCGAAAGAAATCGGATACACTTCTATCGGGCACGATCTCATTTTTGGTTTGCCGTTTCAAACTGTAGAAGATGTTATCGATACGATTGAAAAAACCAACGCACTTCACCCCGACCGCTTGGCATTTTACAGCTATGCGCACGTTCCATGGATTAAGGGCAATGGGCAACGCGGATTCAAAAATGAAGATGTTCCCAAAGACGATTACAAAAGAAAACTTTACGAAATCGGCAAGCAATTGCTATTCGAAAATGACTACCACGAAATCGGTATGGATCATTTTGCTTTGAAAACCGACAGCTTGAATGAATCTTTTATGAATGGCAAACTACACCGTAATTTTATGGGCTACAGCAATTCAAAAACGCAATTGATGATTGGTTTAGGCGTTTCTTCGATTAGCGACAGTTGGTATAGTTTTGCTCAAAACACAAAAAACTTAGAGGATTATTATCAGATTTTAGAATGGAATAAATTACCTATTGTAAAAGGACATTTGCTTACGACTGAAGATTTAACCATCAGAAAACACATTCTAAATTTAATGTGTCAATTTGAAACTTCATGGGAAAATTCATCTCAAACTTTCGACGGAATTCTCGAAGTCATTGATCAACTTCGTGAAATGGAACGTGATGGTTTATTGATTATTGGAAAGCATGGCATCAAAATCACAGAAGCCGGAAAACCTTTCCTTCGCAATATTTGCATGGCATTCGACCTAAGACTCAAACAAAAAGCACCCGAAACAGAATTGTTTTCGATGACGGTTTAGCAACTTATTATTTCCTGATTAAAGCATACATTTCATCTTTAATGAAAAGAAACTTAATTTTCAATTCTTTGAAGATTTCGTCGGTGGCGATTTCATTACCCATATTGATGCGGTGAATTTGATGCTCTATTTCATGATATTCATCAAACAATTTTCTAAAATAAGCATCCGAAATTTTAAGTTCGTGAATTTTATCTTGATGCTCTGGGAATTCGTGTAATAAATCGTGCTTTTCCATAATTAAAATTGTTTAGGGTTAATAATTAATGACAATTGGGTTGTTGCTGTACAAATAAACTCATATCTGATGGTGAAATAAACGGAATTCCCAAACCCAATCCTCTGAGAATAAATAAAACGCCTATAATAACCGTCACATATGGAATGACTTTTTGCATTTTATTTCGAAGTGGAATCGTCAAAAACGAATTCATATACACCACTACGCTCATCATGGGCACCGTTCCCAATCCAAACAAAATCATATACAATACACCGAAACCGGCACTTTGCATAGCAATGGCACCAAACAGCGCGACATACACCAAACCGCAAGGCAGAAATCCGTTGAGCAAACCAATCGTAAATAAAGAACGGTAACTTTTGTTTTTAAACTGTTTTCCTAATGCCGATTTTACTTTAGAAATCATTTTAAAAACCGGTTTGGAAAAATTGTAACGTGCGAATAATTTCTCCGGAATTAAAATTACAAAAATAATAGCAATGCCCACAAAAACAGACAATTGTTGTTGCATACCGGCCATAAAAAAACCTTTCCCTAACATTCCGAAAACCAATCCAATGCTCGCATAGGCAGTCAATCGTCCGAAATGATACGTGAAAATTTGTGTTGCTTTTTTGGCAGGATTATTAGCATCTACAGGCAACATCATCGCAATTGGGCCACACATACCAATGCAATGCAAGCTGCTGATGAGTCCGAAAATGAAAGCTGTATACAACATGTTATTGAATGTAAATACTTTGTTTCAATCGATAATCTTTACCTTCATATTGCCACGCTAAAGTAATGTCCCAAAGACCGCCCACCAATTTTGATTTAGGTATGAGCAAAGTTGGACCAGAAGTCGAAATAGGTATTTCAAAATCTAGTTTTTTGTTAGACGGTCTATACAAGGACACTTTCCCTTTTAATTTTTGTGGTGTAAAAGTCGGTGGAAATGTAATATTGACAACTTCTGAAAGCTGGGTTATCGTTGGTTTTTCAGCCAAATCATGAGCGTTTTGCACCTGCGTCATTTCTTCTCCAAAATGTGCATCGTGTTTGTAATATTCTTCGACCACCAATTCGTTATCGTATTTGGAATTCGATTGTACTTTAAACACAAAATATAAAATGAAGGTCATAAATAATGCAAAAGCAATAACAATCGAAGTGCCCCAATTGATACTAAAACTTTTCTTTGGTTTGATATCTGTAATCATTTTCGTTTAATTAAAAGTTCTTGGACTTAGGAAATTAGTTGTCGCGGTTTCAATTTTTTTATGGCCATTGAATACTTCTATTTTGAGTTTCGTTTTATCGTTTTCTAGCAAGTATTGATTGATTTCTACGAATAAAGTGCCTTTTGCTGAACCTTGTTTTTCAATTTTAAATTCCTGTTCACCGACAACCTTAATAGTGCCATTGATGTTTTTCAATTTGAAATGAATGTCATTAAAATCAGCATTGGTTTTATTAATGATTTTGAATGTATAAATATTGCTGATGTTGTCACCTTTGTGCTGAAACAACTGCCCAGGCAAACGCAAAACAGTAGCTTCGACTTCAGCTCTTAAAAACAATAAACCGGTTAGAATTCCCATAATAATGAATAACACAGCGGTGTAACCTTTCATTCTAGTGGTAAACTTGAACTTCGATTTCTTTTCAATTTCATCTTCCGAGGCAAATCGAATTAATCCTTGCGGCAAACCAACGCTGTCCATAATCGTATTGCATTCATCGATGCAAGCCGTGCAGTTGATGCATTCCAATTGCGTTCCGTTTCTAATATCAATGCCTGTTGGACAAACATGCACACATTGATGGCAATCGATACAATCGCCTTTTCCTAGAGCCGCTCTGTCTTCTTGCTTTTTGAATTTGGCGCGACCCACTTCTTTCTCACCACGCACAAAATCATACGCTACATTAATCGATTTGTTGTCTAATAAAACACCTTGCAAACGACCGTACGGACAAGCAATAATGCACACTTGTTCACGAAACCAAACGAAGATGAAATAGAAAACACCGGTAAAAATCAATAAGGCAATTAAGGTGCTAACATGCGTCATTGGCCCATCTTCAACCATTTGAATCAATTCATCACTGCTGATTAAATACGCCAGAAATACATTGGCAATTCCAAAAGAGATGATGGCAAAAACCATCCATTTTAAAGCTTTCTTTCTGATTTTCTCTGCATTCCATTCTTGTTTGTCTAATCTGATTTGTGCGCCGCGATCGCCTTCAATCCAGTATTCAATTCTTCTGAAAACCATTTCTAGGAAGATCGTTTGAGGGCAAATCCATCCACAAAAAATACGTCCGAAAATAACTGTAAACAAGATGACAAAGACGACACCTACTATCATAAACAACACAAACAGATAGAAATCCTGTGGCCAAAAAGGGAATCCGAAAAGATTGAACCTGCGCTCAAGCACATTGAACATCATAAACTGATTCCCATTAATTTTCACGAATGGATTCGCAACCAATACAATCAATAAAAAATAACTAACCCATTTGCGGTAATCATACCATTTACCGGACGGTTTTTTGGGGAAAATAAATTTCCGTTTCCCTTGCTCATCTATCGTAGCAATGGAATCTCTAAACGCGTCATCGGGTAAGTTAGACATGATTTATTTTTTAATTGGTGCAATATCAGCAGCTGTTACTGCGGCTACAGTTACCGGTTTAATATCATCAACCCAAACTTCTCCATCAGGCGCTTTCGGATCCTTCGGATGCGTGCCTTGCAATGACAAAACATAACTCGCCACATGCTGAATATCTTTTGGTTTTAAAGTAGCTTTCCAAGAAATCATGCCTTTTCCATCGCGTCCGCCATTGGTAATGGTATGGAACACGTTTTTGATTCCGCCACCTAAAATCCAATGATCGTCGGTTAGGTTAGGCCCGATTTGCCCTCCGCCATCAGCTCGGTGACAAGCCACACAATTGGTGGTGAATATCGATTTTCCAATCGCCAATTCAGCCGGATCAGTCAACAAGGTTACTGATTTTTCATCCATCAAATCAGGTGCGGTTTTCATATATTCTGCGACATCGATTTTAGCTTGTGCCATTTCTTTTTTGAGTTCCATTTCCTGATTGTCGGCGCCCATAATGTCAAAACGTACCATATAAATTCCAGCGAAAATAATAGTTCCGTAGAACAGATAAACCCACCAAGGCGGCAACGTATTATCTAACTCTTTGATGCCGTCGTAATCATGGTGAAGCAGTATACTCGTTTCGCTTTCTAAAGGTTCGGATTTGGTCAGTAACTTCATTAGTTTTTGAAACCAAACGCTATCTTTAATACTAACGTGAACAGTCTCTTCCAACATTTTTTTCTGCTCCTCTGTGAGTAAATGATACGTAATATTATCTATAGCACTTACCGTAATTTCAATCGCAATTAAAAGGAAAAGAAATACAAATAAGAAAACGGAAACCATTGGGAATTTGATAAATGCTGGTCGATCTCCTGAGTCAATGAAATATTCTAGTGCCATCATAACACTGAAGAAAATCACAGGAACTCTAACGTAAACTGGAATTAATTTTTTCATCACTTATACTTATTTATCGTTTAATGGAATTTGACTCAATTCATTAATTTTTTCTTTTTTGTATGAGAATACCCATGCGCCAAGCACTACAAAAAAGACGAAGAAAATCAATAGCGATAGTATTGGATAGATGGCCACGCCGTTGATGGTTTCTAGATTGTGTTTGATTTGTTCGAACATGATGTTATTTTTTAAGGTTGTCTTTTACTTTAATATCGGTTCCCAATCTTTGAATGTAAGCGATTAAGGCAACGACTTCTCTTTGATGCATCGGAACAAACTGTTCGCCTTTAGCTGCCGCTTTTTTCTTGCTGTCTTCATAGCTTTTAACGAAATCCGGATCGGAATATAAATTCGTTTCAATGAGCATCGATTGTTCTTTGATGGCTGCTTTAGCATACGCAATTTGAGCATCGGTATACGGAACACCGAGCGTTTTCATGGCTTTCATTTTATCTTCGATGTTGGTAATATCGAGTGGTTTGTTATCGAACAACCATTTGTAAGAAGGCATAATCGAACCCGAAGAAATGCTTTGCGGATCCCAAAAGTGATTGAAATGCCAGTTGTCGTTATACTTTCCTCCTTCTCTGAGCAAATCCGGACCGGTGCGTTTGGAACCCCATAAGAATGGATGGTCATACACAAATTCACCTGCTTTAGATTGCGGACCGTAACGTTCGACTTCACTTCTGAAAGGTCTTACCATTTGAGAGTGACAGCCAACGCAACCTTCACGGATGTATAAATCACGACCTTCTAATTCTAACGGTGTATAAGGTTTGACACTCGCTATGGTTGGAATATTCGATTTGATCATAATCGTTGGTACAATTTGAATCACACCACCAATTAGAATCGCAACGACTGCAAAAATGGTCAATTGAATTGGGCGTCTTTCCAACCAAGAATGCCATTTTTCACCTTTCATTCTGCCATTGCTGATGCGTTGTAAAGCCGGTGCTTGTGCCGCTTCGTCTTCTACTTTAGAATTGGCTCTTACGGTTTGGATGATATTGTAAACCAATACCAACATTCCGATTAAGTAAAGCGTTCCACCCACGGCACGAATCGTATACATTGGGATAATTTCTTTGACTGTTTCGAGGAAATTTCCGTAGGTTAATGTGCCGTCAGGATTGAATTGTTTCCACATCGAAGCTTGTGTGAATCCCGCGACATACATCGGAAGCGTATACAATATGATGCCCAAAGTACCAATCCAGAAATGGAAGTTCGCCAATTTTAATGAATATAATGGTCCTTTAGTAAGTTTTGGAATCAAGTAATATATCATACCGAATGCCATAAAACCATTCCAAGCCAAAGCACCTACATGCACGTGTGCAATAATCCAATCGGTGAAATGCGCAATGGCATTGACATTTTTTAAAGACAACATCGGACCTTCGAAAGTTGCCATTCCATAACCTGTAACGGCTACAACGAAGAATTTTAAAATCGGTTCTACACGCACTTTATCCCAAGCGCCACGAAGCGTCAGCAATCCGTTGATCATACCACCCCAAGATGGCGCAATCAACATGATGGAAAAAACGACTCCTAAGTTTTGCGCCCAATTGGGTAACGCAGAATACAATAAATGATGTGGTCCAGCCCAGATATAAATAAAAATCAAAGACCAAAAGTGAACGATTGACAATCGATAAGAATACACCGGACGATTCGCCGCTTTAGGAATAAAATAATACATCAATCCCAAAAATGGCGTCGTTAAAAAGAAAGCTACGGCATTGTGACCGTACCACCATTGCACTAATGCATCTTGCACACCTGCATACACAGAATAACTTTTTAAAGCTGAAACTGGTAATTCTAAACTGTTGAAAATGTGCAATACCGCAACCGTTACAAACGTGGCGATGTAGAACCAAATCGCAACATACAAATGGCGTTCTCTTCTTTTCAGAATTGTACCAATCATATTGATTCCGAAAACAACCCAAATAAGCGCAATCGCGATATCAATCGGCCATTCTAATTCAGCATATTCTTTGGAAGTTGTGTATCCTAGTGGTAGCGAAATAGCTGCTGCAACAATAATCAATTGCCAACCCCAAAAGTGTAAGTTGCTTAAGAAATTGCTAAACATTCTGGCTTTGAGCAGACGTTGCAGAGAATAATAAATCCCTGCGAACATCGAATTGCCTACAAAGGCAAAAATAATCGCGTTGGTATGTAAAGGTCGTAATCTTCCGAAACTCAACCACGATATACCGTCGGTGATATTCGGAAACAGAAACATGATGGCCAGTAACAGCCCGACTAACATTCCTACTACACCAAAAAGAATGGTTGCATAAAGGAATTTCTTTACAATTTTGTTGTCGTAATAAAATTGTTGCATTTCCATAATTAAATTTGTTTTTCTTCTGTTTGTATTGATTTTGGTTTTTCTGCGGTGAGTTCATCATCGAAAAGCATGCGCACCGATGGTGTATAATCATCATCATACTGTCCGGTTTTGACGGCTCTGATGAAGGCAATAAAGAAAATAATCGCTACGATAATACTGATGGAGATTAATAGATAAATGACACTCATACCTTAAGTTTATGTTTTCAAAATTACCTTGACTTATTTTTAAATAATATGACATTTGTCATACTTACACATTTGTATTAAAACAGATACTGTTTCATCATTTCAACTTCTATATAATGCTATTTTTTTCTTGCATAATAATTACTCATCAAGGTCACGAAACTCACAATCGTAATCGTACTCAACGGCATGATGATAGCCGCAACCAAAGGGAGTAAATTCCCTGTTATGGCGAACGACAATCCGACTACATTGTATAGCAATGACAGCGTGAAACTCATATAAATCGTGCGCATAGAATTTTTGGAAAGTTTTAAAAAGTAATCCAATCTTTCGAATTGGGTGGCGTCTAAAATCGCATCGCAAGCAGGAGAAAACACATTGACATTTTCAGAAATAGAAATACCAACATTGCTTTGTGCTAATGCTCCGGCGTCATTCAAGCCATCACCTACCATCATCACATTATGCCCTTTTGATTGTAATGCTTTTATAAATTCAAGTTTTTGTTCGGGCTTTTGGTTGAATACCAATTCGGTTCCGATGGGCATTATCTGTTCTAAAACGCCGCGTTCGCCTTCGTTGTCTCCTGACAAAACTTTGATTTGATACTGTTTACTTAACTTTTGAAATAACACTTCCAAACCTTCGCGATATTGGTTATTGAAAATGAATTTTCCAAAATAAACATCATCGATTTTAATATGAACGACAGTCTGTTGTATGGTATCAACTTCATTCTTTTCGACAAAAGCATTCGATCCAATTTTGATTTTGACATGATCGCAAATCGCTTCTATGCCTTTTCCTGTGATTTCTTGAAAGTAAGTAACTGTAATCGGTTTTCCATTGGGAAAATAATCATACAACATGCGACTTAAAGGATGATTGGATGCGCGCAATACACTTTTAATCCGCAGCTGTTGTGCTTCAGAAAGTGCTTTTCCTTCATACGAAATCGTCGCGGAATGATTCGTTGTGATTGTTCCTGTTTTATCGAAAACCAACGTATCTACTTTTGCCAATTGCTCGATGACTAAAGCGTTTTTGAGATAGAACTTTCGCTTTCCTAAAATCCGCAGAACGTTGCCAAAAGTAAATGGAGCTGTTAAAGCCAAGGCGCACGGGCAAGCTACGATGAGCACTGCTGTGAATACATTAAAAGCAATATCCGTATCAATAAAAATCCAATAGCCAAATCCTGAAAAAGCAATCAATAATAATATGGGGGTGAAATATTGGCTGATTTTATCGGTAATGGTTTTATGCTTTTGCGTGACGCTTTTTTGAAACACATCGTTGCTCCACAATTGCGTCAGGTAACTTTGGGAAATGGTGTGCAAAACTTCCATTTCGATGACTTTGCCGATTTGTTTGCCGCCAGCATAGACTTTATCGCCGGAATGTTTAGTGATTGGAATGGCTTCACCAGTGACGAAACTGTAATCGAGTTCGGCTTTTTCAGAAATTAAAATGCCGTCAACGGGAATGAGTTCTTGGTTTCGAATCAACAATCGATCGCCTTTTTGAATGTCATACACCGGAATGCTTTCTTCGATATTGCCTACAACTCTAGTAATCGCAATTGGGAAATAGGATTTGAAATCGCGTTCGAAGCTCAAAAAGCTGTAGGTTTTAATCTGAAACATTTTCCCTAAAAGCATGAAAAAAATCAAACCACACAGGCTATCAAAAAAACCTGAACCGTACTTAAATGCAATATCTACGGTGCTTCGAACAAACATGACGATAATTCCTAAAGCAATCGGAATTTCGATATTGAGCATTTTGGCTTTGATGCTTTTGTAGGCTGCTACGTAATAACCACTCGCGGAATAGAAAAAACTCGGAAGTGATAAGGCAAAAATCAACCAGCGAAAAAAACCTTTGTATTGGTCGAGCCAAAACTCTTTCACATCGAAATATTCTGGAAAAGAAAGCAGCATGATATTGCCGAAACAAAAGAATGCAACACCCAATTTATAGGTTAGACTGTGGTCTGTTTTAATTTTTTCTGAATCGTAATTTTCTAAACTGATGTTGGGTTCATAACCAATCGAGTTCAATAAATAAACGATTTCCTTGAGTGAAACTTTGGTCGGATTGTAAGTAATTCTAACTTTCTTTTCTGGGAAATTTACTTGCGAAGTGCTGATGCCTTTTTGAAGACGCTGTAGATTTTCCAAAATCCAAATACACGAACTGCAATGAATATAAGGAATGTGCAGCGATATAATAGCGGTTGCATCTTCTCGAAACTCAAGTAGTTTGCTAACGATACTTTCATTGTCTAAAAAATCATATTTTCCTTTAATCTCTAATGGTGTTGTTCCAGGGGATTTTTCGAAATCATAATAACAAGTCATGTCATTGAGACTGAAAATTTCGTAGACGGTTTTACATCCGTTGCAACAAAACTTTTTGTCATCGAAAACAATTACATCTGTTTTTATACTATCCAATCCACAATGGAAACAAGGGGATGTGTCCATAATTTTGCTCATTTTACCTGATGCAAAGTACCTGAACAGTTGTTCATTAAAATATGATATTTGTCATACTTAATGACTAAATTTACGGTGCCAATAAATCCCCAATAATTATGAGCAAATGTGAACAATGCATCGTTAGAGAATTCAGTTCTTTGAAAGCGCTTGGGAAAGACGAACTTATTAAAATGGCGCAATGCAAAACTTCGCATACTGTCAAAAAAGGCGCGGTCATTTTTGAAGAAGGTGAAAATGTCAACGGAATTTACTGCATTAAAGATGGTATTTGCAAACTTACAAAGTTGAGTTCGAATGGCAAAGACCAGATTGTTAAGCTCGTTAAAAAAGGAGAATTGTTAGGCCAACGTTCGATGATTAGTGACGAACCTGTAAATCTTACCGCAGTAGCTTTAGAAGATATGGAAGTGTGCTTTATTCCGAAAACGGAAGTCATGGGTTTCTTTAATGACAATAATAAATTTTCGATGAATGTCATGCAAACCATTTGTGGCGATTTGAAAGATGCCGACGATCATATGGTTTCTTTAGCCCAAAAAAATGTAAAAGAGCGATTGGCGGAAACGCTCATTTATTTAGAAGATACTTTCGGAAAAAATACAGACGGTTCGTTGCACATTCAACTGTCAAGAGAAGAATTGGCGGGCATCATTGGTACTGCTACTGAGAGTTGTATTCGGTTATTATCGGACTTCAAAAAACTGGGATTCATTACTTTGGAAAGTAAAAAAATAACCATTCTTGACCGCAATAAATTGAAACGCTTGTCGGAATAATTGTTATAGTTTCTTGGCTTCATTCCAAAAAACATCCCCAAACACACAGAAAGCCTTGATGTTTGGAAAGAAAAACCCAAATAATCGAGAAGCATCAAACAGGAATAGTTTAAAATTCATATAAAAATAAAAGCCTCGCATCAAACGATATGAGGCTTTTTAATTTTATAAAAGTATTGTAAAATCAAATACAATTAAGCTGCGTTAATCTTTTCCGCATAGTATTGTGCCAGTTGCACAAAAGTATTTCTGGCTTCACTGCTTGGATCCTCAATACAAAGCGTGATGACATTTAAAAAATCTTTTTTATTTTCAGAATCATCTTGGGTTTCTTGAACCAATGCTATAATCTTATCTGCAAAAATATATCGTTGTCCGATTCTTTCTGATACTAAAAGATTAAGTGCTAATGTAGTAATGCTTGTTGTCATAGTGGGGCTATTTTGGGGATTAATGAATTATTTCTCAGCTAAATTATATTGGAAAAAGCATTCTCAAATTTATTTTCGATAAACTGTTTAAATAATCGTTATAGCCCATCAGGGAAGTCGATCAACGATAATTTTTACAATTTTTTAGCTTCATTCCAAAAAACATCCATTTCAGCCAACGACATATCCATTAGTGGTTTGCCTAATTCGCCGGCTTTGCTTTCGAGATATTGAAAACGTTTGATGAATTTTTTATTGGTGCGCTCTAGTGCATCTTCGGGATTGACATTTAAAAACCTAGCATAATTGATCATCGAAAACAAGACATCACCAAACTCTGCTTCAATTTTTTCTTGATTGCCAATGGCTACTTCGTCTTGCAATTCCTGCAATTCTTCCTGTACTTTATCCCAAACCTGATGCGGTTCTTCCCAATCGAAACCAACACCTTTGACTTTATCTTGAATTCTACTGGCTTTCACCAACGCTGGTAATCCCGCAGGAACGCCTTCTAAAACTGAGGTTTTGCCTTCTTTGAGTTTGAGTTTTTCCCAGTTTTGTTTGACTTCTTCTTCGTCTTTCACTTCAACATCTCCGTAAATGTGCGGATGCCGATGAATGAGTTTTTCACAGATTTCATTGCAAACATCAGCAATATCAAACGTATCACTTTCGCTTCCTATTTTGGCGTAAAAAACAATGTGCAACAGCAAGTCGCCGAGTTCTTTTTTGATTTCGTTCAAATCATTATTCAATATCGCGTCGCCCAATTCGTAGGTTTCTTCAATCGTTAAATGGCGCAGTGACTCGAGCGTTTGCTTTTTATCCCAGGGGCATTTTTCGCGCAAATCATCCATGATGTTTAAAAGGCGTTCGAAAGATTGCAGTTGGAGTTGTCTTGAATTCATAGGAAAGGTTTTATTTCATCAGTTCGGCCTTATGGCTTCGGGTTGTGTAAAAATAAGAAATCCTGCCACGAAAAACATCGAGACAGGATTAATTTATAACAGTTTGTAAGATTACTCTTTTTTTGTTTTTGGCTTTTTAGGAGTCGCTGCTTTAGCTTCCGTTGATGCCGCTTTCTTTTGTTTGGCTTCCGCTACTTTCTCTTTCACGATTTCCTCTACTCTGGCTTCCTCAGCAGTATTAGGCTCTTCTTTAGAAACCAACCCTTTTGATTGTAGTATATTGTACCAATTCAATACTTTCTTAATGTCTGAAGGATACACACGATCTTCGTCATAATCTGGTAGAATTTCTTTAAAATAAGCCACCAATTTTGCGCTGTCTTCCTTATGAGAAATTGCTGCACCGTTATCTTCTTTGGTTGCAATGGCGCGCATTACTTCGGCTAAAGGCTTTTCAGCATCATGGGTGTAGATTGAGATTTCGGTTAGTAAACTCACATTGCTTCTCAATCCAACCGTTACTTTTTTCCCGTCTAATAAAGATTCTGCAACAAATCCGGTACGTGTTTGCATTTTCAAAGCATAGATACCTGGCATTCCGGATATGGCTAATATTTTTTCTAAATTCATTTTTATTAATGTTTATTCGTTGATTTGGTTAATCGTATTTATAAATTTATCTTCCTTTTTTGACGGCATATTTCATTTTATACTCCGGTCGTGTCTTGCCTTCCATAATGTTTTGCAACTTTTTTTTGATGAGTTGCTTTTTTAAAGATGAAATATGGTCGGTGAATAAAATGCCTTCAATGTGATCGTATTCATGCTGAATCACACGTGCGATTAAGCCATCAAAGACTTCAGTTTTAGTATTAAAATCTTCATCGCAATATTCGATGGTGATTTTTTCATGGCGATACACATCTTCACGCACTTCGGGAATGCTTAAGCAACCTTCATTAAAACCCCATTCTTCGCCTTCTTCTTTAACCATTTTGGCATTGATGAAAGTACGTTTGAAGTTTTTCAATAGCAATTGTTCGTCTTTAGAAAGCTCATCATCTTCACTAAACGGAGCAGTATCAATGACGAACAAACGAATCGCCAAGCCAACTTGTGGTGCAGCAAGACCAACGCCGTATGCATTATACATCGTTTCATACATGCTTGCAATCGTCTCATTCAAATTAGGATATTGAGGTGTAATCGCCTCACACAATTTTCTCAAGACCGGATCTCCATATCCTATAATAGGTAAAATCATGATGCTGGTTTTAAATTATACTCGAACAGCACAAAGGTTTTGCTAAAGTAGTCGGCAAAAATAGTGAAAAAATGCACATACGATAATGCGAAGGAAATAATTAGTATTTTTTTATAATTTGTGATTAGGAGCTGTTTCCCGCTATCCGTTCCCAAACTTTGCCACCGAACAACGGTGTCAAAGGTTTTCCTCTGCTATCGGGGCTAGGCACTCATTACATCAGATCATCTTTCTAGTCAAATAATCTTGCAACATAATAGTAGCAGAAATTTCATCAATCAATCCTTTATTTTGGCGTTGTTTTTTCGATAATCCGTTATCAATCATCGACTGAAAAGCCATTTTGGAAGTAAAGCGTTCATCGACACGAATAATCGGAATATCCGGGAACTGTTTTTCCAATTGAAACACAAAATTTTGAATCATGGCAGCACTTTCAGAAGGTTGACCATTCATTTGTTTAGGATCGCCAACCAGTATTTTAATGACTCTTTCTGTAGTGAAATACGATTTCAAAAAAGCGAATATGGTTTCAGAAGGAATCGTTGTTAATCCCGAAGCAATAATCTGCAATTCATCTGTGACAGCAATACCAGTGCGCTTTTGTCCGTAATCTATAGCGAGGATTCTAGGCATTTTTATAACTTAAAATTAGATGTGATTTAATTTTTTATCAAAGATAGTATTTAAACTCAGTCGCGTTTTCAAAAAAGTTATCAACATTGTTTTTATTAGGTTGTTAAAAAATAATCCTTAAAAAATCGACAAAACGCACGATAACTCAGATAAAATGCCTTAATTGCACTACCAAATCGAAATACATGACTTTTAGAAGCCAGTTTTTTTTATACATCGTTTTACTTTCTTATTGCGTTAATGCGCAACAAAAAATCTTCTCCTACAATCAGATTCAATCCAGAAACAACATTCAAGAATGGGGTAAATGTGAAACGATTAGTACTCAAAAAGCGGAATTTACCGCTAACGAAATCAATTTAAAGATTGATAAAAACTACCATCTAACGATTCTTTCTAAAACAGATTTACCTGATAGAGGCACCATCTATTTGTGTAAAGATGAAAAGTCAAACCCAATTACCGTAATGCTATTTGACAATATCAAAATGTATTTGTACGCCAAAACCAAACGCTTTTTAATCAATTTTGAGCATACTTCAAGCTTGGGACAATTGGCAGATTCTGATTAATTAGAAAATCTTCACTTTATTTATTTTTAGCGTATTCCTATTTTAAAAAATGCCACTATATTTGTGAAAATTCTTAAAATATGAACCAACTCCGTACCATTATAGAATCCGCTTGGGATGATAGAAATCTACTTCAAGAAGCTACAACAACTGCAGCCATCCGAGAAGTTATCAATTTACTAGACGCCGGAACATTGCGCGTCGCTGAACCTATTGCCGGCGGTTGGCAAGTAAATGAATGGGTGAAAAAAGCAGTCGTATTGTACTTCCCAATTCAAAAAATGGAAACTTTCGAAGTGGGTATTTTCGAGTATCATGATAAAATTCCATTGAAAAAAGGTTATGCTGAAAAAGGAATTCGTGTGGTGCCGCATGCTGTTGCAAGACATGGTGCTTACATTTCTAAAGGCGTGATTTTGATGCCGAGCTACGTCAATATTGGTGCTTATGTAGATGAAGGCACAATGGTAGATACATGGGCAACGGTTGGAAGCTGTGCTCAAATTGGGAAGAACGTACATTTAAGTGGTGGCGTGGGTATCGGTGGTGTTTTAGAACCACTTCAAGCCGCACCGGTTATTATAGAAGATGGTGCGTTTATAGGTTCACGTTGCATCGTCGTGGAAGGTGTTCGTGTTGAAACCGAAGCTGTTTTAGGCGCCAACGTCTGTTTGACAGCATCCACTAAAATCATCGACGTTACCGGCCCGACGCCAATCGAAATGAAAGGTATTGTGCCTGCCCGTTCCGTAGTGATTCCTGGAAGTTATACCAAGCAATTTGCAGCAGGAGAATACCAAGTGCCTTGTGCTTTGATTATTGGGAAAAGAAAACCATCTACCGATTTGAAAACTTCTCTGAATGACGCATTGAGAGAATATGATGTTGCGGTGTAAACATAAATTTACCTATCAAACATGAATAACCATCATAGTGTATTGAAAATTCTAATTCGAAGAATTGTTGTCATCTTCTTTATTTATCAAGCTTGCAGGGTTTTATTTATTCTTTTCAATAAAAGTTATTTCCCCAATCTTACGCCAAGTATTTTTTTTGGTGGCGTGATCTATGATTTGTCGGCGATTGGTTATATCAATTTGCTTTTCATATTACTGCATTTAATTCCGGGCCATTTCAAATACAAACCCAATTATCAAAAAGGATTGAAAATTGCTTTTTTTGTGGTCAACATTATTTTCATTGCGACCAATTTTGTTGATTTTGAATACTTTAAATTTACGGGAAGAAGGAGTTCATTTGGTTTGATTACTGCCAAAGGAATGGAAAATGAAATTGGAGGTCTAATTCCTTTATTTTTAATAAATTACTGGTATTTACCTGTTGGATTCATACTGATTTCAATACTGATTTGGAAACTGCTTTCGAAACCCAGAATAGTGATTCAAGAAAAAATTTCTCCAAAACAAATCGCTCAAGAATCTATGGTTTTGGTGATTGCTTTGGGATTTGGTTTTTTGGCGGCGCGTGGTGGTATTCAAGAAAAACCCATACGAATTGTCGATGCGGTCAATTACACATCCATCGGAAATACTGCCGTTGTTCTCAACACACCGTATAGCATTTTAAAAACTTTAGGAAGCAAAGAAACGTTGGTCGACCCTAAGTTTTACAGTAAAAAAGAACTTGATCAAATCTTCAATCCGGTTATAACAAGCAGCCCAACTGGAGCTCCAACCAAAAAAAATTTAGTGATTATCATACTAGAAAGTTTCGGCGATGAAAACATTCATCGCGGTTATTCACCATTTTTAGATTCCCTCATCACCAAATCTTACTATTTTAAAAATGGTTTTGCCAATGGAAGAGTTTCTATTGATGCGGTTCCATCTACCATGTCGAGCATTCCGAGTTTGATGAATACCCCGCTGATTTCGTCGGGATATTCTTTAAATGAAGTGTATGGTTTACCTAAAATTTTGAAGAAGCAAGGTTATAATACTTCTTTTTTTCACGGCGCATTCAATGGCAGTCAAAACTTTGATCAGTATTCTAAAGTGGCCGGTTTCGAAAATTATTACGGTAAAAATGAATACCCAAAGGAAGGTGCGTTCGATGGTTCTTGGGGCATTTTCGATGAAGAGTTTTTACAATTTTTTTGCGACAAAGTGACTGCATTTAAATCGCCTTTCTTTGCATCTATCTTTACCATTTCATCGCACATTCCTTTTACAATACCCGAAAGATATGCCGGAAAGTTCCCGAAAGGAACTACAGAAATTCATGAAAGCATTGGTTATACTGACTATTCATTGCGGCAATTTTTCAAAAAAGCTAAAACGCAAGATTGGTATAATAACACTTTATTCATTTTCACTGCCGATCACACTTCATCTTCAGGTACTGGAAAATACACCACAAATGTTGGTAAATTCAGAATTCCGATTTTCTTTTTCGATCCGTCGAAACCCGAATTTCATGGTGTAATCGAAAAGAATTTTCAACAGATTGATATTTTACCCAGCGTTTTAGATTACTTGAATATCAAAGACACGGTTGTAACATACGGAAAATCATATCTTTCAGATAAAGACTTCGTGGTTTCTTATATCGACAACGTCTACAATTATATTCATCAGGATTATTATTTGGCTTTTGATGGTACAAAATCGATTGGATTGTTTAATTTTAAAAAAGATCCGTTATTCAAAGACAATCTATTAAATAAAGCGCCGCAAATCCGAATCAGTATGGAAAAATTCATTAAAGCCTACATTCAATCTTTCAATGAAAGAGTCAATAATAATCAACTTATTGTAAAGCCAAATTAGTCATTCATGAAAATTCTTGTAATTCAACAAAAGATGATTGGCGACGTTTTGGTGAGCAGTATTATCTGCAACAACCTTAAAAAAGCTTACCCGAATGCACGAATTGATTATTTGGTCTACGAATCGACTACGCCTGTTCTAGAAGGCAATCCGAATATTGACAACCTTATTTTATTTAAAAAAATCCATCGAAAAAGCAATATCGCTTTTATGAAATTGGCTTGGCAAATCCGTCAAGAGCATTACGATTTGGTGATTGATGCGTATTCAAAATTAGAAAGTTGGATTTTTGTACTTCTAAGTGGAGCCAAACGTCGTATTTCCTATAAAAAACCCGGAAGAAGTTTCTTATACACTGACAACCTTCCTTTCACTTCTTTTCCAAAAACCAATTTAGGTTTGGCAATAGAAAGACGACTTTCACTACTAAAACCATTGCACTTAACCATCGAAATCGATCCGTACCCGAAACTTTATGTGACCGAAGCCGAAAACCAACAAGCTTTGGCATTGTTTCGAGAACATGGTTTGCAAGAAAATCGCAAAACGGTGATGATTAGTCTTATTGGTAGCGAGCCGTCGAAAACCTATCCGCTCGATTATATGGCGCAAGTGGTCAACCAAATTGCCGAAAACCACAACGTTAATATACTTTTCAATTATTTTCCGAAGCAAATCGACTTGGCAAAGAAAGTCTATGCACTTTGTTCAAAACCTACACAGGAAAAGATTTATTTTGATTTATTAGGCGATGATTTGCGTTCGTTTATTGCCATTATGAACCAATGTGATATGATTGTTGGTAATGATGGCGGAGCAATCAATATTGCGAAATCTTTGCAAAAACCGGCATTCATTATTTTTTCGCCTTGGATAGAAAAGAAAGTCTGGGCTACATTTGAAGACGGCATCCATCAAACATCGGTGCATCTTAAAGAGTTTCATCCTGAACTTTTGGCCGCATACACTGAAAAAGAACTCAAAGAAAAGACACCCGAATTATACCAGTATTTTATACCTGAACTATTCCGTGACGTATTGAACGAATTTCTCGACACGAACCTCACAGCAAGTTATATTGAATCGACGTTGAACATAGTACAGGTACGATTGCCACTAAGCGCGCTGATTATCACTTACAACGAAGAAAAACACATCAAAGAAGTATTGCAAGATATTGATTTTGCTGAAGAAATCATCGTTATCGATTCCTTTAGTAAAGACAATACGGTTGCGTTGGTGAATGATTTCGAAAAGGTAAAATTGATTCAAAACAAATTCGTGGATTATAGTTCACAACGAAATTTCGCCATCGAATGTGCTAAAAACCCATGGATACTTTTTATTGATGCGGACGAACGATTTACGGAAGAACTCAAAGAAGAAGTCATCGAAACCATCCAAAAACCAGATGCATCAAGTGCTTATTTGTTCTATAGAACTTTCATATTTGAAGACAAAAAACTGAATTTCAGCGGCTGGCAAACCGATAAGATTTTCCGCCTTTTCCAGAAAGACAAAGCCAAATATGTTACCGAACGATTGGTGCACGAAAAACTCACGGTTGATGGGAAAATTGGCAAACTCAAACACAAACTGATTCACTTCTCCTATACCGATTACGAAACTTACAAAAGTAAAATGGTAAGCTACGGAAAGCTCAAAGCCAAGGAAGAATTTGCAAAAGGCATCCGTCCGAATTTTTATCATTTCTACTTGCATCCAGCGTACAAATTCCTGTATCAGTTTATCGTGAGACTAGGATTTCTTGACGGTAAAAAAGGGGTGATTGTTTGTTATTTGAATGCATTGAGCGTAGTAGTACGATATGAGGAACTCAAAAAAATGCGTTCAAATAAGTAACTATTTTCTAAACAAAAAGCGTTTTTTAAACTTGATTTTCTGTTGAAATTTCTTTTGAAAATCATCCGTATAAAACCACATACTTTGCATGATTTCTGATTCCGTTTTGGCTGAGTACAGTTTGGCATATTCATTACTCATCAACACAACCATGTCTTTTTTAGGCGTCAGATGCGATAGGTTTTTCATGCGGGTTTCGAAGTTCAAATGGTCATGAAAATTCATTCGATTCAAATCGACCAAGTAAAATTCGTATTGCCCATTTTCCCTTTTTTTAATCAAGGTATTGCCTGGTGAATGATCTAAAAACTCAATGCCTTTCTCATGCAATCGAAACGAAAACTGTACAAACTGGCGCAAGATATTTTCCGCATCGGGATAATCCGGAATTTCTACCAATTCGCGATAAGTCAAATCTACGGCAAGATGTTCACTCACATAATAGCTGTTTCCAAAACCTAAAAACGTGCGTTTTTCGAAGTAAGCAATGGGTTGTGGCGTCCCGATTCCGTTTTCTAAAAGGCGAGTCGCAAATTCGAACGAACGCTTGGCTTTCGATTTTCTAAAGAACTGATAAGCGACACGATTGATGATATTCGGAACTTTGAATGACTTGATATTGATGGTCATATTACCCAATTCAAACAGCTTAATTTTATTGCGCTCGCCATCAACGAAAACCGTTCCCGAAGTATTGAAGTTCTCAATATATTCGATTAGCGTGGGTTTAAAGCTTTGAAATTGGGAATGAATCTTTAAGTGCATCAATACGTTTATCTGGCAACAAAAGTAGGTATTGCATTATATTTTTCCAATTTAATCGCTACTTTTACTGCAGGTTGCTATCGATTTAACGCAAAAATAATGATTATCATATAGTAGCCTTCTGAAAATTAGACCATTAATTAAAATTGATTTGCCAACAATTTGAATACTATGCAGCAAACCCATACGCCATTTATCAAACAACTTTATTTGGTCTTTCTTTTCAATCTTGTCATATTACTCTTCATTGCATTACAATACATCAATTTTCTAGAAAATATTGACGGCTTTTTTCTGAAGTTGTATTTAGCCATTACTACGGCAAGCCATTTCTTTTTAATTGGGGTTTTGCCGTTGTTATTGAGCTTGCTGATTTATTATTTGACGAAATCGAGTAAAGTCACTCAAGGTATCAACATCGTGCTTTCCACTTTTATTTTGGTTGTTGTCAAACTTGATGCGGTGATTTTCGAACAATTCCGCTACCACATCTCGCCTATCGTTTTAAAATTGGTTTTTGGAAAACGTTCTACTGATATCTTCCAATTTTCAGCAACCAATATTGTAATGGCTGTGCTTTTCATCATCGTTTTATTGGGATTGCAATTTCTTTTCTTTTATCTATCGAAAAAAATCCTTTCGAAAAAATCGAATGTGAAAGTCAAACCTACCATTATGGTATTTTTGCTTTGTATGCTGACAAGTCATTTGGTTTATGCTTGGTCGGATGCCAATTACTTTCGTCCGGTAACTCAAATCAAAAATGTATTTCCAGTTTTTTATCCTTTGACTGCTGACGGTTTGATGATGAAACTCGGTTTGGTAGATTTAGAAAAAGCCAAACAAAACGAAAAAATGCAGACGCAATCGACTACCAATACGATTCAATATCCATTAAAAAGCATTGTTTCTGAAAGCCTTACACCCAAAAAAAACATACTCTATCTCGTGATTGATACTTGGCGCAATGGTTTCATGAATGATCAAATCACGCCCAATATTGCGGCATTTTCGAAACGATGTCAAGTGTATACGAATCATCTAAGCGGTTCGAACATGACAACCGGTGGGATTTTTTCTTTGATTTATGGCATTCCGGCTACTTATTTCGACACGTTCACGGGTCAGGAAGTTGCCCCTGTTTTGATCAAGGAATTGCAAAAGCAACAATATCAAATGCAGGTTTTGAGCAGTTCAACTTTAGAAAATCCGCCGTTCAATAGGAATGTATTTGCAGGAATTCCAAATTTGAGATTGAATTCTAAAGCAGAAAGAGCTTCCGCCCGCGATATCGAAATCAATGATTTATGGCTCCAAAATTTTGA
Source organism: Flavobacterium sp. (assembly GCF_031411595.1). GTDB lineage: Bacteria > Bacteroidota > Bacteroidia > Flavobacteriales > Flavobacteriaceae > Flavobacterium. The sequence goes on along the minus strand of NZ_JANOBI010000052.1, from coordinate 51,123 downwards.
CAAAATCAACCAAAAACAGCCGTTCTTTGGGTTTTTATTTTATGATTCCGCACACGGTTTCGACTATCCTAACGATTACAAACTGGCTTTCAAACCAACATTAGAAGGCGTGAATTATTTAGAGTTGGACGACAATTACAATCCAGCTTTGCTGATCAACTGCTATAAAAATTCACTGCATTTTATTGACAGCCTGATTGGAAAAGTGTTGCAACAGCTCGAAGCAAAAGGCACTTTAGACAACACGATTATTGTCATAACATCGGATCACGGACAAGAATTTAATGACAATAAAAAGGGTTATTGGCAGCATGGTGGAAACTTTTCAGATTATCAAATTCATGTACCGATGATGATTTTCGATGCTTCGAAACCGGCAAAAACTTACAACCAGCAAACGTTACACTATGACATTGCACCTACCATTATGCAACATTATTTGGGTGTAAAGAACGATGCGGCTGATTATAGCTTCGGCCATGATTTATACGATCCGATTACAAGAACGAGTTTTATTTGTGGCTACAACCAACGCTACTCCATTATTGAAAAGAAACAGATTACAAATATTTATCCATCCGGGCTTTTTGATGTGACGGATCAGCAGCTCAATTCGCTTGATGATGCGCATATCAATTATGATTTGGTCGCTAAGGAAATGAAGACGATGAATCGGTTTTATAAGTTGAAGAAGTAAAATTATGTGGAATCGTTGATTTGGCAAGAACGATTAAACGATTCCACAGTTAAACGATTAAACGAATTCAGCGCTTAAACAAAAATTTAAACCACTGTCCAAAATTCCGCAACATCAAATGCGACTTCGTAATCTTTAAATTCTTCGAAGTAGCTACGTAGTTTTTGATTTCTTCAATCTTTTTGGTTGGGAAATAACTCAGTGTTTTCCAGCGTTTGGGTTCGATGTAATAAAAATCCGTCATCGTTTGGTAATTCGTTTCGTCGACGGCAATCCATTTGTTTAAGAAGTCTTTGTGCACATCAACGTTGTGTCCCCAATTTTCGAGTTTGAAACGCAACTGCGCTTCGGTTCTAGCTACCGATTCATGCAGAACAATACTATCGAGATAAATGACTCTTTCATTGGTTCTTCGCGCGACTTTGTAATTCGGATAATTGGTGGCAAAAGCGGCTTTCATCGGTTCATCAATATATAAAATGCCGTTGGCAGTGTATTTAAATATAATCGCCCAAAAAGCAAAAATCTGGATTTTATTGTTTTCCGGATCGTCTAAATAGGAATCATATTGCCTTAAATCGGAAACGAACTTTTTGAAGTCGATAAAGTATTCATCAGAATCCACTTGAATCAACCAATTGCCAATGCCCATTTTCTGTGAAAGCATCGTACGTTCACGCGTATCATTTTCAATTGTTGAAAGCTCCGGAAGGTAAAAATCGCCTTCATAGATTTCTATTTTATGTTGCGTATCGAATGCTTTAATCCATTCATAAAAACCAGGATCGACATCAAATTTTTGGCCTTTCCAAGTTCTTGAATCTTTGTCTTTGGCTAAAAATATGCGATCGGCTTCTTCATAAACCGGCGGCAAAGAGAACTTCAGGAGTTCATAATCATACGATAACAAAAAACCTACGTGAATTTTTTTCATGATTAACTTTAGTCTTTGGGTGTTGCTTTAGCCATTTTTGGTAAAAAAAACAAGAGCATGCTCATCGTTGCTTTTAAAATCTTGTAAGCAATCTTTTTACTTTTAATGTATTGAAATTGCAAATATCTTTTGGAGTTGAGTTCATTAACATCCTTGTAATCATCAACAAATGCTGGGAAAAATTTTTCCATGGATTGTTTTTTTTCTTTCAAAAGCAAAGCAGCGAATTTGGGATTGGACGAAATTCCGGTGAAATCATACATGGCAATTGTCTTTTTCAAATATTTGTACGGGACATTTGCATAACATATTACATACACAAAAAACTCCCAATCAGATGCTATTTTATAATCTTCATTATAATAAAAATACTTTTCAAAAAGCGATCTTCTGATGAACGTAGATTGATGATTAATGCAACTGTGGTAAAAAAACGAAAATTTGAGTTCCTCAGGATAGGTTTTCAGTCTTTTAGAATTCGGGCTTATCTTATAGTTATCGCCATAATAAATATCGAATTCGTCGGTTAACATCGGCGCTATTTCTTCGAGAAGTTTGTCGTTGTAAAAGTAATCGCCGCTATTCATGAAAATAATAAAATCGCCCTTAGCAGCTTTAATTCCTTTATTCATTGCATGATACACGCCTTTGTCGGATTCGCTTACCCAATAGTCGATTTGGTTTTGGTGTTCCTCAATCAATTCTTTCGAACCATCGGAACTTCCGCCATCGATCACGAGAAATTCAAAATCCTTGAAAGTCTGGTTCAACACGCTTTCGAAAGTTTTCTGCAAACCCGCTTTGTCGTTGTATGTGATGGTGATGATCGATACTTTTTTCATGATGATGCGATTAATTCAGGATTTTTTGCAGTTCCGTTTCCAATTTATTGACGTCGACTGTGATGTCGGCCGTATGCGTAGTTGTTGAAGTTCCCGTATTGGTAAGGTAATAATACTCGTGATTTAAATCCGAAGCCAATGAAAAAAAACAATTCAAACGCGATTCGGTTTCATTTCGCAGCTCTACTATTTTCGCGTTCTTGGGCATGAATAACATATTGGTCAGTCCGGCACCGTGAATGCTCATCAGTATCTTAGTATCCTGCATGATTTGTATTTGCTGGGCTAAAGTATAGTCTTCAAAAAAATGGATTTCAAAATGATGCTTCAATAAAACCGCAATCACTTCTTCTTCATTGGTGACTTTTCTTCGATTGGCTTTTTGCCTGCTGATATAAATATATTTCGACGGCTGCTTATCGCTGTCGATAAACCGGTCTCTGACCTGATTAATTAATACCTTATCGTAATTACCAGTAATGCCTATTTTGGGCGTTAGGATTAGGTTATTGAAATGAACATTTTTCTTTTCAAGAAAAGTATAGGAAACGCCCAATAAATCCAATGACTCAGAAATGTATTTGTATTTTTTATGAGCATGTGGAAGCACAATCACATGCCCTTTGATGTATTCTTCTGCAATTAAAATCCGCGAGATTACATCGGCAAACCAATGGAAATATTCTTTGCTCCAATTATCCGTAACCCAAACGGCTTGGTCTATCGTTTGGCTTTTATGGGAATAGTAGATCAGTCGCGCCAGTAAATTGATAAGCGGTTTCTTAAGAACGAAGCAGTAGTCATCATAGAATTTGAAATGGCGCTTGTCGAATAACGTATCTTTTAGATAATCGATATTTTTGAGAAACAACATCGATTTTTCTTTATTGGTATGCTTCAAATCTCCTTCGAACAGGCACAAATCTTCCTGCTTAAAATTGATGGGCAATTTTCGGTGGCATACTTGTTCGGGATATTGGATACTATTCATTTAATAATGTTTTCATTAATGAAGCACCATATTCAAGCGAGGAATTTTCTTGTATCTGATCCACGGCATTTTTTGAGTAAATGTTATATTCCTCCGGACTTAGGCTAAAAATGGTTTTGATGCCACGCGCTAAATCTTCCGAATCCATTAAAGTTGCTTTATAGCCATTAACTCCAGTGATCACCAAATTATGCACGACGCCCATATCGAAACCGACAACTGGCGTGCCACAAGCCATAGCCTCAGAAACCATCATCGGTCCTGAATCTTCGACGGATGAATTTACAAAAACATCTACAGCTTGATACAGTAATGACAATTTATTGTAATCTTTTATATAGTCAAGTTGTGTGATTTTGAATGGAATTTCATCCTGAATTTGCACAGGCTTGCTCGAAACAATGATGACATTGATTTTATCTCGGGCTTCAATACTAAGTTCTTTGTGTAAAATTTCGAGGCTTTCTAATAAATACCGAAACCCTTTACGCAACTCATTAGCATTTTGACAACCCATCAAAATATAGAATTGATCATGCTCTAAATTAAAAACATCTTTGGCTTCATTTTTACCGGAAGGTTTCATAACACTGGTGTCAATCAAACTATTGATATTGATGATATTCTTTTGATTCTTGTATATTTTTGATTGTCTGGCTTGATGCAATGTCCATCCTGAGCCAGCGATGATTTCAAAATTTCCTTGCTGCGCATTGTTGAATTTGATTTCAAAATTCGTTTTGGCCAAATCTTTAAAATGGGAATTCAAAATTGCGGGACAAGTCGAACAACCTTCAATATAACCATTGCAATCCCATGCATAATGGCAACCTCCGGTGAAGTGATTCATATCAACCGTAATCGTGTAGACTTTTGCCTTACTGAATTGTTGCAAAAGCAATATTTCTGATGAATTGATGAATCCCGATGTCCAGCCCGCGAAAATAACATCAGGAACAAATCCTACTTTGTCGAAGAATTTTTGCGGCGATAGATTTACCGATGATTCCTCTTTGGCATAAAAATGATATTTCTCGTCGAGTCGGATTTTATATTTTTTCTTGTTTAATTTTTGAATAATCTTAAAGAAAATAGAATGCTTTGGTCTTTGTTTGTTTTTGAATGGCACAATAAAATCGTCGGCCTTTGTTTTTTCTTTGACAACCATAGCAATCTGATGCCCTTGGTTCTTTAAAATATTCGAAAGTTTGTAGATATATTCAGCCGCTCCGCCATGATCATAGGTTACTAACAAGACTATTTTTTTGGGTTTTATGTTTTCCATCAGTATTTGGGTTATGATGCTGTGCAGCGCTTCAACTTTACTTATTCAAAATTATAGAAACAATCCGATCTACTTGTTCTTCAGACAATTCAAAATACATCGGCAAACGCAACAAGCAATCGGTATACAAATCGCTCCAAACAAGTGCTTCGCCTTGGTATCTGTCTTTATAAAATTCGCTTTTATGCAAACTCAAATAGTGGAAAACCGATAGGATATTATTTTGTTTGAGCCTATCAATGCATGCGGTTCTCTCTTCAATGCTTTTGAAAACAATAAAAAACATATGCGCATTATTGGTCGCAAAAACAGGGATTTTAGGTAATCTAAAAATATCATTTTCAAAACCTTTGAGCCCGGCGTAATAGCGCTTCCATAGTACAATTCTTTTGCTCTGAATAGCATCTAATGCCTCCAATTGCGCCCAAAGAAATGCCGATATAATTTCAGATGGCAAAAATGAAGAACCCGTATCAACCCAGCCGTACTTGTTGATTTCACCTCTGAAAAATTCAGCCCTATTGGTTCCTTTTTCCCAAATAATCTCGGCTCTTTTAACAAATCTATCATCATTGATTGCCAACATTCCGCCTTCTCCTGAAATGATATTTTTCGTTTCATGAAATGAAAAAGCCGAAAGATGTCCAATCGAACCGAGTGCTTTCTTAGTTCCATCGCTGAAAGTATAATAGCTTTCTATGGCTTGCGCCGCATCTTCGATTACGATAAGATTATATTTGTCGGCCAACGCCATAATGACTTCCATATCACAGGCAATACCCGCATAATGCACCGGAACTATAGCTTTGGTTTTGGAAGTAATCAACGATTCTATTTTAGAAACGTCGATGTTTGGGTTTTCGCGGCTCGAATCTGCAAAAATAATTTTGGCACCTTGGCGAATAAAAGCTAAGGCCGTCGATACGAAGGTATAGCTCGGAATGATTACTTCATCATCTTGATTGATGTTAGCAAGAATGGCTGCCATCTCAAGCGCATCGGTGCACGAAGTTGTCAATAAGCACTTTTTGAAATCATAGCGATTTTCAAAAAAATCCTGACAGAGCTTGGTATACTTACCATTTCCGGAAATTTTTCCTGTACTAACCGCATCTTCAATATACTGGGTTTCTTTACCTACTAAATAGGGTTTGTTAAATGGTATCATAAATTCCAATAGTGATAAACAAATGTTCTTTCTTTAATTTCAAAACCTGCATTTTGATACAAACGCATGGCAGGCAGGTTGTTGAATTGTGTCACGACCTGAATGCTTTTAAAGCCTAACCGTTCTGCGATTTCGAATGAATGCTGCAATAATTTTCGTGCTATGCCTTTTCCTCTCGATGCTGCTGATACTGCCAACAGGCCAATATCGGCAAGCACATCACTTTTTTTATTCAAGGTTATAAACCCTAAAATTGTTTTGCTTTTGTTGGCTGCAACCAATACTTCAAAAGCGATTTTTTTATTGATTGACTGTTCGATCCATTCGGTGTACAATCTTTCATACTCGTTGTTTTTGAAATTTCCATCGATGTTGAACCTTGAAAATTCGCCACTTTCCAATGCGAGTTTTTTGATTTCATCTGAACTGTGGATGCGTTCGTCAAATGACTTGATGATTATACTATCGACATTTTCATTACTTTGATTAGTATCAAGACTTCTACCCAATACAACTTTATCATCCACTAATTTCAGCAAGCTATTGTCAATTTTCGTTTTGCTGAAAACATACACCAGTTTAAACGAGCGATTCGAATTCAAAAATGCCTCAGCATCAAAAGATTCATCGTCGCTACAGACCACTTTACCCACATTAAAATTAAAAAAATCACTGTCCCAATCTAGCCTTTCAACAACCATATTTTATTAAACCTTATATGCTGAGCCTTGCCCTATAGTATTTGTCTTTCATTGATGCAAAAAACAAATATACTTAAAAGTAACGCTTTTATGAATCTAAATTAGGCACTTTTTTGCTTTCAAATAAATATCTTTGCATCAAAATTTTATACGATGGATATCAATTCAGAAGTTCATAATGCCTACGAAGCAATCAAAAATGGCGGTATCATTCTCTATCCTACTGATACTGTTTGGGGAATCGGTTGTGATGCCACGAATGCTGATGCGGTTGCCAAAATATACAAACTCAAACAAAGAGCGGAAACCCAAAGTATGATTTGCTTGATGAATGGCGAAAAAATGATGTACAATGTTTTCAAAGAAATTCCCGAAGTCGCTTGGCAAATCATGGATTTATCTGAAAAACCAACGACTTTAATTTTAGATAATCCCCGAAATGTAGCTGCGAATTTAATCGCTGCTGACAAGACTTTAGGAATCAGAATCGTCAAAGAACCGTTTTGCTTTAAGCTCATGGAACGCATGAAAAAACCATTGGTTTCTACTTCAGCCAATATATCGGGGCAACCTACTCCCAATTCGTTTAAAGAAATCAGTCAAGAAATCATTGATGGTGTTGACTATGTTGTAGATTTGCACCGCGAAAAAGTCGGAGGAAAACCTTCTACTATTATTAAATTGACTAATGATTCGCAGGTAAAAGTGATACGTCGTTAATGAAAACCAATTACAAAGAAGCTTTACAACACCCAATTTTTGAAGTCGTTTCTCGTGCTTCTGAAACACTTAATATGCCCAGTTACGTCATTGGTGGCTTCGTGCGTGATTTGATTTTACAACGCGATTTCAAAAAAGACATTGATATTGTGGCCATTGGCAGCGGCATTGAATTGGCGCTTAAAGTCGCCGACTTGCTTCCGAACAAACCCAAAGTGCAAGTCTTCAAAAATTACGGCACAGCTATGCTTCGGTTTGAAGATACTGAAATCGAATTTGTGGGTGCGCGGAAAGAAAGTTATCATTTTGAAAGCAGAAATCCGGTAGTCGAAAATGGCAGTTTAGAAGACGATCAAAACCGACGAGATTTTACAATTAATGCATTGGCATTATCTTTAAATTCAAAAACTTACGGCGATTTACTTGATCCTTTCAATGGCTTACAAGATATCGAAAACAAAACCATTAAAACGCCTTTAGATCCCGATATTACTTTTTCAGATGATCCGTTGAGAATGATGCGTGCCATTCGTTTTGCCAATCAATTGGGATTTGATATTGAAGCGGATTCTTTGCAATCGATTGAACGAAATAAAGAGCGCATTGGCATAATATCTGGCGAGCGTATCGTTGAGGAACTCAATAAAATTTTAGCAACAGAAACACCTTCTGTTGGTTTTTTACTGTTATACAAAACCGGTTTGTTGCCACTTATTCTGCCTGAATTGACCGATTTGAACCAAGTCGAAGAAATTGAAGGGCAAACCCACAAGAACAATTTTTATCACACACTTGAAGTCGTTGATAATATTTGCAAAAACACGGATGATGTTTGGCTTCGCTGGGCAGCGCTGTTACATGACATTGGAAAAGCACCCACCAAACGTTTCAACAAAAAGCAAGGCTGGACGTTTCATGGGCATGAATTTTTGGGTGGCAAAATGGTTAAAAAAATATTCGAGCGTTTGCACATGCCGTTGAATCATAAGATGAAATTTGTGCAGAAAATGGTGGTGATGAGTTCAAGGCCCATTGTTTTATCGCAAGATTTGGTTACAGATTCCGCGGTGCGTCGTTTGGTGTTTGATGCCGGCGAAGATGTTGACAGTTTGATGACGCTTTGTGCTGCTGATATTACTACGAAAAATCCAGCGAAGTATAAGAAATACCATAGCAATTTTGAAACGGTTCGCCAGAAAATTGTGGAAGTCGAAGAACGCGATCATGTGCGCAATTTTCAACCGCCGATTAGTGGTGAAGAAATCATGGAATTGTTTCAGTTGAAGCCTTCACGCGAAATCGGAATTTTGAAAGAAGCGATTAAAGAAGCCATTTTAGAAGGCGAAATTGCAAATGATTACGATGCGGCTTATGCATTTATGATCAACAAAGCTAAAAAAATTGGGTTGAAGATTAACGATTGTTGATGGCTGCATTGGTTGAATTTAAAATAAATTTGCAACATCAATCAACTGCCCTAGCCCCGATAGAAGGGAAAATCCTTGGTATTGCGCCGTAAGCATCAAACAGATTGCTTCACTACGTTCGCAATGACAAGATTGGAATGATAGCGGGATTAAGCTCCTAAAAAAAATGAAAAAAGAAAATAAATCTGTAATTGTTTGGCTGCTTTCGGGCTGTGTTCTGGTTTTTATTATGGTTGTGGTTGGTGGCATAACTCGACTGACGAATTCGGGTTTATCGATGACCGATTGGCATTTGATGACCGACACATTTCCGCCGCTTACAGAAGCCAAATGGAACGAAACTTTTGAGCAATACAAGCAGTTTCCGGAATATCAGAAGATCAATATTCATAATGATTTTTCTTTGTCGGATTATAAATTTATTTATTTCTGGGAATGGTTTCACCGTTTGATTGGACGTGTGATTGGATTGGTTTTTATAGTTCCGTTTGTGTATTTTCTAATCAAGAAAAAGATTGACAATGCCACGCTTCAAAAGTGCTACATCCTTTTAGGAATGGGCGCTTTGCAAGGTTTCTTCGGTTGGTTTATGGTGAAAAGCGGCTTGGTTGACAACCCTGATGTGAGTCATTTTCGCTTGTCATTGCATTTGACTTTTGCCTTTCTAACTTTTGCCTATACGCTTTGGGTTGCTTTAGATTTGATGTATCCAGAACGAAAAGAAGCCGTTGTTTCGTTGCAGAAAATTGCGCGAATTGCTTTGGTTTTCTTATTGATTCAAATCATTTATGGTGGCTTTGTAGCGGGATTGAATGCTGGACTAATCCACAATCATTGGCCTTTGATGAGCGACGGACAATGGATGCACGACAGCGTTTCATTAGAAAAAGATACATGGTTATTGCGTTTCACAGAAGGCAAAAGCGGTGTTCAATTTGTGCACCGAACCATGGCTTATGTTGTCGTTGGATTGATTGTGTTTTTATATTTTAAAAGCAGGCAATATTCGCTTTCGACACAACAAAAAAACGGATTGATCGGCTTGATTTTTATTGTATTACTACAGTTTTCATTAGGCGTTTTTACGTTGCTTTATAGTGTGCCTTTATGGCTTGGATTAACGCATCAGGTTATGGCTTTTTTTTTATTAGCAACCATGACTTTTACTTTACATCGATTATCAAAATAAAAACAGACTATATTGTCGCAGTTCATTTGAGTCACTAATACATGTCCAAACTCGAAGTTCAAGATCAATTTCTTGATTTATCAGATTACGGAAGACCTTTCGGTAAATTTCTTGCTAATCAACTAAAAAATACGCGTTTTACGCCAGTTCATGTTACATTGCTTTTCGGTATAAGCGGTTTGATAGCGATGTATTCTATTTTACAACATCAGTATTTTCTAGCTGGATTTTTTATCATTTTAAAATCCGGAATTGATGCCGCAGATGGCGAATTGGCAAGGTTAAAAAAGACACCTTCATATTTCGGCAGGTATTTAGACAGTGTGTTTGACATTGTCTTGAATTTCGTTTTGCTGATGACCATTTGCTATGTTTCTAAAACCACAATTGAAATGACGCTATTGGCCTTTATCGGTATTCAAATGCAAGGAACGCTATACAATTATTACTATGTGATTTTAAGAAACAAGTCGATTGGAGGTGATGGCACAAGCAAGGTTTTCGATTACAAAACACCTAGAGCATTGCCTGGTGAAACCCAAAGATCAGTCGATATTTTGTTTGGAATTTATTTTTTATTTTATGGTGTTTTCGATAAAACCATTCACTTTTTAGATTCGAATGCCTATAAGGTAAAAACGTTTCCGAATTGGTTTATGACATTGCTTTCATTGTATGGATTAGGATTTCAATTGTTGATTATTGCTTTGATGTTGTCCTTGCATTTGATAGAGTATATCATTCCTTTTTTTATTGTGTATACCGTTTTTATTTTTGTTTTAATTGGCATTCGAAAAACAGTTTTTAAGCTATGAAATCGTCATAGAGATAATCTATATCGATTATTTAAAAATCTAAAAACGAGTAGTTTATACTAATTTACTTTATTACATCAATTAAACTAAAATCTAGCCAATCCAAGTTTTGAAATCGTTGACTTTTTCGCGACTTACGATAACTTCGTCTTCTTTATAAGTGGGTAAAATGACTTTCAATCTGGAGTTGCTGTAGAGTTGAATTTCCTTAATTCCTTTCATCGGAATGATAAATTTTCTACTGACGCGATAGAAATGTTGCGGATCTAATTCGGTTTCCAATTGTTCTAATGTCGTATCCAAAAGGTAATTTCGATTGTCGAAAGTATGCAAGTAAGTGCCTTTGTTTTCGCTGTAAAAACATTCAACCTCATCAATGGTAATCATTTTTAATTGCTGCCCCATTTTGATGGTGAATCGTTTCTTGTAAACTCTGTCGATTGGGTTGATGAGCATTTTCTTAATCATTTCAAAATCTAATGATAAATTAGACGCGCTACTGTTTCTGGCTTTAAATTTTTGGACGGCTATTTCCAAATCATCTTCATCAATCGGTTTTAATAAATAATCGATGCTGTTGAGTTTAAAGGCACGCAACGCATATTCATCATACGCGGTCGTAAATATTACAGCGCTTTTGATATCGATACTTTCAAATATTTCAAACGACAAACCGTCGGAGAGTTGGATGTCGAGAAAAATCAAATCGGGATGCATGTTGTTTTGAAACCAATCGATTGATTCTTCAACGGAATGCAACATCGTATTGACTTGCAAACCTAGTTTTTCTACTTTGCGTTGCAACAATCTTGCGGCTGGTTTTTCGTCTTCAATAATGATAATATTCATGCGTGTGTACTTTTGTGAGCTATTATTCCCATTTGTTGTTTTTCTCTTGATCCATCAATTGTTTGATTTTTTTCTCTTCCCAATTTTTACCCAATAAAACAGTTGGCAAGAAAACCGAAAGTGCGTGTCCTAATAATCCGATGCCCCAAAAGAATACTGTCGTGAAGTTATGCCAATGAAAATAACTTTCGCCGGCTTTGAGGTTTTGAATATTGACAATAATAATCATAATATTAACTACAATAAATACAATCAAATGCGTATAAAAACCTTTAATTTTTTTGACTCTTTTTAGCGCTTCCTGATACCGTATTTCGTCTAAATTTTCCATAGTTATTCGTATTTTCTCTTGTTTTTTTCTTCTTCCATAAATGCTTTTATTTTTCTTTCTTCCCATTCTTTATTAAGGAAAGGAAACCAATTGAAAACTTTCAAAGCGTGACAAAAAACACCTATTCCCCAGCCCAACATCGACCAAAAAAACCATAAATAATCGGGTGTGTATTTTAAATTGACATAAATCAAAACCATCATCACTAAGATAAAAGAAGCCAAATGACTGTAAAATCCTTTAATTTCGTCGACTTGCTTTCTTGCGTTTTGATATCTTTCGAAATCATTTTTATTTTCCATGACTATTTCCATTTAGTATTTTGACTGTTTTGTTTGTTTAGAATTTCCTGAATTTTCTTTTCTTCCCATGTTTTTCCGTATCCAAAAGTTTCAAAAGCATGAAAACAAACGCCCATACCCCAACCCATCATCGGGAACCAAAACCATTGAAATCCACCTGAATTCAAATTGATAATGGCTAGAATCGGAATCACAGTACAGTAAGAAGCCAAATTTCCATAAAATCCTTTTAGCTTTTCTACACGATCTTTAGCTTTGGCATACGCGTTGTTTTCATTAAAAATATTTTGTGTATCCATAGTGACAATTTGTTTTGTTAGTATTGGAATTTTAATTTTAAAATAATTGGCGTGCTCTTCAATCAGCACTTTTCTTTCTGAGATTAAGGCATAACGATTGACAATATTCTGCAAGCCAACGCCTTTTCTGTCCTGCAACACTTCTTTAATTTGGAGATTGTTTTCAACGATAAGATAATGATCGACAATATCAATTTTGATGTGTAAAGGCTTTTGTTCGCTAACCACATTATGCTTGATGGTATTCTCTAATAACAACTGCAATGAAAGCGGAACTACTTTGGCTTCATCGTTATCAAAATCTTCGGGCAATTCGTAACTAATGCTGTTTTCGAAGCGCATTTTGAGTAAGTTCATGTAGGTTTTTGCGAAAGTCAATTCCTCTTTCACAGTCACTAATTCCTTGTCTTTTTGTTCTAAAACATAGCGATAGATTTTCGACAATGACGTGGTGAATCGTTGGGCGTTTTCAGGGTTTTCTTCTATCAATGAACTCAAAACATTCAAACTATTGAATAAAAAATGCGGATCGATTTGGTTCTTTAAGCTTTCAAATTGCGCATTGGCGTTGCCTGCAATAACTTTTTGTTCTTTGACTTTACTTTCATTGTATGCTTTGTAGAAATGAAAAGCGTGAAATGATAGTGTTACTATAAAAGTCAAAATTATCGCCACTAAGTAATTAGATAAGCTTTCTTTGTTTAAGAATTCTGCAAAAGTCCTTCCTTCGATCAAGACATCTTCAAAGATGCGAAGTAAAAAAATCACAAAAACGGAAATCAAAAAAGAAAATACAAAGCCAATAATAATTCTCTTTTTGGCAAACCTTTCAGTGGCAAATATTGTATCTAAATAAAGAAACAAGAAAGCGTTCGCGAAATACAATGAAAGTCCATAGAGCATGGTGTAGCCGAAGTTGGTCAACAAACCGTAATCGAGGGCAATGGTATTTCCTGTTATCAATCGGATTAGCAACAATACCAAGAATATCAAAACTGATATTACAACCGCTCGTGGAACTTCCTTAATCAATCTATTAATCATTTCTTTGTTTATTTGGATTCAAGCCATTATTTCGCGCATTCTTTTTGAGCTTCTAAAGCTCGATCTAAACCCCATTTAGGAGAAAAAGTTGTTTCGGGTTTAAACTTGCCAAAAAGTTCAATAGCTCTGTTAATTTCAGCACACATCGGCTTGGTATCCGTTCCGAAGTATTTGGCGCCACCGATTTCGTATTCCGCTTTTCCAAAAACAGCTCTCGGATTTTCGGGTGCTAATGCTTGTGCTTTGCTATACAATTCAATCACTTTACCCGAATATTTCATACCATTGGTTATCGGATCGTAAGCTACCCATCCTGTGTAAATCATAGCTTGCATCACCAATATTTCGGCGTTGTTTGGATCTTTCGCCATTTCAACATCCAAAGCATTTTGCGCTTTGTTTAAAACGGCGTTGACCATTTCTTTGTCTTTCATGCCAAACGAAGCAGTGGTATTGACTAAAGCTACATAATAATTCGGTAACCAACTCCCTTTTTCCGCTGCTGCAATTCGTTCGAACATATCGGAAGCTTCTTTACTTTTTCCTTCTTTCCAAAGTGAGAATGCTTTGCCCATGCCTTCTTCAAATTTGCCTTGTGCTTGTGTTAAGCTTGATGCTAAAATCGCTAGTACTAAAATTACTTTCTTCATGATGTTTATTTTTTAATTGTTTTAAATTCTTGAACAAACTTAAGTCGTTCGTTGATGGTTTGAAATTTATAGTTACTGAACTGTTGGTTTTTTGGGATGAATCGGTTTTTGGATTATTAGATTATTGGATTTTTAGACAACTTAGATTCGAATAATCCGTCTACAAGTTATTCAATTGATTGTCTTTCTTGTTGTCGCTGATGGTCCAAAAGAAACCTACGAAGAAAAAGCGGTCTGCAGTTGGCGTGATTTCCCTTCTGTTGTAGACGTTATTGGTTTTTTCATTCGCATATTCATATCCAAAAATGTTTTGTGTTCCTAAGATATTCGATACCGAAAAATACAAAATCTTTTGTTGTGTAAGCAGATACGCCCAATTGAAACTAAAGTTGCTGAATGATTTGGTTTTTTCATTCATGAACTCATTGGTATTCAATTCGCTTTTGTTTGGGTTGTTGTATGGTCGCCCTGAACTAAACGATTGCGTAAATCCTATTTGTGATTTCCAATCTGAAATCCAGTATTTGGTTACTAACGATAATGTGTGAGTCGCCACGAAACTTGGCGTTGCAGCCACAGGAAAGTTTTTATAATCTCTTTTGGAATCGATGAAGGAATACGAAATCCAATATTCTAAGTTTTTAACAGTGTAACCATCGCGCCAAAACAAATCCAAACCTTTCGCATAACCGCTTCCATCGTTAGCATATACTGAATTGGATTGCGCAGTTTGAGTATTGTATTGAATCAAATTGCGATACTCTTTGAAATATGTTTCAGCTCTAAATGTCTTTTTATTTTTACTGTATTGGAAGTTCAAAATATAATGCGCGGCGTTTTCATTTTCAAACGAATGGTCTTTCGCATACTTGATGTAATTCGCATTTGGCGATTGAGAAAACTGCCCATACGCCAACGAAAACTGAGCATATTTCGCCACTTTATAAGCCAAAGAAATTCTCGGTGACAAGCTAGTTTCTTTAAGCAAATCATTATTCGACAAACGAACGCCCACTTTAGCCGCTAATTTTTTCGAAAAGAAAATATCGGCTTCTGTGTATAGTGCGGCAATACTAGAATTATAATCGCCAACGCCAAATTGATTATAATGCTCATCAAATTGTGTGATGAAATAATCGGCACCAAAAGACAATTTGAACCGATCTGAAAAGCTTTTTCTGAGTTTTAATTTCAAATGCGCGGCGTTTTCGGTATTCTTTAATTGGTTCAAATCTAATTTGATGTTATTATGCCCGTAACCAAAACTCAATCCTGAAGTAATCTGCCACTGGTGTCCAAAATTACCTTTGTAAGAAGTGTTTACATAAAGATTTCTGTTGTTCAAATTGACTCTGGTTTTCTCTACGGTATTGATGCTTTCTTGATTCAAATCAAATCGAGATGCATCAAAAGCGGCATACAACTTAAAAATACCACTATTGAAATTATAACGGTAAACCGATTCACCCGACAACGATTGAAAAGGTTTATTCCAATCAACATTCTGAGGAATGGCCAGTTGATAGGGTGCTAAATCAATATAAGTTGTGTTCACACTCAAAGAACTTTTTTTCCATTTTTGTGTATTGCCAATCCCTAAACCAACGGTCATTATAGCAATATCGGTTTTATTTTGATCAGGTTCGTCTTGCGTATTCAATAAAAGTACACTCGACAAAGCTTCGCCATATTCTGCAGAATAACCACCGGTTGAAAATGAAATACCACTAAACAAAAAAGGTGAAAATCGCCCACGTGTCGGCAAATTATTAGTCGATGCGTCATAAGGCTGTGCCACGCGAATACCATCAACAAAGGTTTGGGTTTCGTCTGCTTCACCGCCACGGACAAACAATCGGCCATCTTCACCGACATTATTCGTTCCTGGTAAAGTTTGCAAAGCTGCAATAATATTGCCTGCAGAACCTGCTGTAGTAACAATGTCTAATGGTTTCAGCACTGAAACGCGCGCTTTATCACCCGATTCCATAGTTCCGGCAGTGACGATAACGGCATCTAACGAAGTGACACTTTCTCGCATCTTGATGGTTCTGTCTTTAAAATCAGCAACATCAATCGCCAATTTGACCGTTTCAAACACCAAATAACTCACGACTAAAGTTTGGTTTCCGGTGATGGTAGTCTTGAATGAAAAGTCGCCTTTGTCATCGCTAGAACCACCGTCATAAGTGCCTTCGATATAAACATTAGCACCGACAACCGGTTTTCCTTTTTGATCTAGTACTTTTCCTGAAATCAAATTTTGTGATGAAAGTAATGTGGTAAACAATAAAAGTGTCAGTAGAAAAAAAATGGTTTTCATAGTGGTTGTTTTATGCGACAAATCTATTGTAGTGACATCAACTGTAAAACAATTAATCACTGAGTTGTAGATTTTTTAGGATGAATTGTAAATCTTAGAATGAAATTTCAACTCATACTTTATTTTTTGTATAATTGCGTCATCAATGCTATAAATATAAACATGAATACCAAAGAAACTGATATTCTCAATATAATTTTAATCATAGTTTCATTAGCATTGGCTTTTAACGTGCCTTATGGGTTGTTGATTTTTTCGTACGCCTTTCTTGGCCCTTTGCACTATTTGACGGAAATCAATTGGCTCAAAGAAAAAAGATATTTCATTCAAGAAACCAAATGGATGTGGCTATTTATCGCTTTAGCAGTGATTTCGACCATTCCTGTCATTTTGAATTTGGATGTATTTTCCGATTTTAATAAAATGCCGGAAATAAAAAAGGTAAAATTTTTTATAGCCAATTGTTTCGATGAAGTTTTTATGATACTGATTTTATTTGCGATTGGATTAATTCATTTTAAAAATAAAATACACCTGAGTTTATTTCTAATTGCGAGTATCATCGTTTCTATTCTGTTTTTGAATTATTTAACGGATTATTCGATGTTCGTGGTGGTTTTTGTGCCGACTTTAATTCACGTTTTTCTTTTCACCTTACTGTTTATGATTTATGGTACTATAAAATCGAAAACAACACCTGGAATTATCGCTATTATATTATTATTATTAGTTCCCGTAATTATCATGGTAAGCAAAATTAATCCGATGGAATATAATACCGTAACTGAATTTACTAAGGATTCTTTCCGTAAAAGTTCATTCGGATCTTTAAACTTTCGTATTGCACAATGGCTTGCTCCCATAAAACCTGAGCAATTTGGGCTCTTATCCGTATTGGGTATTAAAATACAGATATTTGTTGCTTTTGCTTACACCTATCATTATCTGAATTGGTTTTCAAAAACATCGATTATTCGTTGGGATAAAAGCTTGACAAAATCGAAAATTATTACCATTCTTGTGATTTGGCTTGTGAGTGTTTCGATTTATCTTTATAATTTCAAAGTGGGCTTTATCGTCTTAACATTCTTAAGTTTGATTCATGTGTTTCTCGAATTTCCTTTGAATATGACTTCCATCAAAGTAATTTTAGAAAAAGTAAAATCGCAATTCATTCGTTAATCATCAAAACTGCTTTTCATTTATCCCGAAACAATGCGTCCGTATGGAATTTTATTAATGGAATAAGTAATCAATAATGAAATCATCAAACACAACACGGTCGTCAATGGAATTCCCAGAATTGGATTGATAAACAATCCCGAAATTCCCAATTTTGACAATACCATTAAAACAAAAACATGCGATAAATAAATGCCGTAACTGTATTTACTAATCGATGTAGAAAGGATTGCTATCCATTTATTACTGAAACTCGAATGTTTAAAAATCAAAAAAACACCGATTGAAGTCAGTATCACATTTGGACTCAAATACGAATAAAAGCCACTAAAAAAATGATTTTTATTCGCCGTCATCCAATAAGTTCCCGAAATCGTAATGGCAATTCCTATTAAAAACAAGGCAAGTGCTGCCCATTTGATTTTTCTATTCGTGAATTTTATATTGAGCCAATACCCTAAAATCGGATAACCCAAGAAACCTGAAAAATAAGTTAGGTTGACATTGGGTTTAAATTTATTGATTAATGGAAGATTCAATGCAATCACTACAAGCCATAGCAGAATATAATAAGCGATTTCATTTTGCGTACTGTTTCTAATCCATTGGCTGATGATTGGTAGAAATAAATAAATGCCAATTAATAAATACACATACCATAAATGATAGGAAGCGCCATATTGAAATTGCTTCAAAACAAAGCTACTCTTTTCTGAGACATTCCAGTTTTCTCCGCGATACCCAATCGAAATCAAATCATACAGTATGTAAATACAACTCCAAAACAAGAATGGAAATAGTATTCTGGAAAATCTTTTCTTCAAGAAATCTGTCAAGCGATCTGCTTTTGGCAATAACAATGCGCCGGTTAACATTAAAAAAATAGGCACACAAAATCTTGAAAATCCATCAAAGACATTGCTTACACACCAATCATAATTGGAAACCTTACCATACTGATAAATTCCCGGTGCAGCTACATGTATTAAAATAACTGAAAACGTCGCAAAAGCTCTTAGATGATCGGCCCAAATTATTTTGCTGTCGTTATTTTGCATTGATCGTGAACTTTTTGGAGTTAGATTGATGAAGGTTTTGCTTTTGAATGATTAAAACCAATTTTTCTTTTTGAAGTAAAAAATCATCGCCAAAACCAACACAAACATCACCATCATTACCATAAAATAGCCGTATTGATAGCGCAGTTCGGGCATCACGTCGAAGTTCATTCCGTAAACACCAACGATAAAAGTCAATGGCATGAAAATAACGGAAACTGCTGTTAGGATTTTCATAATTTCATTCATGCGATGGCTTTGCGAAGAGAAATAAAAACTCGACGCGCTATCCAACGTATTCATGTCGTATTCGATTTGCTCTAAAATCTCCAATGATTTCTGGTGCAAGCGTGCAAAGAAACCATAATTCGATTTTTCGATACCGTCGTAATCACTTTCATCATGCTCGCTTTTCAAGTTGAATAAAGCATCTCGCAAAGGCAGAATCGATCGCTTTAAAAAGTTGATATCTTCGCGTATTTTCTCTATGCGAACAAGCACATCAGGTTTATCGCTTGTTTTGGATTCGGCCAATAATGCATCAATCACATCTTCATAGTATTCAATCGAAATATAAAAATTTTCCATCACAGCATCGAGCAGTAAATACAACAAATAATCGTTGCCTTTTTTACGGACAATGCCGCTGTGGGTTTTAATACGTTCCCGAATGTGCGTGAAAAATTCGCTTTTTTTCTCTTGAAAAGAAACGAGCAAATTGTCTTTCAATAAAAAACTGATTTGCTCCACGTGAACATGATTGTTACCTTCACCGGGCAAAATCGATTTGATGCTAAAAAACAATACTTGATCTAATTCTTCCATTTTACTGCGACGCGAAACATTCAATATGTCGCTGACAATGAAAGGTTCAACCGACAGCATCTCGCCTATTTTCTGGATCAACTCTACGTGATGCAAACCATGCACATTGAGCCATTTGACATCATCGGCTTGCAATTCGTCCTCAATTTCTTTTTGGATTCTATCGAGTGATACTTTTTTATATTCTTCATAACCGTCGTCATCGTATACAAACAGTTGCATTTCTACTGGATCTGTGCAATGAATTCCGGTGTATTCATAATAATTGGGTTGTACTTTCCGTACTTTTTTATATCTCACTCTTTTCATCCGAAGCTTTTTAAATGCAGAATAATTTGACCTAAAGATAGGAGTTTTTAAATTTCCAATTTACATTTACAAAAAAAACGCAGATGCAAATATTAATCATCAATATCAAAGAACTGTTGCAGGTAAGAGAAACTAATGTTGATAAGGTTTCAGGTGCTGAAATGGCGACATTACCCAGTATCAAAAATGCGTATTTGGTGATTGAAGATAATCTGATTAAAGATTTTGGTTCGATGGAAGATTGTCCGCAAATCAACCCTGAAAAGATTATTGATGCTTATGAAAAAATCGTATTGCCGACTTGGTGCGATAGCCATACGCATATTGTTTATGCAGGAAATCGCGAGCAAGAATTTGTAGATCGCATCAATGGTTTATCTTATGAAGAAATTGCGAATCGTGGCGGCGGTATTCTAAATTCTGCTAAAAAATTACAAGCAAGTTCTGAAGATGATCTTTACGAACAATCGAAAACGCGTTTAGAAGAAGTCATGCAAATGGGCACCGGCGCGGTTGAAATCAAATCTGGTTACGGCTTAACAGTCGATGATGAAATCAAAATGTTGCGCGTTATCAAACGACTTAAAAAAGATTATCCTATTGCGATTAAAGCCACTTTTCTCGGTGCGCATGCTTTTCCGTTGGAATTTAAAAACAACCATCAAGGTTATATTGATTTGATGATTAACGAAATGATTCCCAGAATTGCCGATGAAAAACTAGCGGAATATATTGATGTATTTTGCGAAAGCGGTTATTTCTCGATTGCAGAAAGCGAACAAATTTTAGAAGCCGGTTTGAAGTATGGTTTGATTCCAAAAATACATGTCAATCAATTCAATGCTATTGGTGGTGTGGCGTTGGGCGTAAAATATCAAGCACTTTCAGTAGACCATCTTGAAGTCATGAATCCCGAAGACATCGAAGTTTTGAAAAACTCACAAACGATGCCTGTTGCGTTGCCTTCTTGCTCCTACTTTTTAAGCATTCCTTATACACCGGCACGTGAGATGATCAAAGCTGGTTTGCCTTTGGCTTTAGCGACCGATTTTAATCCGGGCTCAACGCCTTCGGGGAATATGAATTTTGTCGTAGCTACAGCCTGCATCAAAATGAAAATGACACCCGAAGAAGCCATAAATGCAGCCACTATTAATGGTGCATACGCCATGGGGATTTCCAAAACACATGGTAGCATTACCATTGGTAAAAAAGCCAACATTATCATTACCAAACCCATTCCGTCGTTCTATCAATTGCCGTATGCTTTCGGAAGCAACTTGATTGAGCAGGTTATTATTGAAGGCAAATTGATTGCATAAAAAAAGGAACCCAAATTGGATTCCTTTTAGTAATAGATATTGTTGATTATTTCAAACTGAAACTTGATTTAGAAACCAATTCTCCTTGGTCGAATACATTCACAAAGTAAGTTCCTTTTTCGAAGTTCTTACCCGGCAAATCTTGCGATACATCAACCGATTTGTTTTCGTATTTTACCGTTGTTTCGAAACTGTACGTCAATGAAGTTTCTCCGAACGATTGTGTTTTCTTTTCACCCAACACATTGTTTTTGCTGTCGATTACTTGAACATAATACGTTTTATCGCCTTGTTTAGCCACTTTGTTTTCATTGATGTTGAAACTGATTTTCAAAACATCTGCTTTTCTGGCTTTTTCAGTTTCGATTTGTTTTCCTGAGCTTCTTAATTTATAAGCAGCTGTTTTCAAATTCGATACGGTAAGTTTTTGAGCAACTTCAACAGTTTTGGCCAAATCTTGATTTTGACCTACCAAAACTTCGTTGTATTTTCTCGACTCTCCTAAAACGGTTACTGTACTATCACGTTGAACTGTTAATTTGGCATTGTCTTTTTTCAATGCTTCATTTTCAACCATCAAAGACTTCATTTTTGTCTCCAAAGTGAAGTATTGGCTTTTGTATTTTGCCATCGATGCGGCATCACCTTTTGATTTTTTCAAATCAGACATCAAATTCACCACTTTTTCTCTTTCTGCGATTAATTCGTCAGACATTGAAGTGTTTTCAGCAATCGCAGCGTCATATCGTGCTTTCAATTCTTCCAAGTCTTTCATTACAGATTCTTTATCTGATTTAGTACCTGTGAGTTCAGTTTGCAAAGCTTTTGCATCTGAAGTCATTTTGAAAATATACACCAAACTACCTACAAGAAGCACTGCCAAAATAGCTATGACGGCTTTTAAATTTGAATTACTTTTTTGGTTTTCCATAGTTTTATAATTTTATTTTAACAAAAATAATAATATTTGAGGTAATAACGTAAGTTTGTCTGAATATATTACTTTTGAATGTTAAAAAACTTTTTATGGAGAAGTTGATTCCCTTTAGTAGCATCGATTTAGCTAGAATTACCAACCATCGAAGTGGTGAACTTAAGTTTGGCGAAAAAATGGCGGTTGTGCCCAAAGGAACAGCTTCGATTGAGGATTTTCTTACCCATTCGTCTGTTCGTTACGTACTTTTTGGTGTGCCAGAAGACATTGGTGTCCGCGCTAATTTTGGTCGACCTGGTGCTTGTTCTGCTTGGGAAAGTGCTATTAAAAGTATTGCCAACATTCAATTTAATAAATTTTGTAAAGGAAACGAACTACTCGTTTTAGGCCAATTGGATGTCGCAGAAGAAATGACGGAAGCAGAATCTTTAAACTATCACAACATCGCTGATAGAAAAAAATTCAATGATCTTGTAGTCAAAATTGATAAAGAAGTCGCCCATATTATTTCAATCATTGTCAAAGCCGGGAAAATTCCAATCATTATTGGTGGCGGTCACAACAATTCATACGGAAATATTAAAGGAACGGCGCTCGCCAAAGGAAAACCTGTAAACGCCATTAATTTTGATGCCCATTCCGATTTTAGAATACTCGAAGGCAGACACAGCGGCAATGGGTTTTCGTATGCTTTTGAAGAAGGTTTCCTCAATAAATATTTCATCTTCGGTTTGCATGAAAATTATACCTCCAAAAAGGTGTTATCCAAAATCAAAAAAATTCATGCTCGTGTTCGTTACAACACGTATGATGAAATCGCGATTCGAAAATACAAAACGTTTGAAACCGAATTGGAAACTGCGCATGACTTCATCAAAAACGAACCTTATGGTATCGAAATCGATTTGGACGCGATTCCCAATATTGCCAGCAGCGCGATGACCATCAGTGGTTTTTCCGTAGAACAACTGCGTCAGTTTGTG
Organism: Flavobacterium sp.; assembly: GCF_031411595.1. Classification (GTDB taxonomy): domain Bacteria; phylum Bacteroidota; class Bacteroidia; order Flavobacteriales; family Flavobacteriaceae; genus Flavobacterium. The sequence continues at coordinate 27,943 of NZ_JANOBI010000052.1, read as the reverse complement.
CATCTTTTCGGAAAGAATCAAAACGCGAGTTACTTGCATATTTGTGAAGGCGCACCGGATTTGGGAGAAGAAAAAAACAACCACCTTATTGGAAAATTAATCGGTTATCTGATTACGGATTTTATGAAAGCCAACGATCCTATGATTGGTATTATCAGTAATATGGATGTTGATTTTTCCGAGGTAAAATCCACTTCAATTAAATAAACTATCTTTGCGGGGATTTTCAGACGATTGATTGCTGAAAACCTAATACACTTATTTATGTTATTTGAAGATTTATCACTCTCGAAGAGTATCCAAAGAGCCGTTTTTGAAGAAGGCTATACCGAGGCAACGCCAATACAAGAACAATCCATTCCAATCGTTTTAGCGGGTAGAGATTTAGTGGGCTGCGCACAAACAGGAACGGGAAAAACTGCAGCATTCGCCATTCCAATTATTCATCAGTTGCACCGTATTGTCGGTTCATCAAATAAAAAGAAATTGATTCGCGCTTTAGTCGTTACGCCTACTCGTGAACTTGCCGTTCAAATCGGGCAGAATTTCGAGCGATACGGAAAATACACCAACCTCACACAATTGACCATTTTTGGTGGTGTTTCTCAAATTCCACAAGTTGATGTTTTGAAAAAAGGTGTCGATATTTTAATTGCCACACCAGGAAGACTACTCGACTTAAACAAACAAGGTTATATCGATTTAGATCATTTGCACACTTTGGTTTTAGATGAAGCCGATCAAATGCTCGATATGGGTTTTGTGAATGATGTCAAGAAAATCGTAAAACTCACACCCAACAACAGACAAACTTTATTGTTCTCAGCTACGATGCCTATTGCCATTCGTGAATTGGCAGAAATGTTTTTGAAAGATCCTGCAACCGTTAGCGTTTCGCCTGTTTCTTCTACAGCAGAAAAAGTGGAGCAACGTATTTATTTTGTGGATAAAACGGAGAAAAGAAATTTATTATACCATTTAATTCGCAATGAAAAATTATCGGATGTATTGGTTTTTTCAAGAACCAAACACGGTGCGGATAATGTTGTGAAAGCCTTGCGCAAACATGGTGTTGCTGCCGAAGCCATTCACGGTGACAAATCGCAAACGGCAAGACAACGTGTTCTCGATGCATTCAAAAGAAAAGAAGTTGGCGTTTTAGTAGCCACAGATATTGCAGCACGTGGTATCGACATCGATCTTTTACCATACGTTGTGAATTTTGATTTGCCTAATATTCCCGAAACTTATGTGCACCGTATTGGAAGAACCGGTCGTGCCGGAAGTACCGGAATTGCGATTTCATTTTGCAGTAAAGATGAAGCGCCGTATTGGAAAGACATTCAGAAGTTAATTCAAGTGGATGTACAAACGATTTCCGATCATCCTTATCCTTGGCATGAAGGCAGTCCTGAAGTGGCAGCAACGCCACCAAAAAATTCTAACCGAAGTGGCGACGCACACAAATCGAGAAAATCAACAAACTCGAAACAGAATAAGAAACGCTGGTATTAAACCTAAGTGTTTATAAAACTAAAACCGCAGATTAGCAGACTATTGACTGTAAATCTGCGGTTTTTGATTTATAAATGTTACTCTATTTTTTTAAAAGACTTTAAAGCGATTGTCATAATCAACAGCAAAACGCCAAAAAAAATAAAGAAACGTGCACTCCATTTTCTATTGCCTCTTATGTAATATGTTTTATTGGCCTTATCGATATATTCCACATTTCTATTGATACGTGGGTCAAGGCGGTCTTTTTGCATGAGCAATGTTTCAGAATGATAGACCACTATTTCATCCCCAAGATGCAATTGATCCAATTGCTCAAACTCCGGACTGAAATCACCAGTTTTTTTTCCAATAAAAATATCGAATACACGATCATTGCCTTCTAAATGAATAAATCGATTATCTATTGGATGATACTTTTCAAAACTCTTGTCGATAAAATCGATTTTACCTTTAACCATTACGTGTTCGGTTTTTGATTTTGAAGTACTACTATACATCCAGAAACCAAGTACAATAATAATGGTACTTCCTGTAAGTAATTTTATAAAAATCGGCTTTCGATTGTTGCTCATTTGATTTTTTTAGTCAACTTTTTTTACCTGCTCCTGAATCATCTCAAACAATTTTACAAGTTCAAATGGTTTGATGATAATGTCATTCATGCCCGATGTAAATACTTGCTCTTTGATTTCTTCTTTATCAAAAGCGGTTAAAGCGATGATTGGCGTATTAATTCCTAGGCTTCGAATTCTTTTACTCGTATCAAATCCGTTGATGATGGGCATATTGATATCCATCAGAATCACATCGTATTTTTGGGTTTCCAATAAATGCAACGCCGCAAAACCATCAGCCACCATATCGCATTTGATATTGTTCTTGTCCATGATTTTCTGCGTCACCAATTGATTGATTTTGTTGTCTTCAACGACCAATACTTTCAATAAATGATTCGAACTCATATCCATTTCAACAGCAACATCGATATTTTCCGTTACCGACGCAGCATCAAAACCAATCACAAACGTAAAAGTCGTTCCTTCGTTTAGCTTGCTTTCCAAATGAATTTTACTACCAAAAAGCGCAATCAGTTTTTTTACAATCGACAAGCCCAATCCGGTGCCTTGGTAATCTTCATCGGTGCGACTGACTTGCACAAACATATCGAAGATTTTCTCTTGATCTGCAGGCGCAATTCCAACGCCTGTATCGATGATTTTAAATTCAATATTGTGAACATTTTCTTTTACATTCAGTTGATTGATGGCAATCGTCACTTTTCCGTTTCTGGTAAATTTGAGTGCATTGCTCGTCAAATTCATAATGATTTGTGACAATCGAAATTTATCGCCTAACAAAAATTTTGGAATGTCATCATCAATTTGAACTACCAATTCATTCGCATTATTGTTCGCAATGTATTGCACCGAATTGGTAATCGCAGCTATTTCGTCTTGCATGCTGAAAACCGCTTTTTCTAAAACGATGCGCTTTTCATCCATTTTATTGAGCTGCAAAATATCATTGACTAATGACAACAGATAGCGTGCTGAGAATTTCAATGAGCTCAAATGTGGACTATCGGCCAATTCTTTGTGTTCATCCGTAATAATATCCGTAATGCCAACCACGCCATACAAAGGTGTGCGCAATTCGTGGGTAATCGTAGATACAAATTGCGATTTCATCAACGATGCCTCTTCTGCTTTTTCTTTGGCTTGCTTTAATTCATCGTTGGCTTGTACCAATTTTAAATTGGCTTTTTTTCTGAAATTGTTGGAACGATATAACGTAAAAATCAATACTAAGAAAGCCATCATTAATACTAAGAAAAGCACGGTAATGATATTAGATTCCTTTAATTTTTGAAGGTGTTTCTCGTTTTCCAATTCGATGCGTTCCAACTGAATTCTGTATTCATCGAGTTGTATTTGCATCGCCGATTCTTTCAACAAACTTTTCTTTTCTTCGGAATAAATCAATTTACTCAAAGCATTGAACTTGTCTTTATATACTTTTTCTAAATCAGCTTCATGGTATCGCTTGTAGTGCACAGCTATATTTTCATACACATTAATCAAGAAACTATCCATCTTATACTGTTGTGCAATCGCAACCGCTTTTGAATAATATTGCATTGCCAATTCAGGTTGATCATTATTGGTATAATACACACCAAGCAATGATGTCAATGTAAATCGCATTTCATTTTCACCTTTTCGATTCACATAACTTTCCGTTTCTTTTACGTATCGAATACCATTTTTAAAATCATTAATCGCAAAATAAGCACTCGCAATATTCAATTTTGTGTAGGTAATTTGTAAGCTGTCATTGATTTTGGTAGCATAATGCAATGACTTTTTGTAGTATTCAATTCCTTTGGCTACATCGACTTTATTGAAATAATAAGCACTTCCAAGATTGCTGTAAATCCAATCGTTTAAAGAATCATTTTCGATGCGGGAAGCGTACGATAAAGCTTTATTGTAGAAAGCAATGGCATTTTTTGCTTGGGAAAACTCGTCGTAAATAACGCCAATAGCATTGTACGATTGTGCGATTAGATGATCATCGTTGATTTTGAAAGAGCGCACCAATGCCGATTTGGAAAGATTTAAAGCCTTGTCATATTCGCCATTAGTAAAACATTTTCCGGCTTTATTAATTTGATTTTCAATGCTTTTCTTTTCGATGGCATTTTGGGAATAGCCAAGATTCATTACAAAAAGGAATGCAATCAGTATAAATTTTTTCACAAAAAAGAGTTCATATGAGTTCACAAAAACAATCCCAACAACGTTGTCGGGATTTCTTCAAAAATATTAATTAAAATATTAATTCCTAATCAATTTTCTATATTTCAATCTTTTCGGTGTCAAATCGCCACCCAAACGTTTCTTTTTATTTTCTTCATATTCAGAAAAACCGCCTTCAAAATAATACACATCTGAATTGCCTTCGAAAGCGAGAATGTGTGTGCAAATTCTATCTAAAAACCAACGGTCGTGGGAAATCACTACGGCACAACCGGCGAAATTTTCCAAACCTTCTTCTAAAGCTCGAAGCGTATTAATATCAAGGTCATTCGTCGGCTCATCCAATAACAATACGTTGCCTTCTTCTTTCAAAGTCATCGCCAAATGCAAACGGTTGCGTTCCCCACCGGAAAGCATACCGACTTTTTTGTTTTGATCGCTGCCGCCAAAATTAAAACGTGACAAATACGCTCTAGAGTTTACTTGTCGGCCGCCCATCATAATGAGTTCTTGCCCGTCGCAGAAATTTTCCCAAATGGTTTTGTTTGGATCGATGTTGGAATGTGCTTGATCTACATAAGCTATTTTTACGGTATCTCCGACAGAAAACTCACCGCTATCGGTTTGTTCTTCACCCATAATCATTCTGAAAATGGTCGATTTTCCGGCGCCATTGGGTCCGATGATGCCAACAATTCCGGCTTGTGGTAAAGTGAAATTTAGATTGTCATACAACAATTTATCGCCAAAAGCTTTGGCTACATTTTTAGCTTCGATGACATTGGTTCCCAAACGTGGGCCATTTGGAATGTAGATTTCTAACTTCTCATCGAGTTGTTTTTGATCTTCATTAAGTAATTTATCATAATTCTGCAAACGTGCTTTTTGCTTGGTTTGTCTGCCTTTCGCGCCTTGACGTACCCAATCTAATTCGCGCTCTAAAGTTTTTCTGCGTTTCGAAGCCACTTTTTCTTCTTGCTCCATGCGTTTCGATTTTTGATCTAACCACGAAGAATAATTACCTTTCCAAGGAATGCCTTCGCCTCTATCGAGTTCTAAAATCCAACCCGCTACATTATCTAAGAAATAACGGTCGTGCGTTACGGCGATTACGGTTCCTGCGTATTGTGCTAAATGTTGCTCGAGCCAAAGTACACTTTCCGCATCAAGGTGATTCGTGGGTTCATCAAGAAGCAAAACGTCCGGTTGCTGCAATAACAAACGACACAATGCTACACGGCGGCGTTCTCCACCTGAAAGGTTTTTAATGGGTGTATCGCCTTCCGGAGTTCTCAAAGCATCCATGGCGATTTCTAATTTTGTATCGATTTCCCAGGCACCAAGCGCATCGATTTTGTCTTGCAAATCCGCCTGACGATCCATGAGTTGTTGCATTTTATCAGCATCTTCATAAACTTCAGGCAAACCGAATTGATCATTGATTTTGTTGAATTCATCCAATACAGCCATGGTTTCAGCAACACCTTCACGAACAATTTCAATGACAGTTTTAGAATCATCGAGTTGCGGATCCTGTTCTAGATACCCAACGGTATAACCTGGTTGAAAAACCACATCACCTTGATAATTTTTATCAACGCCGGCAATGATTTTTAATAAGGAAGATTTTCCCGAACCATTGAGTCCGAGGATACCGATTTTCGCTCCATAAAAGAAGCTTAAATAAATGTTTTTTAGTACTGGTTTGTCGGCGCCTGAGTAGGTTTTACTCAGTTTCTGCATCGAGAATATTACTTTTTTATCGTCTGACATTGTTTGATTGTTTTTCATTAAAGTGGACACAAATATAGTTTTAAATGCAAAGAATTCAAAAGATGTTTAATTGTTAATGAATACTACTTATATTTGGCGTCATACATCCTTTGGTATGGGTAAAAAAATAGTATTCCTTTTCATTTTAATTCCATTCATTTCTTTCGGGCAATGCTTGACTTGTGCCAAAAATTTCGGTTCCTGGACTGACGACTTTGTATACGATTATAAGAAAAGTGTAGACGGCATTTATTTTATGGGAAGCGGGCTCATTAATAAATACGACTTTAATTGTAATTTACTTTGGAGCAAGACATTAGGCGCAAATAAAATGACTTCAGACGATCAAGGAAACATATATGTCCTGACAACATATTCTGGTTCAATTCCAGTAACTATCAGTGGATTACTATTCTTTCCCGGCCTAACGCTTTTAAAGTTTGACACCAATGGCAATTTCATCTGGAGCAGGTCGCTGGGCTTGGGCATTAATTACGGCATGCGGGATGTTTATTTTAATAATGGCAATTTGTATGTAACAGGCACCTTTGTACAGAGTATTACCATATGCAATCAAATTACTTTGAGTTTTACTTACAATGGGGATGAAAAAGCATTTGTTGCAAAACTAAATCTTGCGGGAGATTTATTAGACGCCAAAGAATTCGGAGATGGTCACAACACATATGCTACTTCTGAAATTGACACTAACGGCAATATATACCTGTCGAGTTATAAAAGAGGTTCGAACGCGCATTCAGATCTGTATAAGATTAACAGTAATCTTCAATTGGATTGGTCGGTCCAGATTTCCAATGATGCGAACGGTCCGGCTCAGTCGATTTATGAGCCGAGGTATCTGCATTTTAATCCGATAAACAATAAATTGTATCTGTGGGGCCACTTAAGGGATGATGTTACCATACTCGGCAATTTGATACCGGGCAACACTAGTGGCGAACAAAGGAGTATCTTAACCGAATTCAACGTACAGAATGGGGCACTCGAAAGATTTAAAAAAATCAATAATACCTCATTGAACTGGGGCAATTATGTCAATCCCATAGCAAGCGCTTACATGGCAGAGAAAAACAACGATCTTTATATCCTGACAAATTTCAGGAATTACCTGCAATTTACGAGTTCAACCATTGCAAGCTCGCCGGGTATTAATGGTCGTAATTATGACCTGGTTTTATTCAAGGTTGATTTAGCGAGTTTTGCTACAAGCTTTGTATTGAAATCATCCAGTAACCCAAACGATGCATATGGACCTTCTCAGGATATGGCCGCTCCGATGTTTTTCATCAATGACAGCCTTTATTTGTCTTCAACTTTTGAAAGCAAACCATTAACAATCAATGGTACAGCGATAAATAACAACAGCGGGAATGGCGATTCAGATGCAATGTTTTACAGGTACGATCTAAATGGTCAAAATACCACTGACGCTATTGATGTCAATACCACATGCCTGACTGAAGCAACAAATTTCAATTTAAGCGGAAGTTTTGATACTATCAATTGGGATTTTGCAGATCCGGCTTCGGGAAGCAACTCCGCCGCCATTAATAATCCCCAGCATCAGTTTTCGACACCCGGAAATTACCATGTAACAGCCACCGTTACTTGCGGAGCCAATACGCAAACTTTATTTACGGATGTTGTAATCGATAATAAACCGACTATTACTGCGATAAGTCCGTTAAGCGAATGCGAAACAATTTCGGGTTCAGGAATCTCTTCCGCATTTAATACTTCAACCATCCAATCACAATTGATCGGAATCCAGCAAAATACAACCGTTGAATATCGAAATTCCAATGGAATCATTTTACCGAGCCCGCTTCCAAACCCATACACCAATACGACCGTTGGTGGAGATTTGATAACTGCCCGGGTTTTCTTTACGAATAATCCTGATTGTTACATTGAGACAACGATTCAGTTCAACACGCTACCAAGGTCGCTTTCTCCAACGATGGCAAGTCCACAAAAATTCTGCATTCAGCAAAATGCCACATTAAATGATATTGTTATAACAGGTTCGAATATTAAATGGTATGATGCAGCCACAGCAGGAAATTTGTTAGCCGGAAGCACCGTTTTACAGGATAGTATTACATATTATGCCTCCCAAACGCTTATTGGCTGTGAAAGTTTGAGGGTTCCCGTGGTTATAAAAATTCAAAATACCGCAACACCAACAGGTACTGATCAGTCTTTTTGCGCTACACAGAATAATACTTTGAATGATGTCATTGTAAACGGAACCGCGATTCAATGGTTTAATTCCTTGAGCAGCACTCTGCCACTTCCCGCTTCTACGCTATTGACAAATAATACAACCTATTATGCCATGCAAACTGTCGATGGTTGCGAAAGCATTGGCCGGCTTGCTGTTGCCATTAGTTTAATTTATACTTTGAATGCTTCAAATTATGCCACAAATGTTTGTGATGAGGACAATGACGGCAATGAAGATGTTGTTTTATCTGATTTTGATAGTTTTATGATTATGCCAACAACGGGCAACATTTTTACTTATTATAGCTCAGCGAATGGTGCCGAGAATCAAATCGCATCGGAACAGATTGGCGTCGACCGTTCTTTGAATATTGGTTTGAATTCTATATACGTTAGAATAGACGCCAGCAGTGGATGCCATCAGGTTGTAACGCTACAACTCACCTTAGTGAGCAAACCTGTAATTACGATATTGGATGAGCTGGCAATTTGTGAAGACACAAGAAGAATAATAGTGACCGCAGATACCGGTTTCGACAGTTATGCCTGGTCTACCGGTGCAACTTCTTCCTCAATTATAGTCACGCAACCAGGGAATTACTGGATAACCGTTTCTCAGAATCATGGTCCGGTCGTTTGCGCCACTACGCATAATTTCACGGTTGCCTTGTCTAATGCTCCAACCATAACTTCGATAGACACTATTGATTGGACAGATAATCAAAATAGCATCATTGTAAATTTAAGCGCCACCAGTTTAGGCAATTATGAATATTCTATTGATGGTACCACGTTTCAGGACAGTAATGTTTTTTCAGGATTATTAAACGGCGAGTATATCGTTACCGTAAAAGATAAAAATGGTTGTGGATTGGATACAAAAGAAGTCCATCTGCTTAATTATGCTAAATTTTTCACTCCAAACGGCGATGGTTATAATGACAATTGGCATGTGGAATTTGCGGAATTTGAACCCAACTTTGAAGCAAAAATATTCGACCGCTACGGAAAATTATTAAAAGTATTGGGCAATATCGGGTTTTGGGACGGAACCTTTAATGGAAAATTACTGCCCTCTGATGACTATTGGTTCTACGTTACCCGAAATGATGGCAAAATATATAAAGGCCATTTTGCTTTAAAAAGGTAATCCTATTTTTTCCCGGTTGCATTAGCCGCCGACAATCACGCCGCCATTGATGTGAATCACCTGCCCTGTCATATAACTGCTGTCGTCACAAGCTAGAAAAATGCAATGCGACACTTCGGACGATACCACTATCCGCTCCGGTAATTAAGGCGATTTTGTTTCTTAATTTCGCGCTTCCCTTATAGGATTTCCTTATGATTTCAGGTTGGGGATGCATTTTGGATTCGCGACCCGGCGCTTTTTGACGCTGTTCTGGAAATTGGATTGGCTTTGACATCTTCGGTTGATTTTAAAAATTATCATGTCCATAAAATTAACCCATACCATCAAAAATTCATAACGCTTTAATGTTTTGTTAAGATGGTTTTATAAATCACACCCTGCCTTTGAGTGCATTGAAAACCCAGGCATTGGCGAAGAAACCTACACCGACAGCTACGAAACCCCAGCCAGCTACATCATCATACCGGAAAGCACCTAAGGCAATCAGGATTAATCCCATGACAATCATGATTAATGTTGCCCAGCCCAGAACGGTATTTTTATTCATCATGCTAATTTCATTTTAATTTTAGAGGCACAAATATCGGGAATATTACTCGAAATTTTTACGGTTTTTATAATCAATTAAAAACACTCACCAACATTTCCTTGAGCAAATCATGATTGGGTAACGCATTAGCACCAACACCTTTACTCTTCACATCAATATCACGCAGTTTGGCTACAACAGCACTCACTTTTTTCATCGGATAATTTTTCAGGGCAATATCATAATCCTTCAAAAAATAAGGGTTCACTTTAAGCACCGAAGCCACATTTTTAGGATTTCTGTCTTTCAAACCATGATACTGCAACAGATTCACAAAAAAGCTAAACACCAAACTAGTCGTCACTACCATCGGATTGTCTTTCGGGTTATCGGCAAAATACTGTGCAATTTGATACGCCTTCAATTGGTTCCGATCGCCAATCGCTTTGCGCAATTCAAACACATTATAATCCTTACTAAACCCGATATTGTCTTCAATATGCTTGGCGGTAATGGTGCTGCCTTTGGGAATGATGATTTGCAGTTTCTCAAGTTCATTATTAATTTTACTCAAATCCGTTCCCAAAAATTCCAACAACATCGCCGCAGCTTTAGGCTCAATAGCATAATTTTTTCCTTGCAAAACCCGCTTAATCCAATCGCCAATTTGGTTTTCGTAGAGTTTTTTACTCTCATAAACGAGTCCATGTTTGTCTAAAAGTTTAGTAACTTTTTTGCGTTTATCTAAAGTTTTATATTTATAACAAACTACCAAAACCGTCGATGGCATGGGGTTTTCAGCATAACTTTCTAACTTGTCGATGGTTTTGGTCAAGTCCTGCGCTTCCTTTACAATCACCACTTGTCGTTCGGCCATCATTGGATAACGCTTGCAGGTAGATATAATATCTTCCACCGAAACATCGCGCCCATAAAGCACGGTTTGGTTGAAGCCTTTCTCTTCTTCACTGAGCACATTTTCCTCAATAAAATCAGACAATTTATCAATATAATAAGGCTCCTCACCCATCAAAAAATAAATCGGTTTGATGTTACCGTTTTTAATATCGTTTACAATTTTTACAACTTCATCCATTGATTTTATTATTATTTAGGAGCTATTTCCCGCTATCATTCCAATCTTTTGCGCCGAACGCCGGCACAAAAGGATTTTCCCTTCTATCGGGGCTAGGGCAATCTGCTACTAAGATTATAAGACTGTAAGATTTTAAGATTGTGCTGTCTTAAAGTCTCACAGTCTCAAAATCCAAAAATCTTATTTACTTTTACCACATGCAAAAACTCCATTTTCCAACCTATAACTTTCGTTTCAAAAATAGTGAAAATAAAGTCGCTATTTTCGACGAAATCCGGAAAAAATTTGTGATTCTTACACCTGAAGAATGGGTGCGCCAACACGTAGTGCAGTATTTGTTAACCGAAAAAAACTACCCGAAATCCTACATCAACGTAGAAAAAGTATTGAAAATTAACGGCTTAACCAAACGCTACGATGTCGTGGTTTTCAATGCCGACGGTTCGATTTTCCTCTTGGTAGAATGCAAAGCGCCTGAAGTCAAAATCACCCAAACCACCTTCGACCAAATCGCGCGATACAACCTCACGATGAAAGCGCAATATTTGATGGTAACCAACGGACAGAATCATTACTTTTGCCAAATGGATTTTGAAAAAGAACAATATGTCTTTTTAAAAGAATTGCCGGAAAGGATTATAGGATTGTAAGACTGCAAGATTATCCAAAATCTTAAAATCTTAATGTCTTAAAGTCTAAAAATCTTAAAGTCTAAAATGAAAATCGCAGTAGTCATCCTAAACTGGAACGGTCGAAAATTGCTGGAAAAATTCCTGCCATCAGTCGTTCAATATTCGTCCGAAGCCAGCATTTATGTTGCTGATAACGCGTCGACGGATTATTCTGTTGCTTTTGTAAAATCGAAATTTCCTACCATACAAATCATCCAAAATCAAAGCAACCTGGGTTTTGCCGGCGGTTATAACGAAGCATTGAAAAATGTCGATGCTGATATTTACGCATTGGTCAATTCCGATATTGAAGTAACCGAAAATTGGCTGCAATCGATTACTGAAAAATTTCAAAACGAACCACAAACCGCGATCATTCAACCCAAAATTCTCGATTACAAAAACAAAGATTATTTCGAATATGCTGGCGCTGCCGGTGGATTCATCGACCAATATGGCTATCCGTTTTGTCGTGGGCGTATATTCGAAACTGTCGAAAAAGACACGCACCAATACGATGATGAAACAGCAATTTTCTGGGCTTCAGGCGCGTGTTTCTTTATCCGAAAATCGGTGTTTGATGCACTAAAAGGTTTCGATTCGGATTTCTTTGCACATCAAGAAGAAATCGATTTGTGTTGGCGCGCTTTCAATACCGGACATCAAACACAATACACTTCAAAATCAGTCGTATACCACGTTGGCGGTGCTACATTGCAACAAGGAAATCCAAGAAAAACATTTCTAAATTTCAGGAACTCGTTATTAATGCTCGTCAAAAACCTACCGAAGTCAAGTTTATTTCAAATACTTTTCACACGTTTCCTTTTAGACGGATTGGCCGGCATTCAATTTTTATTCAAGGGAAAACCACTTCATACTCTCGCCATCATAAAAGCCCATTTTTCATTTTACGGTATGTTTTCTAAAAATTATAAAAAGAGAAATGACAAACAATTTCCCAATTATTACATAACAAAAAGCATTATCTACCGTTACTTTATTAAGAACAACACTATATTTGCAAAAATTTTTTAACATTAGTTTAAGTCGTTTTCTTTAACATTCAATATTTAATGATTTAAATTTGAAAAATAAACTTTTTGTACAACAACAAACATCTTTAATACAAACTCAAAATTTTAGACCATGAAAAAAATCCTTTTCGCCTTATCGTTATTGGCATTAATATCCACTACTTCGTGTGGAACCAAAAAGAAAATTGCCGAATTAGAGAAACAAAACAAAGATTGCCAAGATTTGTTGAACTCAACAACCGTAAAACTCAACCTTTGTCTTACTGAAAAAGCAGCCATGTCAAGCCAAGTGGATTTCCTTAAGAAGAACAATTCCGATTTGATAAACAACATGGGCAATATGACAACCCTCACTACGCAAGGTGCAACGAACATCGAAAAAGCGTTGGAAACCATCAAAGAAAAAGATTTGAAAATCACCAGAATGCAAGATGCCTTGACCAAAAAAGACAGCGTAACTTTAGCCTTGGTTACGAGTCTTAAAAGTTCCGTAGGCATTTCAGATCCGGACATTGAAGTGAATGTAGAAAAAGGGGTAGTTTTCATTTCGATTGCTGATAAATTGCTTTTCAAAAGCGGAAGCTATATGGTCAGCGACAGAGCCAAAGAAGTACTAGCGAAAGTAGCGAAAGTCATCAATGACAAACCCACTTTTGAATGTATGGTGGAAGGTCATACTGACAACGTTCCATTCACAGGAAATGCAATCTTAATCGACAACTGGGATTTGAGCGTAAAACGTTCGACAGCCATCGTAAGAGTTTTAACCAAAGAATTAAAAGTCAATCCAGCGCAATTGATTGCTGCGGGAAGAGGCGAATTTATTCCATTGGTTGAAAATAACTCTGCAGACAACAGATCCAAAAACAGAAGAACTCGTGTGGTGATTCTACCAAAAATCGATGAGTTTTATGATATGATTGAAAAAGAAATGAAGAAACCGACGAAGTAGTAATCAGTGTTCAGTACTGAAGTGTTCAGTGATTTAGTTTATAAAAAACGTCTTGTTAATCAAGGCGTTTTTTTTTGCCTAGTAATTTAAAAAATATCCACATCGCCTTTTCCTTCGCGAACAACCACCGGTTCATATCCCGACAAATCAATAATAGTCGAACCCATATTATCACCGTAACCACCATCGATTACTACATCCACAAGGTTTTGCCATTTCTCGAAAATCAATTCGGGATCGGTCGAATATTCTAAAACCTCATCTTCATCATGAATTGAAGTTGATACAATTGGATTGCCTAACATCTTTACGATTTCTAATGCGATGTTGTTATCTGGAACCCGAATTCCGACCGTTGTTTTCTTTTTGAATTCTTTTGGAAGGTTGTTATTTCCGGGTAAAATAAAAGTATAAGGCCCGGGCAACGTGCGTTTGAGTAATTTGAATGTAGATGTATCAATCTGTTTCACATAATCTGACAAGTTGCTCAAATCGTGACATATAAATGAGAAATTGGCTTTCTCGAGTTTGATGCCTTTGATTTTAGCAATGCGCTCCAAAGCTTTAGAATTGGTGATATCGCAACCCAAACCATAAACGGTATCCGTTGGATAAATGACTAAGCCACCATTTTTTAAAACATCAACCACCTTTTTGATGGCGGACTCGTTGGGTTTGTCTTCGTATATTTTGATGAATTGCGACATTTCGATTGTTGGATTGTTAGATATTTAGATTGCTTCGCCAGTTCGCTGACGCTCGTGTGTTAGATTATCCTATAACGTCGAGTTTTGCGAAACGCAACAATAGTTTTTTAATACCGCCAACTTCAAAACGGATTTCCGCTTTTTTGTCTGCGCCTACGCCTTCGAGATTGATGACTTCACCTTTGCCAAAACGCTCGTGCATGACCACATTTCCAACTGTTAATTTTGAATCAAATAAATTCGGTGCATTGGAAGGCGCATTACCGGAAACCGGTTTTAATTTTCGAATGATCGCTGTAGGTTCTTCACCGTATTTTTTTGGAGGCGAACTACTTACAGGTTTAGCCAAACGCAATTTCGATTTGTCGATGTCGCCAAAAATATCGGTATCAATCATCGGTTTGTAACGATAATTACTTTCTTCTACAGACAAATATTCGAGATACTGTGAGTCGATTTCATCAATAAAACGCGACGGTTCACTGTCGGTTAATTTCCCCCAACGGTAACGCGATTGCGCATAAGTCAAATAAGCTTGTTTTTCCGCTCTGGTTAAAGCTACATAAAACAAACGACGCTCTTCTTCGAGTTCATTTCTAGTACTAATACTCATAGCACTTGGAAACAAATCTTCTTCCATACCGACTACAAACACATATGGAAATTCTAATCCTTTCGCCAAGTGAATCGTCATCAACGCTACCCTATCATCATCGCCGGTATCTTTATCTAAATCGGTAGCCAAGGCCACATCTTCGAGGAATTCAGACAAAGCACCACGAGCACCATCAACTTCTTTTTGGCCTTCCGTGAAGTCTTTTATACCATTGAGCAATTCTTCAATGTTTTCAATGCGAGCAATACCTTCAGGCGTAGCATCTTTCTTTAATTCCTGCACCAATCCGGTTTTTTTCGTCACATGATCGGCAAGGTAAAACGCATCTTGATTTTGATTAATGACTTGGAAACTCTGAATCATCGTCACAAAATCCTGCAACTTGGCTTTGGTTCCGGAGTTTAATTTCAAATCAATTTTATCGATGTTTTGCATTACTTCAAAAACCGAACGTTTGTAATGATTCGCGGCAATGGTAAGCTTCTCCACCGTCGTATCGCCAATGCCTCGCGCGGGATAATTAATCACACGAATCAATGCTTCTTCATCTTTAGGATTAATCACCAAACGCAAATAACACAACACATCTTTGATTTCTTTTCTTTGATAGAACGACAATCCTCCATAAATTCTATACGGAATATCACGTTTTCTAAGCGCATCTTCCATAGCACGTGATTGTGCATTGGTTCGATACAAAATCGCAAACTGACCATTCATCATTTGGTTGAGCATCTTCTGCTCCCATATCGTGCTCGCAACATAACGCCCTTCCTCACTATCGGTAATGCTTCGATGCACTTTGATTTTATTTCCCAAATCATTGGCGGTCCAAACGACTTTATCCAATCGGGTTTTGTTTTTTTCAATAATCGAATTGGCCGCTTCAACGATATTTTTCGTCGAGCGATAATTCTGTTCAAGGCGATAGGTTTTTACATTGTCATAATCCTTTTGAAAATTCAAAATGTTATTGATGTTGGCGCCACGAAATGCATAAATACTTTGCGCATCATCACCAACGACACAAATATTTTGAAACCGATCCGATAAAGCACGAACAATCAAATACTGCGAATGGTTGGTATCTTGGTACTCATCGACCAAAATATACCGAAACCGATCTTGGTATTTCGCCAACACATCGGGAAAACGATTCAGTAATTCGTTGGTTTTCAATAATAAATCATCAAAATCCATCGCACCGGCTTTAAAACAGCGATCGACATAATTTTGATAAATCTCACCCAAACGCGGTTTCTTCGACATCGCATCCGATTCTTGCAATTCGGGATTATTGAAATAGGCTTTCACCGTAATCAAACTGTTTTTATAAGAGGAAATCCGACCTAAAACTTGCTTCGGTTTATAAATATCTTTATCCAACTGCATTTCTTTGATAATCGCTGAAATCAATCGCACGCTATCTTGGGTATCGTAAATCGTAAAGTTCGATGGATAACCCAGTTTATCGGCTTCCGCGCGCAGGATACGGGCGAATACCGAGTGAAAGGTTCCCATCCATAAATTCTTGGCTTCATTCGTTCCGACAATTTGTGCGATACGACTTTTCATTTCACGTGCCGCTTTGTTCGTAAAGGTCAATGCCAAAATACTGAACGCATCAACACCCAAGCTCATCAGATAAGCAATTCTAACGGTGAGTACACGCGTCTTTCCAGAGCCAGCGCCAGCAATAATAATCATCGGCCCGTCTTTCTGGAGAACAGGCTCTTGTTGGGCTTCGTTAAGTTGATTGATATATTGTTGCATTCTTGAGTTACTGAGTTACTGAGTTGCTGAGTTACTGAGTTAACTTAGACAGCATGCAAAAATACACATTTAGTAGTGAGGAACGAAAGTGAGTTTTCAACATTTGTGAAAATAAATCTAACTCGGGTTGCATAGATTAATTTTGTGAAATTATTCTGATTTTGGTACACCGTAAACTGCTTTTTCAAGGGAAGAAATTACTCTTTCTTCTTCATCGGTTAATACAATGGCGTTGTTTTTTTGCCAAAATTTACCATTGCAACTGGTTGGCTTATCATAAAGATATTTCTTTTTATAAACCTCTTTTTTATTGTAAGTCAGGTCGTCTTTTTCGAAATCGGTTACAATCAAATCACTTCTGGATTCTACAAGTTCATTATATTTTTTTGTCCACGTTTTATATTTAACGAATCTGTTGTTATGCGACAATACATAATTATTGGTCATTTTATATACTGCTTTGACCTTCATGTCCAACATTGACGCATGCATACCCAAAAAACTGATTGTTCTCGCAAAGGATTTGTGTGATGCTGCGTAATGCAAATCGAATTCGTAAATCAATTTGGTTTCAGGGTCATAGATTACAGTACCTTCAAACAATGGTTTTTCAATGTCTTTTTTGGGCTCTATGATGATGGCATACAATTGATGACCTTCAGCATTCTTTCTAGATTTTAAAGAGAGTTCATAGTTTTCAAGGTTCTTTTCTTTTAAAATATTGCGTTCTAAAAACTCAAAACTATAACTATTGAAAATCCCTCGTTGTACATTGAGCGTAGGGCTTAACTGTTCGTCTTCTTCCTCATCGGTTGTGGTCAAAGAAAAAGAACGGTTTTGCTTCACAATCAAATCAGTTTTTGTCTTTTTCGAGCCGCCGCTAGCGTGATAATCCAACAATGCATCGGAGAATTTTTTGTATTTATTATCGACTTTTACAAATTCCCTGTAATAAGTATGCAACACAATTGGCTTATTGAAACGGGCTTTAGATGCATCAATAACATCCTGCATCACTTGTTCCAAGGGAACTTTCGTCACAATCACTTCCTCTATAGTTTCTTCGCTTTGTTCTAATAGAATCGTTTTGGTTTCTTCTTTAAATTCCGTTACGGGAATCACCATCGTTTTATAACCCAAATACGTTATTCCAATCGTTGCCGTTTGGGGAACAGTCATTTGAAAGTCCCCTTCTTCATTGGAAATGGTTCCAAGTCCAGAATGCTGAACGCCAACCGAAGCAGCAATAATGGGTTCTTTGGTGATGGCATCTTTTATGATACCGCGAATCGCAATATTTTGAGCCACAGTAGTAAAACAAAAAAGCAATGTTATGATGGCGTATACATTTTTCATTAGGCAGTGTTTTGATTTAAATTAATTAAGAAATTTTCGACAGAACCCAACTTAATTTTTAATGACTTTCTCTGTTACTTTCATGTTGTTTTCGAATTCAATTTGAAGCAAATACAACCCTTTCGAAAAACTAGAAATATCGATACGCTTCAGATTTCCTTCATACACTTTTTGCCCTATCGAATTGACGATAACGCTGTTTTTAATACTTTCTCCCGAATCAATCGTAATAAAATCTGAAGTCGGATTTGGGAAAACAGCATATTCAACCATCGTTGGATGATCCAAACCCAATGCAGTATTGGTTCCTTGCAAGTACAAAGAAATTGGAAAATACCCTTCTCCTCCAGTAAAAACAGCAGTAGGAACACTGATTCTAAAATTATGAGTTCCGGCAATTATAGTTCCCATAACCAATTTTCGGATGGGTATATTATAGCCTGGACACCAGTTACTAAACGATTGCCATTGGGCATCGGTTCTTGGTGTTGCTCCATAAATTCCATTGCCTTGTGTATTGTATACTCGGTACGGTTCACATGTTAATTCACCCGGTCTGTAATTTAAAATATTAGTGGTAAAATTGTCAAAATAGATATAATGTCTTCTTCTAACATATTCTTCGCCACCGGAATTAGCGCCATGATTTGAAGTAATCAAATAAAAACTGGCATCGGCAATATCCGTCGGCAAATTCATACTGATGGTTCTCACCGTCGTTCCAACAGCATCGGAAGCACCCACTTGGTAATTATTCAAATAGTTTTTAAAATTTAAAGGCAAAATAAAATTATCGCTTGAAGTAAAAGGATTCGAATCAGACACCAATGCCAAAGTGCCAAAAAACACACTATTGATTCCCGCACATCCGGCCACTTGGGTTTGTGCTGCATAAGGAACTCCAAAAACTTCAAACTCTATCCAGAAATCATAAGCGGCTATCAATGCAGGATCTTTAAAGATTTTCGCCATATTGTCGATATTAAAAGTATAAGGAACTTCAAAAGGCGCAATATTTTTATTCATGAAAGGCGTAATAAATCGGGCCAATTCAAATTTAGGTACCGCATTGGTATCATACGTTGTAGCATCTTTAGGTACAAAAGCCAAATTGACATTCCCAATACGATCGTAATTATCACAATCCGCTTTTATCGTAACATTAAGCGTCATCGTGCTACCAAAAGCCAACAGTTCTTCTGGGGAAAGTTTTTTGGCATACAAATCATTTCGATGGCGGATAATGCCATCAGGAACGGGTTGATTTACAACAGCCGCGTAGCCGTCATAAAAACGAATTTGATCGAAAACCGTGAGTGTTGTAGTTTGCGCTATTGCATTAAAAGCAATACAATTGAAAATAGCAACAAAAAGAATGAGTAGTGTTTTTTTCATAATGGTTTAGTTTCTGTAAAAATATCTAAAATTTTATTAGGAATCTTTTATCCTTTAATTATTTTTAATGGATAAAAAAAATGAAAGTAATGTTTTACTTTTGCCAACACTAAAACAAAATATTTCCCATGAACGCTGATAAAATCCTAGAATTGTTATTTTACACGATACCGTCATTAATTACCGGTGGCGTAGCTTATTATTTATTCACAGCTTATTTCAATGACCAACAAAATACCCGACGCTGGTTGTTGCAAAAGGAAAATCAAAAAGATGCTTTGCCATTGCGACTTCAAGCATTCGAACGCATGGCTTTGTTTCTCGAACGCATCAATCCAACGAAATTATTGATTCGCATCAAACCGCTTTCTCAAGATAAAAACGACTATGAAAACTTGGTCATCGCACAAATCGAACAAGAATTCGATCACAACTTAACCCAACAAATCTACATGACCGACGAATGTTGGACAATAATCGTAACGGCAAAAAATGCCACAATCCAAATGATCCGCAAAGCCAACATGAGCGAACGCGTAGACAGCGCCGACAAACTGCGTGAAACCATCTTAAGCGATTTAATGGAAAAAGCGACACCAAGCAGTGCCGCTATGAGTTATTTGAAGAATGAGTTGAAGGATTTTCTTTAGAAGCCGGGAACCTGCTATCCGCCATATCTTTTGCGCCGAACGCCGGCACAAAAGGATAAATGCTCCTATCAGGGCTAGGCTTTTCATAAACCAAGACGAACTCAGAAACTCAGGTACTCTTTATCTAGAATAATTCGGGGCTTCTTTAGTAATCGTCACATTATGCGGATGACTTTCATTAATGCCACTTGCAGTTATTCTTACAAACCTTCCAGTATCTTGTAAAGTCGGAATATCCTTAGAACCGCAATAACCCATTCCGGCACGCAGTCCACCAATGAATTGTTGCATGCTTTCATTCAATTCGCCTTTGTATGGAACACGACCTACAATTCCTTCAGGAACTAATTTCTTCACATCGTCTTCCACATCCTGAAAATAACGGTCTTTTGAACCTTCCTGCATAGCTTCAACGGAACCCATTCCGCGATAAGATTTAAATTTTCGCCCCTCAAAAATAATGGTTTCTCCAGGTGATTCTTTCGTTCCCGCCAACAACGAACCCAGCATCACAGAATCGGCACCGGCAGCAATCGCTTTTGGAATATCGCCCGTATAACGAATCCCACCATCAGCAATTACAGGAACACCACTGCCTTTAATCGCAGCAGCGACTTCAAGCACCGCAGAAAATTGTGGAAATCCAACACCGGCTACTACACGAGTAGTACAAATAGAACCTGGACCAATACCGACTTTCACACCATCAGCACCATGATCAACAAGGAATTTTGCAGCTTCTGCCGTAGCAATATTGCCAACAATAACATCAAGTTTTGGGAATTTTGCTTTGACTTCTTTCAAAACACGAACTACACCTTCTGTATGTCCGTGTGCCGTATCAATGATAATCGCATCAACACCAGCATTGACCAATGCTTGCGCTCTTTCAACGGCATCACCAGTAACACCAATTGCTGCAGCTACACGCAAACGCCCAAATACATCTTTATTGGCAATAGGTTTTTGGGTGAGTTTGGTAATATCTCTAAACGTAATCAATCCAACCAATTTATAATCGGCATTGACCACAGGAAGCTTCTCGATTTTATAACCTTGTAAAACAACTTCAGCTTGTTCGAGTGAAGTGCCTTCTGCAACAGTAATTAAATTTTCACTTGTCATTACCTCAACAATCGGACGTGCATTGTCTTTCTCGAAACGCAAATCTCGATTGGTGACAATTCCCTTTAAAATTTTCTGATCATCAACAATTGGAATCCCACCAATGCCGAATTCTTTCATCGCATTTTTGGCATCTGCAACATTAGCCGTCAAAGGTAAAGTCACCGGATCGATAATCATCCCAGATTCAGCACGTTTTACTTTGCGCACCTTCGCAGCTTGTTGTTCAATAGTCATATTCTTATGCAACACTCCAATACCACCTTCTTGCGCCATAGCAATCGCCATGGAACTTTCAGTCACCGTATCCATAGCAGCAGAAACGATTGGTACATTAAGTGTAATATTCCGTGAAAATTTCGATTGAATACTGACTTCGCGCGGTAATACATTAGAATAATTGGGAACGAGAAGTACATCGTCGTAGGTTAATCCTTCACCGACAATTTTGGAGTTGTGTGCCTTCATTGCAATTTGTAGTTGTAGTTAAATTGCGAGCAAATATAGACAATTTTAAGCGGAATAGTGTAATAATATTATCATAAAAATAATTAAATTGCAGCAAGTAAACGATTGAAAAAGAAAAAACTTCCCTCAATCTTAACTGCACCTAAATCGTGATTATGACAGCACAAAACCAAACTATATCAGGGCTTTCAGAAAGCGAAGTACTACAATCCAGAATCAAAAACGGTAGCAATTCTTTAGAACATCAAGAAAAAAACCACTTGTTACATTCGCTCATAGAAATGGTTAAAGAACCCATGTTTCTATTGCTGGTTGCAGCGACCACCATTTATTTTATCACGGGCGATTATGGTGACGGGATTTTTATGGCTGCCGCAATTCTTTTGGTTTCCACCATTTCGTTGTATCAAGAATCTCGGAGTCAAAATGCCATCGAAAACTTGCGAAAATTATCACAGCCAAAAAGCAAAGTGATTCGCAACGGAGATCTCACCGAAATATTAAGCGATGAAATTGTCATAGGCGACTGCATGCAAGTCGAAGAAGGTACCTTTATTCCAGCAGATGGCATGATTCTACAATCCAATGATTTTTCGGTGAATGAATCGATACTCACCGGAGAATCGCTTGCTGTTTTTAAAAATTCCGATTCCGAAAACAACCAAGTTTTTCAAGGAACTATTACTGCCAGCGGTTTAGCCATTTGCCAAGTAACCGCAATTGGCAACCAAACCCAACTCGGAAAAATTGGCAGCAACATCGCTTCCATTGAAGAAGAAAAAACACCACTACAAATTCAGATTGGCAACTTCGTCAAAAAAATGTCGATCATTGGACTGATTATTTTTGCCATTGTATGGGGCATTAATTACTATCATTCACAGCAACTTTTAGAGAGCTTGCTCAAAGCGCTTACGATTGCCATGAGTGTCATTCCCGAAGAAATTCCGGTGGCTTTCACCTCGTTTATGGCTTTAGGTGCTTGGCGTTTGATGAAGATGGGCATTATTGTCAAACAAACCAAAACCGTAGAAACTTTAGGAAGTGCTACCGTAATTTGCACCGATAAAACGGGAACAATCACCGAGAATAAAATGGCGTTGGCCCAATGGTATACGTTGGCCGATAATGCGATTCAAAATCCTAAAGAAAAACTTAATCAAACCGACCAAGAACTGTTGAGTTTGTCGATGTGGTCGAGCGAACCCATTCCTTTCGACGCCATGGAAGTCGCATTGCACGAAGCCTACTCCAAAATGAAAATTAAAGATGAACGTCCTCATTATAAATTAATACACGAATACCCATTGAGTGGCAAACCACCAATGATGACGCATGTTTTTGAGAATGCTAAAGGCAATCGAATCATCGCCGCCAAAGGGGCACCAGAAGCATTAATCGCCTGTTCGAAGCTTTCCAAAAAAGAAACCCAACAAATTCTTGCCGCTATAGATACTATGACCCATGAAGGTTATCGCGTATTGGGCGTTGGTGTAGCGGAATTTTCAGGCAAAAATTACCCCAAAACACAACAAGAATTCGCCTTTCATTTTAAAGGATTGGTGGCTTTTTATGATCCGCCGAAAGCCAATATCAAATCGGTTTTTGAAACATTTTACAAAGCCGGCATCGACGTGAAAATTGTCACCGGAGATAATGCCGCAACCACAACAACCATTGCGAACCAAATTGATTTTAAAAACACAACCGATGTTTTAAATGGCGATGCATTGATGGCCATGAGCGACAAAGTTTTAAAAACAAAAGTCATGGAAACCAGCATCTTCACCAGAATGTTTCCCGAAGCCAAACTCAAAATCATCAAAGCATTAAAAGACAACAACCAAATAGTAGCAATGACTGGTGATGGCGTAAATGACGGACCGGCTTTAAAGTCAGCACACATCGGAATAGCCATGGGTAAAAAAGGTACTGAGATAGCCAAAGATGCCGCAAATTTAATCTTGATTGACGATGATTTTGCCAAGATGGTGGACGCGATTGCGATGGGAAGAAAGATTTACCTCAACTTGAAAAAAGCCATCCAATATATCATATCGATTCACATTCCGATTATATTAATCGTCTTTATTCCACTGGCTTTGGGTTGGATGTATCCCAACATTTTTACTCCGGTACATATTATATTTTTGGAAGTAATTATGGGGCCAACTTGCTCTATTATCTATGAAAACGAACCTATGGAAAGCAATCTGATGCTGCAAAAACCAAGACCGCTAAGCAATACTTTTTTCAATTGGAAAGAAATCCTGATTAGCATCATTCAAGGTTTGGTGATTACGTTGGGACTACTATTTGTATATCAATATTGCCTTGCGGAAAACTGCACCGAAGCACAAACGAGAACCACGGTTTTCCTAACATTAATCGTTTCCAATATCATTTTGACGCTAGAAAACAGATCGTTTTATTACTCGATTTTCACTACCATTCGATACAAAAACAATTTAGTCCCAATGATTATTGGAGTTACCATTTTGATTACATCGTTGCTATTGTTTATACCAGCCTTTTCAATGTTTTTTGCTTTCGATGCCATCACGACAGCACAATTAGCCATGAGCATTTTAGTCGGCAGTGTAGCCGTATTGTGGATTGAAATCTATAAGTGGATTAAAAGACGATAGCCTAGCCCGGATTACCTCACCGAGTTTCTATTTTTTATAGGTGTTCGGTGAATGCTACGCATTTGAAGGGAAAATCCTTGGCATTGGGAGATTGCCACGCAAGCTCGCAATGACAAGATTGGAATGATAGCCGGATTAGCTTCTAATGAAACTCGCCAAACAACTTCGAAGCTTCATTATAACTGCTTTCGAAACTCATCGGACTAGTGTTCGTATTTTCCTTTTGCGCAGTGAAATACGACAGCAATTTCTCAGTCGGCATATTACCCGTCAAGTCATCAGTAGCCATCGGACAACCTCCAAAACCCTGAATAGCGCCATCATAACGACGACAACCAGCCTTATAAGCAGCATCGATTTTCTCGAACCATTTGTCAGGCGTAGTATGCAAATGCGCACCAAACTCGATTTGCGGATATTGTGGAATCAGATTCGAAAACAAATACGTAATAACATCGGGCGTAGAACTACCAACCGTATCCGAAAGCGACAATATCTTGACGCCCATAAGGGATAATTTCTCGGTCCACTCGCCCACTATTTCCACATTCCACGGATCGCCATAAGGATTCCCAAAACCCATCGACAGATAAGCCACAACTTCCTTATTGCTTTGATCAGCAATGCTTAAAATTTCTTGCAAAGTGACCAACGATTCAGCAATAGTTTTATGCGTATTCCGCATTTGAAAGTTCTCAGAAATCGAAAACGGAAAACCCAAATACTGAATCTCTTGGTATTGTGAAGCCGAAATCGCGCCTTGCGTATTGGCAATAATAGCGAGCAATTTACTAGTAGTTTGTGACAAATCGAGTGCTGCCAAAACTTCAGCCGTATCTTGCATTTGCGGAATGGCTTTGGGTGAAACGAAGCTTCCGAAATCGAGCGTATCAAAACCAACTCGCAACAACGATTGAATATACGCAACCTTTCTTTCAGTAGGAATAAAAGGTTTGATGCCTTGCATGGCGTCGCGTGGACATTCGATAATTTTGATTGGTGTCATTTGAGGTGCTAAGGTTCTGAGGTACTAAGGTTTTGAGTCGCTAATTTAGGAAGTTTTTTTTAGAATTGCCTTATTGATTTTTTTAATCAGACTTGGGCCTTCGTAGATGAAACCTGTATACAATTGCACCAAACTCGCACCCGCTTCGAGTTTTTCGAGCGCGTCTTGCGCCGAGTGAATGCCACCTACTCCAATAATCGGAAAGGCTTTGTTGTTGTTTTCGGAAAGAAATCGAATGACTTCAGTAGCTCTTTTGGTTAGTGGTTTTCCTGAAAGTCCACCGGTTTCGTTTTTATTTTCAGATTGTAAACCTTCGCGTGAAATGGTAGTATTAGTAGCAATAACGCCTGCAATTTTTGTGGTTTTTACAATATAAATAATATCCAAAAGTTGCTCATCGGTCAAATCAGGAGCGATTTTCAAGAGTATAGGTTTAGCTTTTGGCTTGGTTTCATTCTTATTTTGAAGCGTTTGTAGCAATTCCGTCAATGGCTTTTTATCTTGTAGTTCACGTAAATTCGGCGTATTCGGCGAACTCACATTAACCACAAAATAATCAACAACATCATACAAAGCATCAAAGCAAATTTCATAATCAGAGGTAGCTTCCTCATTTGGTGTCAATTTATTTTTGCCAATATTGCCGCCAATCAAAACACCTTTATTTTGTTGCAGTCGCAAAACAGCCGCATCAACGCCACCATTATTAAAACCCATACGATTGATAATCGCCTGATCTTCTTTCAATCGGAACAGTCGCTTTTTAGGGTTGCCTTCTTGAGGTTTTGGTGTCAGTGTTCCGATTTCGATAAACCCAAATCCAAAGTTAGAAAGTTCTTCATAGAGCTTGGCGTCTTTATCGAAACCTGCTGCGAGTCCAACCGGATTTTTGAATTTCAATCCAAATACTTCACGTTCCAATCGACTATCATCCACTAGATAAAGCCATCGAAATAATGAAGTAAAACCCGGAATTTTAGACAATCGACGAATCCAAGTGAACGTAAAATAATGCACTTTTTCAGGATCAAACCAAAAAAGTATCGGACGAATTAGGAGTTTGTACATAGTTGCGTTGTTGTCATGCAAAAATAACATTCTACAATAAAAAGAAAAGGCATCATCGATTTATTATTTTTTATATCTTTAATTTTAATTACAAGCCTTTAAAATTAATTACGCCATGAAATGGAAAGCCAAACTGATCATCCACAAATCCGAGAAACGCATTGCCGTTTTTTTTGAAAAAAATCCAATACTTATCGAGCGAATCAAAGCCATTGAAGATGCGCGATGGAGCCAGTCCTTTATGGCTTGGCATGTTCCGAATACCGAAGAAAACAGATATCGTTTTCAAATTGATGTTGCACCGCTGAAGATTCCAACGGTAGATAATCTGGAGCAAGTTCAGAAATTCAAAAACTGGTTGTCATCGAAACGCTACAGTCAAAACACCATTAAAACCTACACCGAATGTTTAGGTCAATTTCTATATTTTTTTAAAGACAAAATGGTTACGGAAATCACGAATGATGACCTTATCCAGTTTAATAATGATTATATTTTGAAGAAGAATTTATCGCCTTCGTATCAGAATCAAATCGTTAATGCGATCAAGCTATTTTACTCAACAATACAAAACAAGCAAATTGAAATAAGCAGTATTCACCGGCCAAAAAGAGCCAAATTATTACCGAATGTATTGAGTAAAGAAGAAGTAAAACTCATTTTAAATGCTCACGTAAATTTGAAACATCGAGTAATGTTGTGCCTGATATACAGTTGTGGGCTTCGTCGTGGTGAGTTATTAAATCTAAAACCCGCCGACATTGATTCTAAAAGAAACCTAATTTTTATTCATCAAGCGAAAGGAAGAAAGGACCGAATAGCACCATTATCTACAAAAATCTTAAGCATGTTACGTGAATATTATATAGGCTACAAACCCAAAGTTTGGTTGTTCGAAGGGCATAACAAAGGCGAACCTTATTCAGAAAAAGGCCTGCAAAGTGTATTAAAATTCGCATTAGAAAAAGCCGGAATACAAAAGCCTGTTTCGCTGCATTGGCTTCGTCATAGTTATGCAACACATCTATTAGAAAGTGGCACAGATTTGCGTTATATTCAAGAATTATTAGGCCATAACAGTAGTAAAACCACCGAAATATATACGCATGTTAGTACAAAAAATTTGCAACAAATCAGAAGCCCATTTGACGACTTATAAATAGTTAGTATATTAGCAAAATAAACACTCTATAATTACATACATATCCATTCTAGAAAAGGTGTTTTTGAATGCTTTTTGTGGATGTATATGTGAGTTGTCGGCAACCGCATGACAACCGGAATCCAAAAGTTCGCTTGGAAAGTGTTACCTGAAAATTGGAGTGGAAATTAACTGGAAAGTTGATGGCTATTTGTAGAAGTTGACTGCAAATCAAAAGTCAAAAATGATGGCAAA
>NZ_JANOBI010000051.1:0-17913 GCF_031411595.1 Flavobacterium sp. | reverse complement strand
GTTCTTTCAAATCACCCACAGAAAATTTCCAATTGTCTTCCGCATGATCCAAACGGTGCAACAACCTTTCACGCTGTTCCTCCTTACTCAAATGCAAGTAAAACTTCAAAACGATCGTCCCATTTTGCGCGATATGCTTTTCAAAATGATTGATTTGCTTCATGCGTTTTTCCCAAAAATCTGGCGTGATATCTTCCACTTTTTCAATGCCTGGCAGGTTTTCATTCAATACATATTCAGGATGCACGCGCGTCACCAAAACATTCTCATAATGCGTTCGGTTGAATACCGCAAACTTCCCTTTTTCAGGCAACGCCAAGTAATGCCGCCACAAATAATCATGCTCGAGCTCGTTCGTATTCGGTGTTTTAAAACTATGCACCTCAACGCCACGCGGATTAAATTCCTTAAACACTTCGCGAATCAAACTGTCTTTCCCCGACGTGTCCATGCCTTGCAAACAAATCAAAACGCTATACCGATTGTGCGCATACATCACGTCTTGAAAAGCACTTAACTTCGCTTGAACTTTGTCTAATTTTTCTTCCTTATCTTCATCGCTAGCATCCACCTTCAAAAGCGTTGGGATTTTCGAAAGTCGAATCGCATCGGTAACTTTAAAATCGTCAGGATTAATAGATTTCATATTTTGAAGTTTATTTGAGTAAATATAATTATTTTTAGGAGCTATTTCCGGCTATCATTCCAATCTTGTCATTGCGAGCTTGCGCGGCAATCTCCCAATGCCAAGGATTTTCCCTTCTATCCGGGCTAGGTAATTGACACAAAACCAACACTATGCAAAAATTCACCCTCGATATTCTATTCAAAATCATCGGAATCGGTTCCGCTTCTGGACTCATCTACAACGACAATTTCCTCTATATTATTTCCGACAACAGCACGTTTCTTTATCATTACGATATCAAAGAAAGTAAAGTATCCAAAATCAAACTATTCGAAAACAGCCAAGAAAACCTCCGAAAAAGAGACAAATCAGATTTCGAATCGGTACTGCAAAAAGATAAAAAAATCTACTTGTTCGGCTCGGGTTCAAAACCCAAAAGACAAACACTAGCCACTTACGATCCAAAAAAAGAGATCGCCACCAAAACCGATTTATCTGAAATCTACGATGCATTCAGAAAAGCAGCACAAATGCCTAAAGAAGAACTCAACATCGAAGGCGTCGTGTATTACGATCAACAATGGATTTTCTTTCAACGTGGCAACGGCAAACAAGGCAAAAACGGGATTTTTATTTTAAAGAATAAAAAACTGATGGCCAACCAAACTATAACCTACATTCCGATTGTATTGCCCAGCTTAAAAAATGTAGCTGCAACGTTTACAGATGCCGTGTTGGTAAAAGATAAAATCTATTTTCTAGCTGCCGGTGAAGATTCGAATTCTACTTATAAAGACGGTGAGATTGTCGGAAGCATTATCGGCTGCCTCGACGCCAAAAAATTCACCATCGATTTTACCCAAACCATTACAGAAACTCAAAAATTTGAAGGATTGACTTTATATAAAAACACCAAAGAACAAATCGAATTTTTACTCTGCGAAGACAATGATACCGAAGCTTTAGAATCGACTGTGTATAAACTAATCCTAAAAAAATAAAAAAACTTTCCATCGCTTCCCAACCTTTTTCTCTTTTTTGTGCTCTTTACTTCTAAAGACCTTATTGTGATGAACGAAAACCTAATTTCCGCCTGCAGAAAAATGCAACGAGACGCTCAGCGTCAGGTGTATGAGCTTATGGCTCCAAAACTGTATCGCACTTGCAAGCGCTACCTCAAAAAAGAAGAAGAAATAGAAGAAGCATTGGCCGACGCGTTCTACACTATTTTTACAAAACTCGATCAGCTCAAGGAATCAGGAGCATTTGAAGCCTGGGCTCGAAAAATCACTGTAAATCATTGTTTGCTTAGCATCAAGAAAAATGTAAACTTCAACATGTATCTTGATGATATTAAAACAATCACTCACCCTGTCACTGCTGAAATCACCGACATGGAAGAAGAAGATTTACTCAATTTGCTCCATCTTATTCCCGAAGGATGCAAGACTATTTTCAACCTCTTCGTTATCGAAGGCTACGGTCACAAGGAAATAGCCGTGATGCTCAACATTTCTGAAGGCACTTCAAAATCGCAACTGAATGCCTCTAAAACAAAACTAAAGGAATTAGTGAATCAATTGTATTACCAAAAAGTGAAATAGTCATGAACAATCAAGATAAAATATTCGAACAAATTAAGGAAGCTTCACAAAAAGCGGAAGCCAAAGATTTTGCTGCCATGGAAAAAGTCTGGGCACGCGTAGAAGACAAACTCGATAAAAAAGAAGATAAGAAAATCATCGCAATATGGAAAAAAATTGCCATTGCAGCTTCGCTTCTTTTGTTGTTTTCATTGGGTTACCAGTTTTTAAAATCAGATAAATCAATACACCATCCAAATGTGATTCCTGAAAACAACATCGTCATTCAAGAGAAAACAGAAATCGAAAACCCTAAAACGGTAGAAATTACACCTTCGAAAATCATTAAAAAAGATGCTGAAAAAATTCTGAAACAACAAATCGAAAAGCAAGAGGCATTAACGAACAATGAGCTTACTGTGGAACCTATTAAAGAAAAAGCCGAAAAAATGGGTGTGCGTGAAAGCGTCATGACTGTTCAAAGCGAGCCAACTCTAAAAGCAGCTGACACATCCGTTTCGAAAGTTACAGCCACTTATGATGACATCCAAAAAACAATCTCAGGAATCGTAAGTGATGAAGTCGGTCCGCTTCCTGGCGTCAATGTATACATCAAAGGAACAAAAAAAGGAACGCAAACCGATATTGATGGTAAATTCACGATCAAAGCCGAGAAAGGAGATCGATTGGTTTTCAGTTTTATTGGAATGAATGATGCGTATGCGACAGTTGGTGAATCTAATACTGTCAATGCAAAAATGAAAGAGAATAACATGGCTCTAAACGAAGTAGTCGTAACAGGTTATGGAATCAAAAAAGAAAAAAAGTCATTAGGTTACAGCACCAGACAATTATCAAAACGCGAAATCAAGGCAGCATCCAAAAACAATATCGCTGCTAACACTTCTACAGATTATGCGAGAGCGCTGACCGGAAAAGCACCTGGAGTTGCTATCCAACAAACCTCTGGCCCCGTAGGCGCCGGATCCAATGTCATTATCCGTGGTTATTCTTCTTTAGGAAATAACAATCAACCTTTGTATGTTGTAGATGAAATTCCTATGAAGGCAAAAAAGGCCGCAAAATTGAACCCTGACGATATTGAAAAGATTAGCGTCCTAAAAGGCTTGGCAGCAACAACGCTTTATGGAAGTGCTGCACAAAATGGCGCCATCATCATCACCACCAAGAAAGGAAATTTTACAGCAGTTGAAGAAACAGAAGAAGATTACGGCAGCTTTATTGAAAACCCGTTCGAGAGTCCGAAAGCAGCACCACTTTCTACGTTTTCGATTGATGTTGACAATGCATCGTATACCAACATCCGAAGATTCATCAACAACGGGCAAACCGTTCCGAAAGATGCTGTTCGTGTTGAGGAAATGGTTAATTTTTTCAAATACCAATATCCGCAGCCAAGCGACAAGCATCCGTTTTCAATCAATACGGAATACAGCGAGTGTCCATGGAATGCCAAACACCAATTATTAAAAATTGGCCTGCAGGGAAAAAATATTCCAACCGATAATCTACCAGCTTCGAATCTGGTCTTTCTAATCGATGTTTCAGGTTCTATGAGCGATGACAACAAATTGCCTTTACTCAAACAATCGATGAAAATCCTTGTCAATGAATTGCGCAAAAAAGATAAAGTTGCCATTGTTGTTTATGCCGGTAGTGCGGGAATGGTTCTGCCACCGACTTCAGGAGATGAAAAACAAACAATCATCGATGCGCTCGACAGGCTCAACGCCGGTGGAAGTACTGCTGGTGGAGAAGGCATCGAACTCGCTTACAAACTCGCACAAGAAAACTTCATCAAAGATGGAAACAACCGTGTGATTCTGGCTACCGATGGCGATTTTAATGTAGGTGCTTCTTCAGATGGCGATATGCAAACCTTAATTGAAGCCAAAAGAAAATCAGGCGTTTTCCTCACTTGTTTAGGCTATGGAATGGGTAATTACAAAGACAGTAAAATGGAAGTTCTAGCCGATAAAGGCAACGGGAATTATGCTTACATCGATAACATTCAGGAAGCCAATCGTTTTCTTGGGAAAGAATTCAAAGGTTCGATGTTTGCCATTGCAAAAGATGTCAAAATCCAAATTGAATTCAATCCGAAACATGTGCAGGCTTATCGATTGATTGGTTATGAAAACAGAAAATTACGACCCGAAGATTTCACGAATGACGCCATTGATGCAGGAGAATTGGGAAGCGGTCATACCGTTACCGCATTGTATGAAATTATCCCTACTGGTGTAACAAGTGAATTCCTGAGCAATGTACCGGAATTGAAGTATACTAAAGTCGAACAAGCCGGTGCCAATTATAACGACGAATTGGCAACCATCAAATTCCGCTACAAAAAACCCGATGGCGATACCAGTATTGAAATGGTCAAAGTGATTGAAAACAAATCTGTACCATTACAAAACAGTTCCGATGATTTCAAATTCAGTACAGCTGTGGCTTGGTTTGGATTGAAACTCAGAGATTCCAAATTGGTAACCGAAAAGTCATCAGAGGGAATTAAAAAACTCGCCAAATCCGGATTGACCAATGATGAATCAGGTTATAAAGCAGAGTTTATACGCCTTGTGGAAACTGTAAAATAAAACGCCACTAAATCAAAAAGTCAATAACTAGGAATTCATTTCTTGTTATTGGCTTTGTGCTATAAATTCAAACGAAAGCATCGGATTTTACTTTGTGAAGACAATGATACCGAAAACCCAGAATCGACTGTCTATAAATTGGAACTTCAAAAATAATACATGGTTGCATTGTCAGAAAACCAAGTGAATTGTAGTTCCAACATTAGGCTGACTTTCAATAGAAAAGGAACAATTGATTTTCTCGGTTAAACTTTTTACCAACTGCAAACCCATCCCAATACCAACTTCATTGTTGGTTCCTCTACGCGAAACATTGGTATTATTGAGAATATCTTGAATCATTTGAGGCGTCATTCCAATCCCATTATCGGTGACTTCAAGCACATTTTGGTGAAACTTAATCGTTATGATTCCGCCATTAGAAGTGAACTTTATAGCATTCGAAATGATGTTCCTGATAACGATAGTGACCAATTCAGGATCAGAAACAATGACTTGCCCTTTTTCGATTTGCACTTGAATATCGATGCTTTTTGATTGGTAAGTCGACTTATGAATCTCAAGGATATTGGATACAATACTCACAAAATCGATTTCCGAATTATTTTGTTGTAGGGTATTAAAATTGAGTTTTGCCCAACTGAGTGTGCGATCTAATAATTGTAAAACCTGCACCGACTGCTCATTGATTTGGTGCATTAACGAAATAAATTCATCATTGGAAATTTCAGTATTGGCCGCCATCGATGAAATCCCCATAAGGTTCGCCACAGGACTTCTCAAATCATGCCCTAGAATAGACAACATGCGATCATTATTTCTGTTGATATTGCGAAGTTCTTCGTGCAAAGTCACTTCATTATCAATATCTACAAACGCTACAACGTGTATTTTGTTGATGACAGATGCCTTGATTTCGTACCAGCGCTTGTTGCCTTTTTTGCAAGTTACTTGCGATTTCATTCTAACAAAAATTTTCTCCTGTTGCCAGGCTTCTATTTCCGCCTGATTCCAATTGCTGATGACTTGATTTCTGTAGGATTCATCGGGATATGCTTTTGCATACCAACTTTCAATCGTAGGAATTTCATCTAGTGTATACCCAATCTCCTGAAGGAATTTTTCATTAAGATAAGTGTTTAGGTGCTCATCGCCAAAATCTTCTGCAATGATAAATGGATAAGGTAAAAAATCGGCTACCTTTTGTAAGTTTATCCTTGAAATTTTTAAATCATTTGCACCTTCCATCATCTTATCGCTTTTAAAATGACAAGATAAGATTTTTTCCGGGGCTATATGTTATACTATTTCTCTATTTCTCTTAAATTTTCCATCTTCTTATGGGCTAAGAATCCCGCGATATCTTCGAAATGTTCTTTGACGCGTTTGTTACCAAATTCAAAAACTTTGGTCGCCAATCCGTCAAGGAAATCACGGTCGTGTGATACTAAAATCAAGGTGCCGTCGAAATCGCGCAACGCATCTTTGATTATGTCTTTGGTTTTCATATCCAAATGGTTCGAAGGCTCATCGAGTATCAGCAAATTGACTGGTTCTAGCAACAATTTAATCATCGCCAACCGCGTTTTTTCGCCACCAGAAAGCACTTTTACTTTCTTAGTAACATCATCGCCATGAAACATAAATGCACCCAAAAGATCTTTAATTTTCGTGCGCACATCACCTACAGCAACATCATCAATCGTTTCAAAAATGGTGGCGTTTTCATCCAATAACGACGCTTGATTTTGCGCGAAATAGCCAATTTGGGCATTGTGACCAATTTCAACATGACCATTATCAATGCCGATTTCTTTCATAATCGCTTTAATCATAGTCGATTTTCCTTCACCATTTTTCCCGACAAAAGCTACCTTTTGACCGCGTTCAATCACAATATTGGCATCTTTGAAAACCACATGATCTCCATACGATTTCGACAGCTCTTTGACGATTACAGGGTATTGTCCTGAACGCACTGCCGGTGGAAACTTCAAACGTAAAGCCGAAGTGTCAATCTCATCGATTTGAACAGGAACAATCTTTTCGAGCATTTTCACACGAGATTGCACAGACAAAGTTTTAGAAAAAGTGCCTTTAAATCGGTCAATGAATTCTTGGTTGTCAGCAATCATTTTTTGCTGTTCGTCGTATGCTTTTTGTTGGTGAATTCTACGGTCTTTTCGCAATTCTAAATAATGAGAATACTTCGCTTTATAATCATAGATTCTGCCCATCGTCACTTCAATCGTGCGATTTGTGATATTATCAACAAACGCTCTATCGTGCGAAATTACGACTACAGCTTTGGCAGCATTAATTAAGAAATCTTCGAGCCATTGGATACTTTCGATATCCATATGGTTTGTCGGCTCATCGAGTAGAATCAGATCGGGTTTTTGCAATAAGATTTTCGCGAGTTCGATGCGCATTCTCCAACCACCCGAAAACTCAGAAGTTGGTCGATTGAAATCTTCACGAACAAAACCCAAACCAATTAAAATTTTCTCCACTTCCGCTTCATAATTGACTTCCTCAATCGCATAATATTTCTCGCTCAAATCCGAAACGCGCTCAATCAATTTCATATAATCGTCGCTTTCGTAATCCGTGCGAATCGTAAGTTGCTCGTTGATGCCATCGATTTCGGCTTTCATTTTAAAAACTTCCCCGAAAGCTTTTGAAGTTTCTTCCACTACAGTAGCCGTATCCGTCGTCAATAAATGCTGTGGCAAGTAAGCAATGACAGCTTCTTTTGGTGCAGAAATGTTACCTGTAGAAGGTTTGCTTTGACCTGCAATGATTTTCAAAAGTGTCGATTTTCCTGCGCCGTTTTTTCCCATCAAGGCAATTTTGTCATTTTCATTGATGGCAAAAGAAACATCGCTAAATAAAGTGGTTCCGCCGAATTGTACGGAAATATCATTAACTGTAATCATTTTGGATTATTAGATTGTTGGATTATTAGATTTTTAGACTGTAAGATTGTAAGATCATAAGATGCTTCTTACAGTCTTGAAATCTTACAGTCTTACAGTCTATTTTTAAAACGCGCAAAGATAGTCTAATTTAGAAATGAGGCAATTTGGAAATGTACTAATTTGTATACTAAAACGTAATTTTAAACAATTAGTCATACATTTATAATATACAAACCGTTATGCCTATATTCGACTATAGCTTTCTAAACAAAATCTTACCTAAAGCCAAGATTAAAAAGAGCTTCAGGAACGCGAAGCAGTCTTATCTCAATAGGGTTCGACTCGCCACTTCGCTGTTTTTCTTTGGTATGGGATTTTGCTTTGCTACTTGGGCCAGTCGGATTCCTGATATTAAGTCAACACTCCATCTTAGTGAAGCTGCTTTGGGAACTTTACTTTTTGCTTTGCCTTTTGGCCAGTTGATTGCCATGCCGTTTTCAGGAAAAGTAGTGGCGCAATATGGCAGTAGAAATATTGCTATTTTAGGATTGTTTCTTTACGCCATTTGCATGATTTTACCAGGATTGGCAACAGCAGATTGGCACTTGGCGATTGGATTGTTTTTATTTGGTTTTTTTGGCAACTTCTGCAATATCGCTGTGAACACGCAAGGTGTTTATACACAACAATTGTTTACCAAACCGATTATGGGTTCGTTTCACGGTTCATGGAGCTTGGCAGGTTTTTGTGGTGCTTTACTCGGGTTGCTAATGTTGGCTTTTAAACTAAGTCCGTTGCAGCATTTTGTGGTGGCTTTTACTATTGTGAGTTTAATCATCGTATTCAATTACAAATACATTATAAAATCGAAATCAAAGCAAGAAGAAGCCAAAACCAAGTATTCGTTTTTTAAAAATCCCGACAAAACCTTATTGTGGTTGGGTGTAGTTTGTTTTTGCGGTATGGCCAGCGAAGGTATTATGTTTGATTGGAGTGGTGTTTATTTCAAAGAAATCATCAAAGCACCCGGAGCATTAGTCGTTTTAGGGTATACAACTTTCATGATTACAATGGCTTCAGGAAGATTTTTTAGTGATATTTTGGTAGGGAAATACGGTGCGAAAAGAGTTTTAATGGCAAGTGGTATCGTTATTTCATTTGGATTTTATATGGCGGTTTTATTGCCGTTTTTAATTCCCTGCACCATCGCTTTTATGCTGATTGGATTTGGAGTTTCCAATGTGGTTCCTATTATTTTTAATGTGGCGGGGAATAACGAAAAAGTACCGACAAGCATCGCTTTAACCACCGTATCGAGCATCAGTTTTCTGGGATTTTTGATTGGCCCACCACTAATCGGCTATATCGCTGAACTGACCAGTTTGAAATATTCGTTCGCCATTATTGGTATTTTTGGATTGTTTATTTCAATTCTGGTGAGCAAACTCAGTATATTTAAGTAACTATATACTCAATCGAAATTCCTCGACTACTGCATTCGCTTTAGAAAAATCAGTTTCTTGGATGAATACTTCTACGGGTTTGGAGTTTGATAAACTAGGCAAAACATTCGATTGGTTGTTGTTTCGAATTACGGTATTGACGCCTATAGCTTCTATTTTTTCTTGTAAGGCAAGCGCTAGAATTTCATTGCCTGAAAATATTTTCATTAATCCCATATCAATAGTTGTTGCTTGTTAGTTGTCTGTTTGGTCATCTTCAATTTCGAACCAGTAGGGTTCTGTGAGCATTTTTTCTGCTAATATTTCGATGCGTTCGGTGAGTTGTTCAGCAAAAATAAGGCGTTGTGTTTTGGTAATGCTGTTAGAAATGCGCATGATTTTGGTTTCATGGCGCAATCTTAAAATCGGTTCGGCGTCATCTAGAATAAACATCTTCAATCGGTTGACATTATAACCAGCCGTAGAAAACATTTCGTTGAGTTTGTTCGGTGTTCCTATGAGCACATCGATTCCTGTGGAAATATAATTCTTATCATATTCCATATCGCCTTTGTCATGCACGCCGTATACGCGAAGGTTGGTGTACTTTCCAAATTCGTCGAACAATGCTTCCATTTCTAAAACTTTCGCTTTGTCTTCTACAATAATCAAAGCTCTTGGAGATTCTTCGCCTTCAGCTACCAATTGTTGAATAACATTCAAAACAATCGTAGTTGATTTTCCGGTTTTTTCTGGCGAAATAATGACGCAATCAGCACCACTCTTCAACGTTGAAAAAGTGTCTTGCTGCATCGGATTCGCTTCAGTCAAACCACTTTCGATAAGCGCTTGTTGGAGGTTGGGGTTTATTTTTTTTAGATTCATTTTTAGGGTTGTAGGTTGTAGGTTGTAGGTTGTAGGTTGTAGGTTGACTGAGCGTAACCTATAACTTACAACCTACAACAATTTATTTACTCGCGAACAGTTTTACGTCGGTTTCTGAAATTTCGTTTCCACCCAGAATAATCAGTCGTTCGACTACGTTTCTGAGTTCACGGATGTTGCCTGTCCAATCGTATTCTTGTAATAATTGAATCGCAGTTTTTGAAAATGACTTTGGTGCATTACCTTGCTCATTAGCGATTTTATCTGTGAAATGTTCTACCAATAACGGAATGTCATCGCGTCGTTCGTTTAATGCCGGAACTTTAATCAGAATCACTGCCAATCGATGGTATAAATCCTCGCGGAATCGTCCTTCAGCTATTTCTGTTTTTAAATCTTTATTAGTGGCAGCCACAACACGCACATTGACTTTAATGTCTTTATCAGCGCCGACTCTTTGTATCAAACTTTCTTGTAAAGCACGCAGTACTTTGGCTTGCGCTGCTAGGCTCATATCGCCAATTTCATCAAGGAAAATGGTGCCACCATCGGCTGCTTCGAATTTTCCGGCGCGATCTCGAACGGCGGAAGTAAAGGCACCTTTGACGTGTCCGAACAATTCGCTTTCGATTAATTCGCTGGGAATGGCAGCACAATTGACTTCAATCAATGGATAATTGGCGCGTTCGCTTTTTTCGTGCAATTGATGCGCAACGAGTTCTTTACCGGTTCCGTTTGGTCCCGTAATTAAAACTCTCGCATCAGTTTGGGCTACTTTTTCTATCATCAATTTAATGTGGTTGATGGCTTCGCTGTTGCCGATCATCTCATAATTTTTGCTGACGATTTTTTTGAGGATTTTATTTTCAACAACCAATTGCTTTTTATCTAAAGCGTTGCGTACGGTGTTGAGTAAGCGATTTAAATCGGGTGGTTTGGATATATAATCGAAGGCTCCGAGTCGCATGGCTAGTATGGCGGTTTCCATGTCGCCGTGACCGGAAATCATAACCATCGGGATTTCGGGTTTGATTTTTTTGACAGCTTCGAGCAAATCGATGCCATCCATTTTGGGCATTTTGATGTCGCACAACACCAAGCCGTAATCGGAGTTTTTTATTTTTTCTAAGCCTTGCAAACCGTCTTCGGCTTCTTCGACTTCGTAGGTGCTGCTTTCCTCGGAGAGTATTTTGGTGAGTACTCTGCGGATCGCGGCTTCGTCTTCGATGATTAGTATTTTGGGCATTTCTTTTTTGAGGTTCTAAGGTTCTAAGGCGCTAAGGTACTAAGTTAGAAAGAACTTGCCTATGTATTAAGAAAATTTTGATTCTAAGATGATTGCCTAGCCCTGATTGGAGCAAAGTGCCGCGCACTGCGGAAAGCAGGTTCCCGGCTCCTAAAAAACCTTAGAACCTTAGTACCTCAGCGCCTTAGCACCTAATATTTAAGCCATTTATACAATTCTTTCCACGTTGGTTTCTTGCCATACATCAGGATTCCAACACGGTAGATTTTCGACGCAAACCAAACCACACCGAAAAATGTTCCGAACAAAATGGTCATCGATAATGCGATTTGCCACCACGGTACGCCGAATGGAATTCGCATCAGCATGACGATGGGCGATGTGAGCGGCACCATGGAGAATACTGTGGCTATGGTTCCGTGCGGATCGTTGATGACGGTGAAAAAACCTATGTAAACGCCCAATATTAATGGCATAATGATAGGCAAAAGGAATTGTTGTGAGTCGGTTTCGTTGTCGACTGCGGCTCCGATGGCGGCGTAGAATGAACTGTATAGGAAATAGCCACCGATGAAATAAATGATGAAACAAATCAGAATGGTGGCGATAGGTAAGTTCCACATTTCTTTGATATACATCTGCATCGAAGACATTTGTTCTTGCGCTTGGTGCATCATTTCAGGTGGGACTTTGGCAGTTGGCGAGGCATCGATTCCGAAGAATGTGGATGCTGCAAACATTAAACTCAATCCAATAATCGCCCAGATGAAAAATTGTAAAACACCGGCAAGCGATGTTCCGATGATTTTTCCCATCATGAGTTGAAATGGTTTGACAGACGAAATAATGATTTCGATGATGCGGTTGGTTTTTTCTTCGATTACTGAGCGCATGACCATATTGCCATAGATGATGATGAACATCATAATGAGATATCCGAAAGCACCTCCGATGGCAATTTTGATTTCGTTGAGGCCTTTTAGGGTTTGCTCTCCGGAAGATTTCGCAACGCCAATATTGACTTTGGCTTCGGCGTTTTTGATGGCTAGCGTGTCGAGTTTGGCTTTTTCGAAGTTGAGTTTTGTGATTTTCTTGGCGATGACATCTTCGGTATCGCCTAAAAAACTGAGGCTTGGACTGTCATTCGAAATGTATTGAATTTTGCTTTGAAGCGTTTTGATGCTGTCGGTTTTAGGAATAAAAATCAACCCTTCGTAGCTTTCTTTGACGATGCTGTCTTTGAGGATTTTCATATCGACTTTAGACAAATCGAGGTAATGGTATTCTTCTGAATTTTTGAATTCGTTGGCGAAAATTCCGGTTTCGTCGTGGATGGCGATTTGCTTGACATCGGCTTTGAGGGAACCAAGATAACCTACGAAAGCAGCGATTCCGACAAAAAGCAACGGACTTAAGAAAGTCATCACAATGAAGGATTTGTTGCGCACCTTGGCTATGAATTCTCTTTTTATGATTAAGGATAAAATGCTCATTTTTTTGGATTTTAAGATTGTAAGACTGTAAGATTTTAAGACTGTAAGACCAAATCTTATGATCTTACAGTCTTATAGTCTCACAATCTATTGACTGACAGTTTTGATGAAAATATCATTAACACTCGGGATTTTTTCCAAGAAATGCGTGACTTGTCCGCGTTGGGTTAGCAAGTGAAGCAATTCGTTTGGTGCGGCGGTTCCGAGTTGAATTTCTAGTTTGAGTTCATCGTTGAGCGATTTGAAATTGGTTTGACCCACCGTAAATTTTTGCGTGATGTC
This sequence comes from Flavobacterium sp., assembly GCF_031411595.1. Taxonomy (GTDB): domain Bacteria; phylum Bacteroidota; class Bacteroidia; order Flavobacteriales; family Flavobacteriaceae; genus Flavobacterium. The sequence continues at coordinate 4,812 of NZ_JANOBI010000051.1, read as the reverse complement.
GTACATCAAACCTTCTACGTTATCTGTGAGAATACCGACTTCGAAACTATTGGTTCGGTATTCTTTTTTGACATCGGTGAGTTTGCCTTCAATGAGTTTGTTGGATTCGTGAATTAACGCGATATGGTCGCAAAGTTCTTCAACGCTTTCCATACGGTGCGTTGAAAATATGATGGTGGAACCTTGTTTTTGCAATTCGAGAATTTCGTCTTTGATGATGTTGGCATTGACAGGGTCGAAACCAGAGAAAGGCTCATCGAAAATCAGCAACTTGGGTTTGTGCAATACGCAGACTACGAATTGTATTTTTTGCGCCATTCCTTTGGAAAGTTCTTGTATTTTTTTGTTCCACCAACCTTGAATTTCTAAACGGTCGAACCAATAGTGTAATTGTTTGGTAGCTTCAGCTTTGGAAAGTCCTTTCATTTGGGCAAGATACAAGCATTGTTCGCCGACTTTCATCGATTTGTATAAACCGCGTTCTTCGGGAAGATAACCTATATATTGTACGTGGTGTGGTTGTAATTTTTCTCCATCGAAAATCACTTCGCCGCTGTCGGGCATGGTAATTTGATTGATAATTCTGATGAGAGACGTTTTTCCAGCGCCGTTAGGGCCGAGTAATCCGTAGATGCTTCCTTTTGGAACGGTGAGTGATATTTTGTTGAGTGCTACGTAATCACCGTATTGTTTGACTACATTTTGAACTTCAAGAATGTTATTCATACTGAATTTAATTTGTGTAAAAGTATGCAATTAGTATAATTGGACTTCATATTGTTACAAAAAAAACCCACCCTTATTTTGCAACAAGGATGGGAAAAATTGCTATGAAAAAGAAATTACTAGTTGCCTAGTAATAATCAAATATAAAATATTTTTTTAATTTATGAGAACATATCTTTAACTTTTTCAAAAAAAGATTTATCGCTCTTTTCAGGCTGCGGAATAAAGTTTTCGTCAGTTAGATTTTTCTCGAAAAATTGCTTTTGATCTTTGTTTAAAGTCTTTGGTGTCCATACGTTAATATGTACGAGTAAATCGCCTTTACCATAACCGTTTATACTTGGAATTCCTTTTCCTTTTAATCTAAGGATTTTTCCGGATTGAATGCCTTCTTCGAGTTTGATTCTGACTTTTCCGTTGACCGCATCGATGTCTTTGGAAACGCCTAAAACGGCTTCTGAGAAACTGATGTATAAATCGAAATGCAGGTTTTCTCCTTCACGTTTTAGGAATTCGTGTTCTTGTTCTTCGATAGCTACGATTAAATCGCCAGGAATTCCGTTGCCCGGTGCGTCGTTTCCTTTATTGGAAACTTTGAGTTGCATCCCATCGACAACACCAGCAGGGATTTTGATCGATACTGTTTCGTCTTCGAGAATCATTCCTTGTGCATCGGCTTCGGTTGGTTTTCGGTCGATGATTTGACCTGAGCCACCACAAGTTGGACAAGTGGAAGCGGATTGCATACGCCCCAAAATCGTATTGGTAACACGCATGACTTGACCTTGACCGTTACACGTTGAACACGTTTTATAAGAAACGCCAGCAGCTTGAACTTTGCGTTTTACTTTTACTTTTTTCTCGACACCGTTTGCTATTTCGTCTAACGTTAGTTTGACTTTGATACGAAGATTGCTGCCTTTGACACGACGTTGTCCTGCTGAATTCCCGCCAAACTGACCACCGAAAGCACCACCGAAAATATCGCCGAATTGACTGAAGATATCATCCATGTTCATGCCGCCGTGACCGCCGCCAAAACCACCGGAACCGTCGAAAGCTTGGTGACCGTATTGATCGTATTTGGCTTTCTTTTGAGGATCGCTTAATACTTCATAGGCTTCGGCTGCTGTTTTAAAATTTTCTTCTGCTTCTTTATTTCCTGGATTTTTATCAGGATGAAACTCGATGGCTTTCTTTCTGTATGCCTTTTTGATTTCAGCTTCAGTAGCATTTTTTGAGATGCCTAATATTTCGTAAAAATCTTTTTTCATGTTTTTGATATTCGATTAACCCTAGACAGTTCGCGGGTTGCGATTGGTATTAATTTCCGATAACCACTTTTGGGAAACGGATGATTTTGTCTCCTAGCTTGTATCCTTTTTCGATTACGTCTACGATTTTTCCTTTTAGGTTTGGCGATGGTGCCGGAATTTGTGTAATGGCTTCTGCGAAATCGGCGTTGAAAATATCACCGGCTTTAACGGTTACTTCTTCTAATCCTTTTGCGTATAGGGTTGATTTTAGTTTTTCTGAAATGAGTTCAACACCTTCTAACAATATATTATCGTCTGTTTTTTTGATTTCTGTGATGGCGCGGTCGAAGTCGTCCATGATGGGAAGCATGGCTTGGATTACTTCTTGGTTGGCCGTTTTGAATAAATCGATGCGCTCTTTGGCAGTACGTCGTTTGTAGTTTTCGAATTCGGCAAAAAGTCTTAAAAATTTATCTTTCTCTGTGGCCAGATCTTCTTCGAGTTTTTGTTCTGGCGTTAAAGCTTCTGCACCTTCTATACCTTGCTCTTGGGTTTCTGTTGTGGTTTGGTCGAGCACTTCTTCGTTCTCTTTATTTTCAGTCGTCATTTTGCTTTTATTTTTAAATATGTTTTTCATTATTTTTTGGCTGATTGGCAAAAGTATTGCCATTTGTTGAAAAATGTCAAATTGTCACGGTTTTTTTTTAACCGCAAAGTACGCAAGGTGTTTCGCAAGGTTCGCAAAGATTAGCTCGCAAAGGCGCAGAGACGCAAAGTTTGGGAAGAAGTAGTTTGGGAATCAATTGCCCTAGCCCCGATAGAAGGGAAAATCCTTTTTTGTTTTTTCTTTAAAAACAAAAAAGATTGGAATGATAGCGGGAAAAAGCTCCTAAAAGTTAAAATGAAAAATTTAATAGAATTTTAAGACTAAAACGTTTTCGTTTTGATTAAGTTTGTTTCCCTCCAATGAAAAATTGGTATGGAATTGAATCTTAAGGTTAGCGTTAAGCTTCTAAATATTATTAATTCACTTTATAAAAGAAAAGCTCCGTTTGTTCAACGGAGCTTTTTTTATGCAATGATATTACCCAGTGCTTTTTCGATTGTCGGGAATTGGAATTGGAATCCGTTATCGAGGGCTTTTTGGGCGCTGATGTTTTTGTTGGTGAACAGTAATTCGTGCATTTCTCCGAGCATTAAACGCATGACAAATCTTGGAATATTGGGCAAGAAAAGTGCTTTGTGTAGTTGCTTTGCCAATGCTTTGGTAAGATTTTCGTTTGAAATTGGACTCGGTGATACTGCGTTATAGATGCCTTCCCATTGGTTTTTGGCTGCGAAAAAATACATCGCTGCGAGATCATGAATGTGAATCCATGAGGTGATTTGTTGGCCATTTCCGAACGCTGCGCCCAATCCGAATTGAATGGGTTTTAGCATTTCTTGAAGTGCACCGCCGTTTTTAGACAGAACGATTCCTGTTCTGAGTTTGCATACTTTGATGTCAAGTTGTTTGAATTTGTTGATGCTTTCCTCCCATTTTACGACTACATTAGAAAGGAAATTATCTTGATTGGCGATGGAAAGTTCATCGTATAGGGCTGTTGCGCTATCGGGATAAATAGCCGTTCCTGATGCTGAAATGATTTGTTTGACTTGATTTGGATTTTCTTTTAGGGCTTTGTAGAGCGTATTAGAAGATGCAATTCTGCTTTCGATGATTTCTTGTTTGTAGGCACTTGTCCAGCGTTTGGCGATGCTTGCACCGGCGAGGTGAATGATAACATCAACGCCTAGAAGGCTATTCTCATCGATGATACCTTGCGCCGGATTCCAAAAAAATCCATGGTATTTGTCTTCTTTGATGATTTTCTTTTTGGAGGTTGTGAGGTAATGCACTTCGACTCCGTTTTGCAACAACAGTGCAACCAATTCTGTTCCGATTAAGCCTGTGGCGCCAGTGATAAGAATTCTCATTTTTTATTTCAAAGTTAAGTAATGGCTTGGGAAACGTTGTCACAATTAGGTTTGATTTAACGTCTGTTGGATGGGAATTTAGTTCTTGATTTTCACGGTCCATTCGAAATCCATTTCGGAAACTTGTTCGCCTTTTTCGTTGGTTCCTATGGATTTTAACCAAACGGTTTGGCCTTCGCCGGTAGCGATGGTTTGTTGGATGGCATCGTTTACTTTTTGTCCGTCGTTGCAGGTGAATGTGATTCTGCCGGTGGCTTTTTTGGTAAAATTGCCTTTGTTGTTGGCGACTAACATCGAGATTTTTTTACCGCTTTCTTGTATGGAACGCATCACTAAAGCGCCAGTTGAGAGTTCAGCTGCCATGGCTTGCACGGCAAAATACATCGATTGAAATGGGTTTTGATTGAACCAGCGGTGGCGAACTGAAGTCACACATTGGCCTTGCGTAATGCTTTTTAATCGAACGCCGCACCAAAAGGCAGATGGTAATTTTAAGAACAAAAAAAGGTTGATTTTAAAACGTGACATATTGTGTTTGCTGGATTTATTGGTTAAATATACCGCTTTTATTTATAGTAATGATGGTTTTTAAATTGTTAAAATTTTGTTAATATATGGTACTATGCGAAACAAGGTATTGGTTTTTGAACATATATTTGCATAAGAAATTACTATACAATCTATAATCATGGAAACAACTTCGAAAAACAGTACAGCAGCTTTAATGAATCTGAGTACATTAACACAATACTTTATTCCGTTTGGAAATTTTATTTTTCCAATTATCATTTGGAGTGCGAATAAAGAAAAATCGGAATATATTGATCAGCAAGGAAAGCAAACCATCAATTTT
>NZ_JANOBI010000050.1:0-17218 GCF_031411595.1 Flavobacterium sp. | reverse complement strand
AATATAAAATTTCCTTCAATTTTAAATTTCTTTTGATCCTATAAACGTTCTATTGTTTTTGGATTTATGTTCCATAACAAATTTTAATCGCTCGAAAAGACGCTAAGGCGCAAAGAAAAACATTTTCACTTTGCGCCTTCGCGTCTTTGCGAGCGATTAAAATTTGTTATGGAACATAAAGCCAAATCCATTCGACCGTTTATCGGATCAAAAGACTTTGAACTTTCAAGGAATTTTTATCGTGATTTAGGTTTTGAAGAAATTGTTTTGTTTCCTAATATGTCTTATTTTAAAACAGATGCGATTGGGTTTTATCTGCAAGATGGTTATGTAAAAGATTGGATCGAAAATACGATGGTTTTTATGGAAGTTGACGATGTCGCCCGCTTTTGGAACGAACTTCTAGCTTTAGATTTAACCACTAAGTACAAAACTGTAAAATTGGTTCCCATAAAGAATTATGATTGGGGCAGAGAATGTTTTGTTCATGATCCGAGCGGAATTCTATGGCACTTCGGGGAATTTTATAAATAGAATTTATTCAATTAATTTACACCAATGACCAACGAACAAACAGCAATCAAAGCGACTTACTTCAGCATCATTGGAAACACTTGTCTAGCCATCATCAAAGGATTGGCTGGTTTCTTTGGTAATTCGTATGCGTTAATCGCCGATGCCATCGAATCGACTACCGATATTTTTGCGTCATTGTTGGTTTTATTTGGCATCAAATATTCGAACAAACCTGCGGATGAGAATCACCCTTATGGTCACGGTCGCGCTGAACCATTAATTACCTTTTTAGTTGTTGGATTTTTGATTACTACAGCCACTATTATTGCTTATGAAAGCATCAACAATATTGGTACGCCACACGCATTACCTAAAAAATGGACCTTAATAGTTTTAGGAATCATCATCTTGTGGAAAGAATATTCATTTCGATTGGTGATGAAGCGAAGCATAGAGTCAAACAGTTCTTCTTTGCGAGCCGATGCTTGGCACCACAGAAGTGACGCCATTACTTCGGTTGCAGCATTCATTGGAATTTCAATAGCATTGGTGCTTGGTAAAGGTTATGAATCTGCGGATGATTGGGCGGCCCTTTTCGCTTCGGGTTTTATCATCTACAACAGTTATCTGATTTTCAGACCGGCTTTGGGCGAAATCATGGACGAGCATTTATACGATGATTTGATTGATGAAATCCGGAAAGTGTCACTTCAAGTGGAAGGCGTTTTAGATACTGAAAAATGTTTTATCCGCAAAGCTGGAATGAAGTATCATGCCGATTTACATGCGGTTGTTGATGCGAATATCACTGTAAAAGAAGGTCATGATATTGCACATTTGTTGAAGGACACGCTTCGAAAAGAAATTCCGGAATTGGGTCATGTCCTGATTCATATCGAACCCAACGACTACTGATTATTCAAGAATATTCAAAAACTTTAAGCCAAAAATAACACCGTCTTTCTGATGTCCGCTTTGGTAAGAATGAATGTAATCGAGCCTGAAAATCTTGAATTTCCCAAAACCCAAATTATCCAAACCAACAGTATATTCGTGATACGGCCTTCGCTTCGGAACCGATAAGTTGTGATAACCCAACACTAAAGTGGATTGTAGTTTTTTGAGTAACGGAATTTTATTCATAATGTAGCCATTGTCATTGTGTTCTGCATGAATTTCTACGTAAGAATCGTTGGTGCTCGCACTATAATAAGGTAACAAATTGAAGACATTCAAATAACGATCGTCTTTTCCGACATAAGTTTGATTGCCGTTGAAGTGTTTATAATCTACAAACGAAATCGATTTGGCGTTGTACAATTTCCCGGCTTTAATATTCATTGATATATTTCCTTTATTACCCAAAGTAACATCATAAGTAATTCGAGAATGAATGTGGTCGAAATTGTAGTTGTTTTCGTTGCCCGCAAATCCTTTTTCATAACTCAAATACAACACAGGATATTGATCGTTTGGCAAGTTGAATTTTCCATCAGGACGCGACAAGTATTCTTGTGCAAAATTGATTTGAGCTGTCAAATAACCGGTTGCTAAATTGTGTTTGATAATGGCTGGCGTGATTTCGTCTTCTGGCAACAACGGATTGTTGGAAGTGAATTCTTTATCTTTTTTGATTATTACAAAATCGGTCGTATTGAAAACGGGTTTTCTTTCGGAATACGCTATTCCGGCATCCAATGTCAAACCGTTGAGGATTTCTCTTTTGAAACACGCATTGATGAAATTGCGTTCGTATAATTTCATGTAATTGTCTTTGAAGAAAAGCGTGCTCACACTATTAATAATTTTACCAATCGGATTGCTGTAATTGAACTGCGCGAGATAACTTCCGGCAGCCAATCGAACTTCACTTTGATTCTGATTGTTGAATTTATTAACGTAAGTGACATAGCTTCGAAATTTTTCTTCAGACAAACCATAATCAAAATTGGTTTCTAATATGGAAAACGTTCTGGTGTCGCTATCTCTTTTGGTGTAAGTCAGGCTCGTATTCAAATCCCAACCTTGAACTGTATTATAGCTAATTCCTTTTATAAATCCGCCGTAATCCAAAGCCCATTTTTTGTATGAATTTTTATAACCATAACCCATAATGATATCGCTGAAACTAAATTTGTTATGTTTGGCATCAATAGAATCTAAATAAGATTTCGATTTCTTCTTGGTTTGTATAAGATCTTTCTTGAGATAATCGGTGGTTTCCTCATTGGTTAAAGGCACAGGTCGCGATTGATTCCAGAAAGCATCGTCTTTTTTGTTGGCGCCATTTTCGAAAGACAGCACTTCATGGGTGAATGTTCTTTTGTTGAATTCTTGTTCAAATGCATAATTCGAATACACATAAGTAAAACGCCCCGACATATTGATTCCGAACATACCTGCGATAAAATCTAAGGTTTGCGAATTTTTAATCCACGTTTTGGTTTTCGAATTGTAACTGAAATTTTGTTTTAAGGTTAGCGAATCCATCGCCGGCATCTGAACCTGATTGCCTTTTACGGAAAGATCCACCGCATAAATCGCCCAACTGTCATCTACTATATATAGGTAGCCTTCCATCACGGGTTCGCTGGTGCGTTTTGGTGTGACTTTTATTTTATTGATTTGATTGTTGTTCTCATCGAAGAATGAACCTTCGAGTTTGTATTTGTAATAATTGAAAGCATTGTCAGCGATGGGCGAAACGACATTCAATTGAAATTGAAGATAGTTGTCATAGAAATCGAAATTGGCAGAAGCGGCACTATTAAAACTAAAACCATTATCGTTACCGCTGACTTTTGAAGCGACGATAACTTCCTTTAATTTATCAGGTTTTTTATAAGTGATTTTGGAAACCGTTTCTGAAAGATACAGAATGCCACTTCGGGTAGAATCTAAAATTTCATCAAAATTATCAAACTTTTGACCCAGGATTTTCTTCGGAGCATCTTTGATTCTGAAAATACCACGCGAATAAAAATCAGCTTTGTAGTTGTTGGCGAGTTCCGAATTTTCTTTTTTGTTGGTAATCGCATTTCGAATCATTTGATTCGCAGGGTTGTCCTTTTTATTGATGACAACATCGTTGATGACAATATTCTCTTCTGAAAGTTTGATGTCGAATGTTTTTAAGCCGTCATTATTATAAATTATTTTTTCGCTTTTGTAACCTAAATGTTGGAATATGATGGTGTGCTTTCCTTCGGGTTTAATGGCTAAATAATATTCGCCGGCTTCATTACTTGTTGTACCTATATAAGTATTCTCAATATGAATCGAGACTGCGGCTAAAGGATTTCCTGATTCGTCAGTTACTTTTCCTTTTACTTGACTGAAATTGGTAAATGAAACAAAAAGCATGACCAAGACCAATAGATTTTTCATGGCGTTTAATTTTTTAATGGATTATTTTAGGAATGATTGAATCGCCAACAGATAACTATCCAATCCAAAACCGATGATAATTCCTTTGGCGTGAGCAGAAATGAAAGAATGGTGTCTAAAATCTTCTCTGGCGAAAGTATTCGAAATATGTACTTCAATAACTGGCGTCGTAATGGCTTTGACTGCGTCTCCAATGCCTATTGAGGTATGTGTATAAGCTGCTGCGTTTAGGATAATGCCGTCATAAGAGAAGCCAACTTCTTGGATTTTATTAATGAGTTCACCTTCAATATTGCTCTGAAAGCAAGAAAGATTAATGTCTGAGAATTTCTTTTGAAGTGTTGTATAATAATCATCAAATGATTGGTTGCCATAGATATTGGGTTCGCGTTGCCCAATAAGGTTGATGTTTGGGCCATTGATGATGATGATTTTCATTGTTTTTTTTTTAATTATTACAAATTAAATGAAAATAAACCAACTGTTTTTATGGTCATTGAAATTAATTAATGATGTGGTATATATATTAAGGTATGTTTTGACGTATTAAAACGCAGTTCGTTTTATATTTCATAAATCTATTCACAATCGCTTATGATAATACTAAAACGCAATTCTAATGCTGTTTTTCTGAATCTCGTGATGTTTAATAAAAAAGGGGAATTGTTTGAATATTCTTATCAAGTTATAATTTTTATTATACTATTTAAAGTTTCAGACAGCTTTTATTGCTTATTTCTCTCTGAAAACGAATGATTTAATTCTGAAAATCACCTTTAAAAACGTTAAATAAAGTAGGTTATTAACAATTTTATTTATAATTGTTAATAAAAAAGTTAACAACTAGTAGTGCCTTAAAAATAGCCTTTCAAGGTCTTTTTTTTTTAAAAGAATGTAAATGAATATGTCCGATAAAATAAAATAAGACATTAGCTTTGAATGACGAAATCCCTTTAATTACAGCACTTATCGGAATGTTTTACTAATAATGACTTTATACAGCTGAACTAATAGTTGTTAATTATATAAGCTATTGTTGCTGTTAGAAATTAAAAGGGGAGAATTAATTTTAATGTCAAATTCAAAAAAAAAACATCAAAAAATGTTTTGTTAACAATTTATTCTATATTTGCATCATTAATTTTAAACAAAACATGAACATGAAAAAAATTATTTTATCTGCTGTAGCAATCTTCGCATTTGGAGTTGCAAGCGCACAAATCAAGACTGATGCTGGTACTTTTACTAAGCCTACTTCTGGTACATGGATTATGGAGGCTACAATGACTCCAGATTTGACTGGTGGTGGAATTTTCAAATTATCAAGCGTTGGTAATTCTGATTTAGGTATTTTAGGAGTTAAAGCTAGAAAATTCAGCTCTGATACTAAAGCATTGAGATTGGCTGGAAACTTACAAGTTTTGAATTCAGGTGAGAAAATCACTGGTACGGATGATAATGCGCCAGCTGAATTTACAGTAGCAGTAGGTGTTGGTATTGAGAACCACATGAAAGGTGCTGAAAGATTATCAACTTACTGGGGTTACGAAGGTAGCTTGGCTTATGTAAGCCAAAATGCTAGAGGTGCTGCTGATGAAATTTTAGATGATAAATCAACTAAAATCGGTTTCGGAGCTAACGTATTTACAGGATTTGACTACTACATCATGCCAAAAATCTATCTAGGAGCTGAGGTTTCTTACGGATTGGCTTTTACTAGTTCAAAAGCTGGTGAAGATGCTGATAACGTTACTAGAATCGAATTATCTCCATCTATTACTCCATCTTTCAGAATTGGATGGCAGTTTTAATACTTGCGAATATTTAAAGAAAAGCCTCTCATTCGAGAGGCTTTTTTTTGCTCATCAAACAGAATTTAAAGCAAAACATATTGTAATCACCACTGTTTTAAGGTTTGGTTAAAGTCATATAATTGGTTTATAACCTGTTAAAAAGTCGTTCAATAAAAAAACCAGAAAACTTTTTTTTTTAACAAATAACCCTATATTTGTTTCATTAATTTTAAACAAAACAATAACATGAAAAAAATTATTTTATCAGCAGTAGCAGTTTTAGCATTCGGTTTTGCTAATGCACAAAGCTCAGACATGAAATTCGGTGTTAAAGCTGGTTTTTCATCTTCAACGTTTACAGGTGATTTCGAAGGTGATGGAACAACAGGCTTCTACCTTGGTGGTTTAGTTGATTTTGCAGTTTCTGAATCATTCCACGTACAACCTGAGTTATTGTACTCTATGGAGGGTGCTAAAGATGCAAAATTGAATTACTTAAGAATTCCAATCATGGCTAAATACTATGTTATGGAAGGTTTGAGCCTACAAGCTGGTCCAGAACTTGGATTTGTTGCAGGTGGAGATTCTGAGGTTAAAGATGGTGTTAAATCTATGGATTATGGTATTGGAATCGGAGCTGGTTACGAATTGTCTTCTGGTTTAATGTTCGATGCTAGATACAACTTAGGTATGGCAAACATCGTTAAAGAAGGTGAAGGAAAATTAGGTACTGCATCGATTAACATCGGTTTAGGTTACAGATTCTAATATCCCCAACTATATAATACTTAAAACCTCTCATTTGAGAGGTTTTTTTATGCCAAAAATTATCTTTCTTTGTATCATGAATTGGAATTCGTATATTAAAAGTTATCAATCTTATTTGAAGATTGAACGTGGTTTGTCTAAAAACACTATTGAAAATTATACTTTTGATATTGAACGTCTTTGTGATTATTTGCAGCAAAATACTATAGAGATTTCTCCTATTAAGATTTCAGAGGAAACGTTACAGCAATTCATATATCATATTGCTAAAGAAGTCAATCCTCGTTCGCAAGCCAGAATTATTTCCGGATTAAAAAGCTTTTTTTCGTACCTCATTTTTGAAGATTATAGACAGGACAATCCATTAGAATTAATCGAAACGCCTAGAATCGGACGCAAACTTCCTGACACTTTATCGCTTTCTGAAATTGACGCGCTGATTGCAGCTATTGATTTATCTTCCAATGAAGGCGAACGCAATAGAACCATTCTCGAAACATTATACAGTTGTGGGCTCAGAGTTTCTGAACTGATAACACTCAAAATTTCTGATCTTTTTTTTGATGAAGGTTTTATTAAAATAACAGGAAAAGGCAACAAGCAGCGTTTTGTTCCGATTAGCCCATTCACTCAGAATTATATTAATATATATAAGAATCAAGTTCGAACTAAACTGACTATCCAAAAAGGATTTGAAGATACTTTATTTCTAAATCGTAGAGGTAAACAACTTACCAGAGCTATGATTTTTACTATTATTAAAGATTTAGTTGTCAAAATCAATTTGAATAAAAATATCAGTCCACATACTTTTCGTCATTCTTTTGCTTCTCATTTGCTTGAAAACGGTGCTGATTTGAGATCAATTCAACTAATGTTAGGACATGAATCCATCACTACTACAGAAATTTATGTACACCTCGACCGCACGCATTTGACACAAGTTATGAATACTTTTCACCCCAGAAAGTAATTTATAAAAGTACGTTTAATCTTTCAAAAAATGTTAAATGTTGTATTATATCGAATTAAATTGCATTTTATCGGATTTATTTATTTATGTTTGACATCGCTATCAAATAATTATAATAGCGATTTATACAATTTGTCCCAAATTAAATTTGTATCAAACTATGGAAACCTACAATTATTCAGATTTAAAAATTCTTGAAGAAAGGAATAGCTTATATAAGAAGCTATTATTCCAATCACCTGACTTAATTTTTCAGTTTTCGATTTCTAAAGAGGGAATTCTAACGTTCCCATTTATGAGCAAATCGGTTATCACACATTTTGATTTGAATCAAGGTGAAAAAAATCAAGATGCTTATACCGTTTTAAAGAGTAAAGTTCATCCTGATGATTTTCCGTTATTTTTAAAATCTGTACAGGAAGCCAAATCAAAATTGAAAGATTGGAAACATGAATTCCGAGCATTATTGCCTCAAAAAGGGATGCGATGGTATAGTGGTTTCGCAAGTTTAGAAAAAGACGATGATGGAGCGGTTCACTTTTTTGGTAAAATCACCGATGTGACCAATTTTAAATTGCAAGAGCTCAAACTAAAATTATCTGAAGAGCGATATCTTTTCGCACTTGAAGCTTCTTCTGAAGGTATTTGGGACTTAGATGTGGCTACAAATAAAGTTTTCTATTCATCACAATCAATGAAAATGTTAGAATTCGATGCCAACGACACGATCGATTCTATCAATTTATGGGACGACAGAGTGCATCCACTAGATAAGAATCGATACTTAACCGACATACAATTGCACATTGATAACATCACACCTTATTATGAAAATGCACAACGTGTTTTAACCAAATCTGGAGACTATAAATGGATATTGAGTCGCGGGAAAATTATCGAACGCGATGAAAACAACAATCCGCTCAGAATCATAGGAACGCATACTGATATTTCCGCTCAAAAAGAAAAAGAGCAAGACTTAATAAAAACACTTGGAATTATCGGAGAACAAAACAGCCGATTGTTGAATTTCGCCCACATTGTATCTCATAATTTGCGGTCGCATTCGGGTAATATCGAAATGCTGCTCAACATTATTGCCGAAGAAACCGACGAAGAATTCATCCAAGAAAGTTTCAATCATTTGCGCACATCTTCCAAATCTTTGTCACAAACCATCGTTCATTTGAAAGAATTGGTTGAAATTCAATCGGAATTGATTCAAAAAAAGGAAAACTTAAATTTGAATAATTACCTAGGAAAAACATTAGATATTCTGGCTGAGGAGATTAAAAAAAATAAAGTCGTGATTCAAAATAAAGTTTCAAAAAATGAAACAATTGTTTTTAATCCTGCTTATTTAGAAAGTATTCTTCTTAACTTTACATCAAACGCCATTCGTTATTCGCACCCAGACAGAACGCCTGTTATCAGTTATTCATTAAGTGCAAATAAGTATCATAAAGTGTTGGAAATTGAAGATAATGGTCTGGGAATTAACCTAGAAAAACACGGTAAAAAATTATTTGGAATGTATAAAACATTTCACAAACACAAAGATTCAAGAGGTATAGGTTTGTTTATCACTAAAAATCAAATTGAAGCTATGGGCGGTAAAGTAGACGTAATCAGCAAAGTTGGAGTAGGTACTACATTTAAAATATATTTTAATGAGTAAGTTTAAAGATGTATTTGTAATCGATGATGATAAAGTGTTTCATTTTATCATTAAAAAATTATTCTCTAAAAATAATATTGATATCAATCCTTCTTTTTATTTGAACGGATTGGAGGCCATTGAAGAAATTAGAGAAAAAATAAGTTTGGGGACTACAATGCCCGACCTAATTTTACTCGATATCAATATGCCGATTATGGATGGCTGGCAATTCTTAGATGAATTCAGGAAAACAAAAAAGACTACTACCAACGGACAAACCATCATTTATTTAGTGAGCTCGTCCGATAGCATATCAGACCTTAATAGAGCCAAAGAATACCAAGATCAAGTTAAGGATTATTTTTTCAAACCCATGTCCCTAGATGATTTGAAAAAAATATTCTAAATAAAAAAGCACTTCAATTGAAGTGCTTTTTTTATGAATTTAAAGGAGATTATTTCGCAATATTCACCGCTCTAGTTTCTCTAATTACAGTAACTTTCACTTGTCCAGGATAAGTCATTTCGGTTTGAATTTTCTGTGAAATCTCAAACGACAATTGCGCTGCATTATCATCAGACACTTTTTCGCTTTCCACAATTACACGCAATTCTCTACCGGCCTGGATCGCATAAGCATTTTTAACGCCAGTGAATCCAAAAGCAACTTCTTCCAAATCTTTCAAACGTTGAATGTATGAATCCAATACTTGTCTACGTGCACCTGGTCTTGCTCCTGAAATCGCATCACAAACCTGAACGATTGGCGACAATAATGATTTCATTTCAATCTCATCGTGGTGCGCTCCAATGGCGTTGCAAACTTCTTCTTTCTCACCATATTTCTCAGCCCACTGCATTCCTAATAATGCGTGTGGTAAATCACTTTCTGCGTCAGGCACTTTTCCGATATCGTGTAAAAGTCCGGCTCTTTTCGCCAGTTTCACATTCAATCCTAATTCAGCAGCCATGATTCCGCAAAGCTTAGAAACTTCACGCGAGTGCTGCAATAAATTTTGTCCGTATGAAGAACGGTATTTCATTCGACCAACGACTTTAATCAATTCAGGATGCAAAGCATGTATTCCTAAATCGATTACGGTACGTTTACCAACTTCTATAATTTCATCGTCGATTTGTTTTGCTGTTTTAGCAACAACTTCTTCGATACGCGCTGGGTGAATACGTCCGTCAGTCACCAATTTATGCAATGACAAACGCGCAATTTCTCTACGAACCGGATCAAAGCAAGAAAGAATAATGGCTTCCGGCGTGTCATCAACGATGATTTCAACTCCGGTGGCCGCTTCTAATGCTCGGATATTTCTACCTTCACGACCGATGATTCTACCTTTTACATCGTCTGACTCAATGTTGAAAACAGAAACGCAATTTTCAACCGCTTCTTCAGTCCCGATTCTTTGAATGGTATTGATGATGATTTTCTTAGCTTCTTGTTGTGCGGTTAATTTGGCTTCTTCAATGGTATCCTGAATTTGTGCCATCGCTTTGGTTTTCGCCTCAGCTTTCAATCCTTCCATCAATTGCTCTTTCGCATCTTCAGCCGATAAACCTGAAATCACTTCCAATTGGTTGAGCTGGCTTTTATGCATGCGATCCACTTCTTGTTGTTTCTTTTCTAAAACTTCAAGTTTAGAATGGTATTCGTTGGTTTTGGCTTCGTAATCGTCATTGACTTTTTTAGCTTTCGCCAATTCATTCGACACTAATGATTCTTTGTCACGAACTCTTTTTTCAACTTCCGCCATTTTTTTATCTCTCGATAGAATGACTTGCTCGTGTTCGGCTTTGAGTTCGATGAATTTTTCTTTCGCTTGAAGCATCTTATCTTTCTTGATGTTTTCTGCTTCGAGGTTCGCATCTTTCAAAATCGAAGCGGCTTCTTTTTTGGCTCCTTTAATAAGGTTCGATACGTTTTTCTTTTCGATGACTTTCGATATTCCGAAGCCACCTGCGATACCGGCTATTCCGGAAATGAGTATTGTTAAAATGTCCATGTTTGTTAAATTAATTATATAAAAAAGCCTACATTAGGTTGAATGTATAAACTCGATAAGACAAGTTTTGAGCTAACTCACTGTTCAAGTTTCCTCGCAAAAAGCGTGGCATGCTTTAGTAGTGATGATTTGCTCATTCTAATTTGTTAGTGTTGAGTTTACCAAATAGTAACTAATGTAGGCAGTATTTTAGTCTATGTTAAGAACGTATTATTTATCGAGATAGCTAATCAATAAATTATTGATTTTCTTAATCCGCTCCATGGTTTCCTTACCATCAATCGAATTGTCAATCTGCTTTTGTTCTAATTGAGAAGCAAACTGCAAGGCACACATCGCCAATACATCTTGCTTGTCTCGAACGGCATAATTTTCTTCAAATTGCTTAATCATTAAATCAATCTTTTTCGAAGCACTTCGCAATCCTTCTTCCTGCGACATTTCTACCGTTAACGGATAGACTCTGTCTGCGATTGATAATTTAATTTTAAGCTTATCGTCCATATGTTTTACTAATCAGATAGCTGTGCTATACAGTAATCAATTTCACGAATTAATGAATTTATTTTTAGCTTGGTATCTCTTTTGTTTTCTTCGCTGCCGAGCAATGAATTCGTAATTTTTAATGATTCGTACTGCTTTTTCAAAGCATCCATGTCTGCAGATTGCTGTTGAATAATCGTTGTAGCTTTTTGTAACTCTTCTCGCAATTGAGACGAAGTTTGCTCTAAATTGTCTATTTTGTTAAATAGTTTTTGGAGCTTACCTTCAAGAGTATCAATAATTTCTACAATTTCACTCATTATAAATACTGGTTCATTACTAATGTCAACAAAGTTAACATTCCAAACGAATTAAACCAATACTTTCTCTAAAATTTTACCGTTGTAAAAATTATGACAAACAATCCTTTGAAAAATAAACAGTTATAGGTTTTTTTGAAAAAACAATGCAATGTATTTCGATTTTTTTTACCTTAGCCAAAAGCTTTATACGATGAAATTTTTATTTGCACTTTTGATTTTTTACACGCCGATTTTTTCTCAAACCAACTACCCAAAGGACTACTTTCAATCGCCATTGAAGATTCCTACGCAACTTGCGGGTAATTTTGGTGAATTACGACCCAACCATTTTCATACAGGTTTCGATTTCAGAACCCAACAAAAAGAAGGACTAATTGTTTTTGCTGCCGGTGATGGCTATGTTTCGAGAATTAAAATCTCAACTTTCGGTTACGGAAAAGCCATCTACATTACGCATCCTAATGGTTATACAACGGTTTACGGACATCTTAAAAAAGGCTACGGCAAGATTGAAGATTTCATTAAAAAAGAACATTACAAACAACAATCTTACGAGATTGAATTCTTCCCAAATCCCGAAGATTTGCCTGTAAAAAAAGGCGATACGATTGCCATTTCAGGAAACACGGGTGGTTCCGAAGGTCCACATTTGCACTTCGAATTCCGCGATACCCAAACCGAAAAAATCATCAATCCCATGTTTTTTGGTTTTGATGCATTGATGACCGATACAAAAAAACCAATGATTTCTAGCTTGGTGGTTTATCCGATAGGCGAGGGTAGTATTGCTAATGAATCTAAACGGCCCATCATGGTCAATTTGGCTTTGCAGCCTGACGGAAATTATATTGCTGAGAAAATATCAGCAATGGGCAGCATAGGTTTCGGTATTATTTGTGGCGATTATGATAATGTTTCTTACAACAATAATGGTGTTTTTAATGTGCAATCTTATTTGAACGGTAGTCCAAGTTTCGGATATCAATTCAGCACTTTGGTTTTTGATGAAGGCCGATATATAAACGCCTTAATCGATTATCCAAGATATAAAAACACACACCAACGCGTTCAAAAATTGTTCATGCGAAATCCATACAATCTGAGTATCATCAAAACAGATAATAAGAATGGCGTTTTAGAAATAACCCCGAATTTTTCTCAGATTTACAAAGTCGAACTGACTGATTTCTATGGCAACAAAACGTCGATTCTAATTCCCATTGAATACCAATCGCAAACGGCGGTGGTTTCAGAAGAAATCGCCAAAACCAATTATCTTTTAAAAGCCAACACGGACAACAATTACGAGAAAAACAATATGGGCGTCTTTTTTCCGGCGCATACTTTTTATGAAGATTTCTATCTCAACTTCGATGTCAAAGACAAAGTGATGACGGTGCACAATGATATGGTTCCCGTTCACAGTAATTTCAAGGTAACGATTACTGATTCGACCATTGTCAATAGAGAAAAAACATTCATTGCTTCACTTGAAGGCAAAAGGAAAATTTACACCAGTACTAAATTTACCAATAATACGTTTACTGCATATACCAAAAATCTAGGTCAGTTTACCTTGGCTTTGGATACGATTGCGCCGAAAATTTCGATTGCAAAATCCATAGAAGGGAAATCTCTAGATAAAGAAAAAGCGATTGTTTTTAGAATCAGCGATGAAATGTCGGGTATCAAATCGTATAACGGATTCATCAACGAACAATGGGTTTTATTCGAGTATGACAATAAATTGGGACGCATTATTTACCAATTGAACGATGCCGAAATGCTCGAAGGCAAAAATCAATTAAAATTGATAGTTTCCGATAATCTTGGAAATTCTGCTATCTTTGAAACATCATTTTTTAGAAGTCAACAAAAATAAAATTGAAACTATTGAAAACGAATGCACTCCAACTTTCCTTCCTATTTTTCTTTATTGGATTAGTGAGTTTTGCCCAAACCGCAAGAGTTAAAGGAATTATATTAGACGAAAATAGCAAGCCCGTTGCAGAAGTTAATGTCACTGCGCAAGATCGAAGTACCAAAACTAATGATAATGGTTTCTATCAATTGACTATTCCTGCCAACCAAAAAATCCAGATTGTTTTTACGCATACCTCACTCAAAAAAAACACCGTAACGATTGAATTAAAACCGAATGAGGATTACGAATTCAACGTTGTGATGAATGATAAAGCCGAAGGTATTGGTGAAGTCATTGTCATTGCGAATAATAAAAAACGCGTGCAAGGCATTACCACGATTGAGCCGGCTGTCATCAGGAAAATTCCGGGAGCCAATGCAGGCGTTGAAAATATATTGAAATCATTACCCGGCGTCAATTCAAACAACGAATTGAGTACACAGTATTCTGTTCGTGGTGGAAATTACGATGAGAATTTAGTGTACGTCAACGAAATTGAAGTCTATCGTCCGTTCCTAATTCGTTCTGGTCAACAGGAAGGATTGAGTTTCACCAACACCGATATGGTGCAAAACATCGATTTCTCAGCCGGTGGATTCCAAGCGAAATTCGGCGATAAATTGTCTTCCGTTTTAGACATTACTTACCGAAGACCGACCAAATTCGGAGCTTCAATGGATGCGAGTTTTCTTGGCGGTGCCGTGTCGGTAGAAGCGGTTTCTAAAAATCAGAAATGGTCAGCGATTACCGGCGCACGTTACAGAGACAATAGCTTATTGGTGAACAGCCAGGAAACACAAACGAATTTCAAACCGACATTTGCCGATATTCAGACCAATGTGACTTACAATCCGAATACGAAATGGCAGTTTAGTTTTTTGGGAAATATTTCTCAAAACAAATACAATTACCAACCGTTGACGCGTCAGACGAATTTCGGAACCATTTCAGAACCAATTGCTTTACAGGTTTTCTATGAAGGTCAAGAAAAAGATAAGTATGAGACTTTTTTCGGCGCACTCAAAACGACTTACAACGTTAATGAAAATTTTACTTTAAAATTAATCGGATCTGCGTATCATACTTTAGAACAAGAATATTTCGACATTTTTGCGCAATATGCTTTAGGAGAAGTTGATGGCAATATCGGTTCGGAAACTTTTGGCGATGTAACCTACAGCCGCGCCATCGGAACACAATTGAATCATGCTCGAAATGATTTGGATGCCCTGATTGTTAATGCTGAAGTCAAAGGCTTTCACAATATTAAAAAGCATCAAGTAGAATGGGGTTTTAAATATACCCGTGAAGATATACGCGACCGTATCGTAGAATGGGAAGTGATTGATTCCGCAGGGTTTTCATTAAATCCACCGCGTATTGAATTGCCCGATATTCCAACTAATGATCAACCTTATAATTCTTACACCGGACCGTTGGTTCCGTATAAAAACGTACGCGCCAAAAACTTCGTGACGATTGACCGATTATCAGGTTACGGACAATGGAGTTTGAAAGACAAATTGGGAAGCAGCGATGTTTGGTATAATGCAGGTGTTAGATTCCATCAATGGCAGGTTTCAGGAGATAACATCAATGGTGACAGTCAAATTGTTTTTAGTCCACGCGCACAATTTGCCATCAAGCCCGAATGGGAAAAAGATATTGTATTCAGGGTTTCCGGTGGTTATTATTACCAGCCACCATTTTACAGGGAACTTCGAGATAAAACCGGAACTGTGCAGCCTAATGTCAAGGCGCAGTCGTCGTTGCATTTGGTGTTGAGCAGTGATTATAGTTTTAAATTGTGGGATCGACCTTTTAAAATGGTGGCCGAAGCTTATTATAAATCGCTTACTGATGTCAATCCATACACTTTAGAAAATGTCAGAATTCGATATGCAGCCAATAACAATGCTACCGCTTTTGCACAAGGTTTGGATTTGCGACTTAACGGTGAATTCGTTCCCGGAACTGAATCTTGGTTTAGTTTCAGCTATTTGAAAACCAAAGAAAACATCGACAATAAAGGCGATATCGCACGACCAACAGATCAACGTTTTAAATTTGCAATTTTGTTTCAGGATTATATGCCGAACATTCCGAGTGTGAAAATTTATTTGAATTTGGTCTACAATACAGGATTGCCGGGTGGTTCTCCATCGTATGCTGATCCTTATGTGTATCAATCAAGATTGCGTGATTACCGTCGTGCCGATGTTGGATTTTCTTATGTATTAACCGAAAAAAATGCATCGCGTCGTGAAGGACATTGGCTTAAAAAGTTCAAGGATTTCTCGTTTGGATTTGAAATCTTCAATATGTTCAATAATCAAAACGCCATTACCAATACTTGGGTTAGGGATGTATACACTAAGAATCAATACGGAATACCAAATTATTTAACCACGCGTGTTTTCAATTTCAAACTATCTGTAAGATTGTAGCATTAATTTGTTATTTTTGATCATTAAATCATACAAAATGAAAGGTCTTTTAAAAATAGTTTCTTGTTCCATTTTTGTCTTGCTGATGAGCTGCAAGAAAGAAACAGAAATGCCGAAAGTGATTTATGAAAATCCATCGAAAACTGCGGTTCAACCTAAAATGGATACCACAAAAATTGTAGTAGCCGATTTACCGGTTCAGATGCAAGGAACCAATGTTTTGCTTTTTCCGGTTGGTGATTTGAACGTAGCTGAACGAAATTCGAAAGGCGGATATGATTCGTCTTCTGCTGTGAATAAACAAAGTTTCAAGATTTCGAATTATAGTGAAAATGAAATCACGGGTTATTTGCGCAATGTCAAATTCCAGCAAATAGGAACAGATTCTATAAAAACATTGACAGACAAACCGGTTTTAATTCAATCCGTTACGTATTTAAAAACAATTGCTGACAAAACCAAACAACAGATTTTAGTTTATATGTTGGCCGATATGGATACCAACAAAGACAACGCTTTAGACACGAATGATATTCAATCGCTTTATTTGAGCGATATTTCTGGAACGCATTTTACTAAAGTTTCTGCAGATTTTCAAGAAGTCATCGATTGGAATGTCATTGAATCCAAATGCAGACTCTATTTCAGAACCATTGAAGATGCCAACAAAAATGGCGCATTTGATAAAAATGATATCGTGCATTACCATTTCATAGACTTATCAGGGAAAGATTGGAAAGTGTCTGATTACAATTTAAATTAAATTTTTAATTTCTCGCAAAGACGCAGAGCCGCAAAGAAATGAAGATATACAAATTTGCGTCTTTGCGAGACCCAATAAATTTAATTCAATAAAAAAGCTACAGCAATAATGTTGTAGCTTTTATTTTATGAAATGAACGTTGCTTTAATTCCGAACCAACTTC
>NZ_JANOBI010000049.1:0-46842 GCF_031411595.1 Flavobacterium sp. | reverse complement strand
TGAGAAGTTTGAAATTGGTGCAACGTATCGTAAGGAAGACAGTTTTGGCGCGATGGTCAATTATGCTATCAATCCCAACTTAAGAATTGGATATGCTTACGACCATGTCATTTCGGATTTGAAAGTCGCTACAACATCATCACATGAAATCATATTGTTATTCGACTTAAACTTCCCGAAAAAAGTATCACAATCACCTAGATATTTCTAAAATCAAAAAGCAAATCAAACATGAAACATTTATATATAGCATTTATTTTAATCGCAAGTACAAGTCTTTTAGCTCAGAATGCAAACACTCAAAAAGCAGATCAATATTTCAATCAATATGAATATGTGAATGCCGCCAATGCTTACCTCAAACTTGTCGAAAACGGTAAAGCGGATGGTTATGTTTACAAACAATTGGCGGACACTTATTTCAATATGTTCAACACCACCGAAGCTGCTAAATGGTATGCCAAAGCGACGATGACAAAACAAGATGCCGAAACGTATTATCGTTATGCACAAATGCTTAAAGCCAACGGAAAATACGAAGAAGCAAACAAGCAAATGCAGCAATTCGCAAACTTAGCGCCGAATGATCAAAGAGCCAAAACATTCAAAGAAAATCCGAATTATATTCCAAAACTTTTTGATGTATCGAAATTGTATGAAGTAAAAGCAGGCACATTCAACACGGACAAATCTGATTTCGGAGCAGTTTTAAACAACAATCAAATCTATTTTACAAGCACTCGAAACAACTCTAGAAAAGATTATGGTTGGAACAAAGAACCATATTTAGATTTATATCAAGCGGATTACAATACTGATGGAACCGTTGTCAATGTTAGAAACATTAGCGAATTAAATTCAAAATACCACGACGGTCCTGCTTCGCTTAGTGCTGACGGGAATACGATTTATTTTGCTAGCGACAGTTTTAGAGAATCTTCTTTTGAAAAAGACAAAAAGAACAACTTAAAATTAGGGAAAAACAATTTATTTATCGCTACAAAATCGCAAGGCAATTGGGGAAAAGCGACTTCTTTACCATTCAACAGCAACGATTTTTCTACGAGTAATCCGAGTTTGAGCAACGATGGAAAAACCTTGTATTTTTCATCGAACATGCCCGGAAGTCTTGGTGGCGTAGATATTTGGAAAGTTTCTGTGAATGCTGACGGCAGTTATGGAAAGCCGGAAAATTTAGGTGCTAAAGTGAATACGGAAGGCAACGAAAGTTTTCCATTCATAGCTGATGACAACACTACTTTATACTTTGCATCAAGCGGGAAACCGGGTTTGGGCGGCATGGATATTTTTCAAGCTGATTTGAATAAGGGAACCGAAGCTAGCAATCTAGGAAAACCAATCAATACGGAAAAAGATGATTTTGCATTTACTTTCAATAAAGCGCAAAACATCGGATTCTTATCGAGCAATCGCAACGGCAATGATGATATTTTTGAAGTGCATGCGATTTGCAATGTCGATGTATTAACCGCTGTAACCAATGCCAAAACCGGAGCAATATTGGCCAAAGCCAGCGTATCGATTCTCGACGATAAGAAAAATGTGATTGCTACAGAAATTGCCAATGACAAAGGCGAAGTGAGTTACAAAGTAGATTGTAATAAATCTTATTCGATATTGGCTTCTAAAGATGGTTTTGAAAGCAACTCGTTCGAAGTCGCCAAAAGCAAAGGCGGTACAACTACAATTGCTGCAGCATTACAACCTATTGACGTGATTGTTACCGAAACAGAAATCGTATTGAAACCAATTTACTTCGAATACAACAAAAGCAACATCACGCAAGAAGGCGCTAATGAATTGGATAAATTGGTACAAGTTTTAAAGAGCAATCAGAAGCTGATTATCTTAGCCAAATCGCATACCGATAACCGTGGAAGCGATGCCTACAATCTGAGTTTATCCGACCGAAGAGCCAAAGCTACTGCGCAGTACGTTATTTCTAAAGGTATTGCCGAATATAGAATTTCAGGCAAAGGTATGGGAGAAACCGAACCGAAAATCGATTGTAAAGAAAACTGCACTGAAGAGGAACATGCGGCCAACAGACGATCGGAATTTTTGATTGTGAAGTAGAATAATATTTATAGAAGAACTAAAAATATTATCTTTCCAAAATTTTGATATTGAGTTAATTGATATAATTTTACTTCCAATAAAATGAACTAACATTATGAGAAATACATTACTACTATTTTCTGTTTTTATTTTTTTTAACAGTTTTGGACAAAATGCTTTATGGAATAAGGTTTCTGAAGAAGCAACAAAATCATCAATTAAAATGGATCGTGCTTCGATGCCATCTAAGTATGAATTGTATTCTTTAAATTTAGATTTACTTAAATCGCGTTTGTTGCAAGCACCTTTAGATTCGAGGGCTACATCTTCTAATGTTATAATTGCTTTTCCAAATCCGAAAGGAGAATTGGAAGATTATAAAATTTATGAAGCTCCTATTATGGAGAAAGGTTTAGCAGATAAATTTCCAAATTTAAAAACATACATAGGAAAAAACATTAAAAATCCTGCAGAAACTATACGATTTAGTATTACTGTTTTTGGTTTACATGTCATGTCATTATCGGGTGAAAACGGAACTTTTTATATTGATACCTATACCAAAAATTTGAGCAATTACATTGTTTATAAAAGACAAGATATTATTGCAACCAAATCTTTTCATTGTGATGTAATCGACTCGTCTTCAGAAGATATTAAATCGATTAGAGGTGCTATTCAAAACAGAGCTAGTGATAGTTTTTTTAGAACCTATCGTTTAGCAATGGCTTGTACTGTTGAATATGCAGCTTTTCATATCACTGCAGCAGGATTAGGGGGCGGAACCATAGCCCAAAAGAAAGCGGCAGTTTTATCGGCTATGATTATTACGATGGCACGTGTTAATGGTGTTTTTGAAAACGATATGTCTTTAAGAATGAAATTAGTAGCCAATAATGATTTGATCATTTTTGTTGATGCTGATAGTTTCGATAATTCGAATTCAAGCACATTGATTAATCAAAGTCAGACTGTAATTGACGCGACTATTGGTTCTTCAAATTATGATGTTGGTCATACCGTGAGTACTGGAGGCGGCGGACTTGCTCAGTTGAACTCTCCCTGCGGAAGTGGTAAAGCAAGAGGAATTACAGGTCAAGGTTCGCCAGTTGGAGATCCTTTTGATATTGATTATGTAGCGCACGAAATGGGTCACCAGTGGGGCGGAAATCATACGCAAAATAATGCGTGTAACCGAAATTCGACAACTGCAATAGAACCAGGAAGTGCTTCAACCATAATGGGTTATGCAGGAATTTGCGCGCCAAATGTTCAAAGCAATTCGGATGCTTATTTTCATACCGTAAGTATTTCTGAAATGATTGCATTTATTGCCGGAACAGGAGGAACATGTGCGGTTGCCACTGCTAACGGTAATGCTGCTCCAATTGCAGATGCAGGAATTGATTATACGATACCCAAAGGAACCGCTTTTATTTTAAAGGGAACTGGTTCTGATTCCAATGGAGATTCTTTAACTTATTGTTGGGAGCAAACAAACAATCAAACCAGTACGCAACCACCCACTCAAACGGCCACAACTGGTCCGAATTTTAGATCTATTTCACCATCAACCTCACCAAACAGATACATGCCAGTCTTGTCTAGTGTAGTTGCAAATGTTTTGAATCCAACTTGGGAAGTTGTGCCAACTGTTGCTCGAACTATGAATTTTGCCTTAACAGTGAGAGATAATAGAACACCAAATGGTGGTCAAACCAATAGAGACGATATGGTGCTTACCGTTGCTAATGTGGGACCTTTTTTAGTGACTAGTCCAAATACTGCTGTATCTTATGTTGGAAATGTGTCGCAAACGATAACATGGGATGCAGCCGGAACTACTGCAAACGGAATTAATTGTGCCAATGTTGATATACTTTTATCGACTAATGGCGGACTGACTTTTCCCATCACTTTATTAGCAGGAACTCCTAATGACGGTAGCCAAGCGGTTACTATTCCGAATGTAGCTGGAACTACCAATCGTATTATGATTGCGGGTAGTAATCATATTTTTTATGATGTATCTAATACTAACTTTACCATTACCGCTGGAACTGCAGATACGACCGCCCCGACACCTCCTACCCTTGTCGCTTCAAACACCACTTCAAGTTCAACCTTGCTGAGTTGGTCTGGAGCGACAGACAACATTGCAGTCGCTAGTTATTCTATTTTTAGAAATGGTACACTTGTCGGGACATCAACTGGAACAACATACACCGCGTCTGGATTAAGTGCAGCAACAATTTATTCCTTTACAGTAAAAGCAAAAGATGCCGATGGAAATCTTTCTATTGATAGCAATTCCGTTAGCGTTACCACACTTTCCGCCGACACAACGCCGCCTTCAGCACCGGTCTTAAGCAATAGTTTGACAGGCATTAATTCTACTTTTCTTTCTTGGCCAACCGCTACAGATAATGTTGGAGTTGTGAGTTATGACGTATACAAAAATGGGGTGTTTTTAGCAAATACGACGCTAACATCTTATTTGGTTAATGGATTATCTGCCGCTACACTTTACACCTTTTATGTAAGAGCAAAAGATGCCGCTGGAAATGTCTCTGCGAACAGCAACGTCGTGAATGTGACAACACAAGTACCTGATGTAACGCCACCGACACCACCAACATTAAGTGCGTCATCTACCACATCTACTTCAACCGTGCTTTCGTGGTCTGGTGCTACAGACAATATTGGTGTTTCTGCTTACGATGTGTATCGCGGTGCTACACTAATCGGTACAACTGCAGCTACAACATTTAATGTGACGGGATTAACACCACTAACTCCGTATTCATTTTCAGTAAAAGCAAAAGACGCATCTGGAAATATTTCCGTTTCAAGTAATGTAGTTTCAATTACAACAGGCGAATTTACTTATTGTACTTCTCTAGGAAATAGTGTCGCCGATGAATTAATCGGAAACGTCACCTTGGGTACAATCAACAATACTTCAACTGGAGGTTCAGGATATACAGATTTTACCAACATCTCTACAAGTTTAGTTGTAGGAACTACAAAGACTATTACTATCACACCAACGTGGACAGGTACAGTTTATCCTGAAGGTTATGCTGTATTTATAGACTACAATCGAGATGGAGATTTTATTGATAGTGGCGAAACAGTTTTCACTAGAGCTGCAACAACTTCAACACCAATTAGTGGCACATTTACAATTCCATTAACGGCGACCATTGGAACAACAAGAATGCGTGTATCCTTAAAATACAATGGTATTCCAACTGCTTGTGAAACTTATTCTTACGGACAAGTAGAAGATTATACTGTAATTTTGAATGCACCGTCAACGAATACGACATTAAATCTTAAATTATTTCTTGAAGATTATTACGACAGCTCCATTCATGCCATGAGACCGGTAAAAGCCAATCAAGGTATCGGAAGCAGTAACACCTACGTTGATGACATTACGGTTGAATTAAGAAATGCAGCAACTCTTGCATTGGTAACAAGTACAACGGCAGCTTTACAAACCGATGGTGTTGCCATTTGCAATTTTCCAATGGCTGCTTCGGGTTCGCTTTATATTGTTGTTAAACATCGAAGTGCCATACAAACATGGAGCGAACCGGTAACTTTTAGTACCGCATCGGTAAACTATGATTTTTCCGATTTAATCTCCAAAGCTTTTGGGTCATCCAATATGAAACAAGTAGAACCTAATATTTGGGCATTTTACAGCGGTGATATTAATCAAGATGAAGTCATTGACAACTCTGATGCAGACAGCTTATTTATTGATATTGAATCTTCAGCATTTGGATATTTAACAACTGATTTAAACGGAGATGGCGCGGTTGATAATTCAGATCTTGACAATTTCTATATCAATATTGAAAACTCCATTTATTCTAATCACCCATAATTTTATTGATATTCACAAAAGATAAATCATTCCCAAGTTGATAATGTTATGTTAATTCTTACTGAATTGTAACCCACAATTTGTTCTCGAATAATAGATAATGCTAAATTTGAGCTCAAATAAAAAACTATGGCGCGATTCAAAGAAAACGATTTGCCAAAATCGAAAATTACGGCTACATCTTTACAAAAAGCAACCCTGATTTTTCAATTCGCAGGAAAGCATCGATGGAAGTTTTATGTAGGTTTGGTTTTTCTTTTAATGACCGGCGCGACAGCTTTAGCATTCCCAAAACTCATGGGGATGCTCATCGATTGTGTCAAAAACAAAGACACGGTTTTGGCCAACAACATCGCACTCGGATTGGTTGTCATTTTATTTTTACAATCTTTTTTCTCGTTTTTTAGGTTATCATTATTCGTCAATTTCACTGAAAATACTTTAGCCAATTTGCGTTTGGCGTTGTATAGCAATTTGGTTAAACTACCCATGTCGTTTTTTTCTCAGAAAAGAGTGGGCGAATTAAACAGCCGCATCAGTTCCGATATTACTCAAATTCAAGATACGCTAACGTCCACAATCGCAGAATTTTTACGTCAGTTTATCTTAATCATTGGTGGCGTTATTTTATTGGCGAGTGAAAGTTTCAAATTGACATTACTTATGCTTTCCGTTGTGCCTTTAGTGGCTGTTGCTGCTGTGATTTTCGGAAGATTCATTCGTCGTTATTCAAAAAAAGTACAAGATCAAGTGGCCGAAAGTCAAGTCATCGTCGAAGAAACCATGCAAGGCATCAGTATCGTCAAGGCTTTTGCTAATGAATGGTACGAAATTGCACGCTACGACGGCAAGATTAAAGACGTCGTAACACTAGCCATCAAAGGCGGGAAATATCGTGGTTACTTCGCTTCGTTCATCATTTTTTGTTTGTTCGGATCAATCGTAGCCGTGGTTTGGTATGGCGTTCAATTGAGTATTAGTGGTGAAATGAGCGTCGGCCAATTGATTTCTTTTGTATTGTATTCGACTTTTGTAGGCGCATCATTTGGTGGCATAGCCGAATTGTATGCTCAAATTCAAAAAGCCATTGGCGCCACAGAACGTGTTTTTGAATTGCTTGAAGAAACGCCCGAAAAAATCAATAGTGAAGCGGCGGCTAATCAAGTAAAGATCAAAGGCAACGTAACTTTCAAAAATGTGGCTTTCAGTTATCCGACGAGAAAAGAAATTAAGGTATTAAAAGACGTAAACTTTACAGCCAACTTTGGGCAAAAAATAGCGATTGTCGGACCAAGTGGCGTAGGCAAATCGACTATAGCTTCACTCCTATTGCGGTTTTATGATATCGAAGGCGGCAGCATTGAAATTGATGGAAAAAATATCTACGACTACAATCTAGAAACTTTACGTGGCAACATGAGTATCGTTCCGCAAGATGTCATTCTTTTCGGTGGCACGATTAAAGAAAATATCGCGTATGGAAAACCTGATGCTACCGATGCTGAAATTTTTATCGCAGCCAAGCAAGCCAACGCTTTCCATTTTATTGAAGGATTTCCAGAAAAAATGGAAACAGTTGTTGGTGAACGCGGCATCAAATTATCTGGTGGACAACGCCAGCGAATTGCTATTGCGCGTGCTTTATTGAAAAATCCAAGTATATTGATTCTCGATGAAGCCACTTCTTCACTCGACAGTGAAAGCGAAAAACTCGTACAAGAAGCTTTAGAAATCCTAATGGAAGGCAGAACCAGTATCATTATCGCACACCGTTTATCAACCATCAGAACGGCCGATCAGATTTTGGTACTCGACGATGGAAAAATTACTGAGCAAGGCACACATCAAGAATTGCTTGCGTTAGAAAACGGCTTGTATAAAAACCTGAGCAACTTGCAGTTTAGTAATTCATAATAAAAACAAATATGAAATCAACGCTACTTTTCTTTCTAATTTTTACAACTGTAGTCACTTCACAAAATAAAAAAGCACTCGAAAAATCGACAACAAAACCTTTCGAATTGGGCGTGATTGAAGCAATACAATCGACCATACTTTCAGAAAAAAGAATCTTGAATATTTATCTGCCCGAAGGTTACCAACAAAACGACACCATACAATATGCTGTGATTTATTTATTGGACGGCGGCGCAGATGAAGATTTCATTCATACGGTCGGATTGGTACAATACAATACTTTTTCATGGATCAACAGAATTCCAAAATCGATTGTGGTTGGTATTGCCAATACCGATCGTCGTCGGGATTTCACTTTTCCAACATCGATTGAAGAAGACAAAAAACGATTTCCAACCACCGGTGGTTCCTCAAAATTTATTGATTTTATCGAGAAAGAATTGCAACCTTTCATCCAAGGAAAATACAAAACCAACCATTCCAAAACCATCATTGGTCAATCATTAGGCGGATTATTAGTAGCCGAAATTTTATTCACCAAACCTACATTGTTTGATAAATACATTATCATCAGCCCGAGTTTGTGGTGGAATGACGGTTCCTTATTAAAACAAAATCCGGAAATACTTCATGAGAATTTCACACAAAAAACAGCAGTTTACATTGGTGTTGGAAAAGAAGGATTAGCACCAACAAAAAATCCTCACGTCATGGAAGTTGAAGCCAATCTATTGTCCGATAAACTCAAACAAACCAAAAGCAAAAACGTAAAAACTTATTTCGATTATATGCCTGAAGAAGATCATGCCACGTCGTCGCATCCAGCGTTATTCAATGCGTTTAGGCTTTTATATCCGGTAAAAAAGAATTAAAAAGTCAACACGGATTTCACAGATTAGCACGGATAAAATCTGTGACAATCCTTGAATTGAATAGAACCTCTGAGCTAAATCTGTGTTCTATTATTTCCCTTTCCTTCTATCACGTTCAGTTTTAATCAGTGTCAATTCACGGCTGGTTTGTCCTGCAACCGATGTGTTTTCTTCCGCTCGTCTGATAAGGTAAGGCATCACATCACGAACCGGTCCAAACGGTAAATATTTTGCCACGTTATAACCATTCGAAGCCAAGTTATAACTGATGTTGTCGCTCATCCCATACAATTGTCCGAACCAAATTCGTGGGTCGTTTTTCTTAATGCTTTTTTCTTGCATAAGTTCCATCAAGCGATAGGAACTTTCTTCATTGTGTGTTCCGGCAAAAATCGCCATCGAATCTAAATGCTCAATCATATAATGCACTGATGCATTGTAGTTGATATCGGTCGCTTCTTTAGAAACACAAATCGGCGATGGATATCCTTTTTCTTCAGCACGCACGTTTTCTTTTTCCATATAAGCACCGCGAACGAGTTTCATTCCGATATAAAAACCTTCAGCTTTCGCTTGATCGTGCAATTTTTGGAGATAATCCAATCGATCCCAACGGTACATTTGCAACGTATTAAACACAATCGCTTTTTCTTTGTTGTATCGGCGCATCATTTCCGTCACCAAATCATCGGCGGCATCTTGCATCCAGCTTTCTTCGGCATCAATCAATAAAGCAACATTCTTTTCGTGAGCAATTTTACAAACTTTATCAAATCGTTCTACAATCCTATCCCATTCTTGTTTTTCACTTGCTGTTAATGTTTCTTTGGCACCGATTTTTTCATACAAATCCAATCGACCAAAACCCGTAGGTTTAAAAACTGCAAACGGAATCGCTTGGCGTTCTTTGGCGAATTCAATAGTTTTCAAAGTCATCTCCAACGCAGCATCAAATTGCGATTCTTCTTCTTTGCCTTCGACCGAATAATCTAAAACCGACGATACACCTTTAGTATACATTTTATCAACGACTGACAAGCAATCATCTTCACTAACACCGCCGCAAAAATGGTCAAAAACTGTGGCGCGAATCAAACCTTCTACCGGTAAATGGGCTTTAATGGCAAAGTTGGTAACCGCAGTTCCGATGCGAACTAACGGTTGGCTATCGATTAATTTGAATAAGAAATAAGCACGGTCTAATTCGGTATCTTTTTTTAAAGAAAAGGCAACTTTAGTATCGTTGAAGATTTTTTCCATGAGGTAGTATTTGATAACAAATATAAAGAGTTTTAAAAAATCAATATTCAAAAAAAAAATACTTTTTTTGCGATATTATTATTTTTTAAGTGTCAAATGAGGTTTTTATTCATAAACATTTAGAAATGAGGAGAAAGCTAACCTAAATTCGTTTACGGTTTCAACCACAATTTTCTATAGGCTTTGTTCTTATCATAATCCTGTGCCTGTTTTTCGATATTGAAATAGCGATTGCCTCGCGGATCATTGCCAACGCCAGCCAAATAAGCCCAATTTCCCCAATTGCTGCATACATCATAATCGATCAATTGCTGCTCAAAATAGGCTGCTCCATAACGCCAATCCAGTTTTAAATCGTTGCATAAGTAACTTGCTACATTTTGCCTGCCGCGATTGCTCATAAAACCGGTTAGTTTTAATTCGATCATATTGGCATCAATAAAATCGACACCTGTCGCGCCATCGATCCAATTTTTGAGCACTTCAATATTGTGCTTATTGACGGCAATGCCTTTATTTTGAATGCCTGCTTTTTGAAAAAATTTTGTATGGTATTTCTTCATCATAAATCTAAAATAATCGCGCCACAACAACTCAAAAACCAACCAATAAGTTGATTCATTTGCTTCGTATTGCGTCTCGTATTTTTTAAGTTCAAAATAAATTTCTCTAGGCGACAAACAACCCAAAGCCAACCAAGCAGAAAATTTTGAAGAATAATCCGCGCCAACCATTCCGTTTCGGGTTTCTTTATAATTGGAAATGGATTGACTTTCAAAAAAATAATGCTGCAATCGTCGTAAAGCTTCTGTTTCTCCACCTTTAAAATGTATTGCCGCTCTTTGATCTATAGGCATTGCAACCAATCCAAGAGTTTCTATAGTAGGCAAATCAATTGTTGGTATTTCCGGCGAAGCTATCGATAAAGGCTTTTCAAAAACGGTTCTGATCACGCTTTCCTTTTCAACCTTTTTTCTAAAATTGGTAAAAACATCCGGAATGTCTTTAATCGAAAAAGGCAAATCTTCAGCATGGTATAAGGTACTCGTGCTAACCGTTTCGAATTCGCAGCGCAATTTGAAAAGTTCTGATTGCACCAATGTTTCGGTTTGTTTTTCTTCCTGCGTCACTTCTCTTTTGGCAAATACTTTATAGGCTTTATATTGTTGTACGATTTTTGGAATTTCGACTTCAGGCTTTCCAATCAACACAATCAATCCGGAGCTTAATACTCTCAATTGTTTGTCTAAATCAGCTACGGATTCTAACAGAAATTGTGCTCTGAATGCACCTGTTTTTTGAAAACCATAAGCCGTTGTTTCAAATTGCGTTTCTTCAAAACAATACACCGGAATAATGACATCGGAATTCGCAATGGCCTTCACGAGCGTTTCGTTGTCATGCAATCGCAAATCAGTTTTAAACCAAACGACGGCTCTTTTCATTAGAAAGTATTTATTTTATTTCCTATTTTACTTTTGTGATTTCGACAAGCATCGCTGCAATACTTAACTTCTTGCCAAACGTGTTCCCACTTTTTACGCCACGAAAATGGTCGATGGCAAACGATGCATAGTTTTGTGGGTAAGTTTTGCTTTCTAACACCTTTCATACTTTATAATCTGATGCAATGGCAACAATTTCACGATTCGGTTTGGCATAACTCAACCGATTCAATTGGAGTGTTTTATGGTAACTATCCAAACCTGAACATGTAATCGTATTGGCTTTTTCGATATCTAAAAAACCATCTTTAGCAAGGCAATTTTCAGGATAATAAATATGGTTGATTTCGCCGATCACCATGACTGTATCATTGATGGTAATGTTGATTTTTTCTTTAAATTGAACTCCGATTTGAATGCTGCTTTCTTGTACAAATGGCGCGAAAAAATCATTTTTATACTCACTTTTCAAACCCGTTACATCGAATTCTGAAATAGAGGAATCATATCTCGCAGCGGTTTGATGCGCTTGTTTGTATATGTTTTCGTTGATGTGATTGATGGTGTAAAAACCCGTCTCTAAAATATTTTTTAAAGTATCGCGCTCGGGTGGACTTGGTCGAAACACCACGGCAATTAAAGGAGGATTGGCTCCAATGTGAAGAATAGAACTGAAAATACCAAGGTTTTCGTTTCCTAAATGATCAACTGTTCCGATTAATGAAACACTTTTAAAACCGCCAAGACTATTCACCAAATGAACACGCTCTTGTTTTTCCATGGCAACAATAACGTCTAAAGAAATATGTTTTTGCATCTATTAATCTGTATTTATGGTTTGAAATGGCTTTTGATTTGAAAAGAAACTATTAGCTTTTTCATCCTGCACAATCCACTTTTTATCACTGTTCAATTTGAAAGTTGCAATGTGTTCTTTATTCCATTCATGTGGTGCAATTAATGACAGAAAATTGATGCCGTCATCGCCAATATACAGATGATAAATTTCACCAATTACAGGCTCAAAGGAGAATTTTGCGTTATACACCAATTCGTTCCACTCGTATTCTTGCATTAAATTCTGGTATTGCATTTTAAGCTCATTGAACTTATTCTCAAACTCTTTATTGACGTTGTGTATGCCGCGGCTTTTCCAAGCAACAACATCATCAATTTTAATGACAGGCGCGCCAACATTCGTTGAATATGGCAATACACTGGCATAAAATCCTTTTTCTTTAGAATATACAACATTGTCCGGTTTCTCTTTTTCCATTTTTTTAATAAATCTGATTATATCACTGTGCTATGTGACGTTTGTAAATTATCGTTTTGAAATTTTATTGTTTGAAATGATACGTTGTAGCTTGCATTTAAACCGATCAATACCGGAAACACGTTTCGCCAAGTGCTTGGTTTTACAGTTTTCAACTCGTTTGCGCCAAAGTTTATAACTACTGAATTTCAATTCTCTTTTCATCAATGCTTTGACATCAGCTTCAGCAAGACCAAATTGAAAACGAATCGCATCAAAAGGGGTTCGATCTTCCCAAGCCATTTCGATAATGCGATCGATGTCAACGTCACTAAAATTTTTATTGGAAGGCATTTTTATTTTGTTTAATCTTTTTAAAAAAATATTGAACAAAGATAAGCGCTATTTATGATTTAAATTGTTAAAATGCGTTTAATTTACTGGCTCGCGTTGAAGCTGATTTTCATGAATTTTATAATTCTACAATCATTAAAAAAATCAACCCTAACTTTTTAATCTGTTCAAATCCGTAAAATCCGCTTCATCCTTATACCATTTCCTAATCAAAATTATTCCATCAAAAAACCAAAAAAATTACCGTATTTTGCGACGATAAATCATACGATTCCTTATGTCTCATATTCAAGCCAATGGCTATCCGATATACTTCAACGAAGCAGGCTACGAAGCCTTAAACCAATTCATTACCGAAACTAAGTATTCTTCCATTTTCGTACTTGTTGACAGTCAGTCGAATGAATATTGTTTGCCTAATTTTTTACCGTATTTAGCCACTGAAATCGCAATAGAAATCGTCGAATTTGATTCCGGTGAAAGTTCCAAAAACATCGAAACCTGCGTGCAAATCTGGAATGTTTTAACCGAATTGGGCGCTGACAGAAAAAGTGTCATCATCAATTTAGGCGGCGGTGTAGTAACTGATTTGGGCGGATTTGTGGCTTCCACTTTCAAACGAGGTATCGATTTTATTCACATTCCAACTACATTACTCGCGATGGTTGACGCATCGGTTGGTGGCAAAAATGGTGTCGATTTAGGAAATCTAAAAAACCAAATCGGCGTGATCAATGTACCTAAAATGGTCATCATTGATTCGAATTATTTAGAAACTTTACCACAAAACGAAATGCGCTCGGGTTTAGCCGAAATGCTCAAACATGGATTGATATTCGATAAAAACTATTGGCAAAAATTCTTAGATTTAAAACAATTGGATTTGGCAGATTTAGATGATTTGATTTTCAGATCAATTGAAATCAAAAACGAAATCGTCATGCAAGATCCCACCGAAAACGGCATCCGAAAAGCGTTGAATTTCGGACACACTTTAGGCCACGCTATCGAAAGTTATTTCCTCGAAAACGAAAATAAGAGAACCTTGCTGCATGGCGAAGCGATTGCTGTCGGCATGATTCTCGAAAGTTATCTTTCATGGCAAAAAAACTGGATTTCTGAAGCTGAATTTCTTCAAATAAAAAACACGATTTCCGGCATTTTTGAAACCGTAATTTTCGATGACAACGACATCAATCCCATCCTCGATTTACTCATTCATGACAAAAAAAATGAATACGGAACCATCCAATTTGCATTGATTGAAGGAATAGGTAAAATAAAAATAAACCAAACCGCTGAAAAAGAACTCATTATAGAAGCATTCAAACATTATAAGGTTTAAATCTAGCTTTGCGCCTTTGCGTCTTTGCGAGACATTAAATTCGCTCGCAAAGACCCAAAGACGCAAAGTTTATAGCAGTAAATAAAACTTAATATTTTTTTAATAAAAACGATTGCATCACAACTATTTATTTTTTTACATTTGCGCTAATGAATATGAACAGTAATACCGCCAATTCGCTTTTTTCCGCAGTTGAAAATCAAAAATTCTTCTTCCACTTTTTGAAGAATGTTTTTACGGTAAATGGTATTTCACCTTTTGATGTTTTTCAATATTCCAATCAATACAACGAAAAACTGCTGATTATTTACGCGAATATTCGGGTTTGAATTATAGATAAAATTGATTTCCTCTTTTTAATCTAAAATAAAACCCAACCAATGAATACAAAATATTTCGATTTAATCAATCAAACTTATTACTTCCCGCAAGAAGAGTTCACACTCAACAAAGACAACCTGCAATTTCACAACATCGATTTGATGAAATTGGTCGAGCAATACGGAACACCATTAAAATTCACCTACTTACCACAAATTTCCAACAACATCAAAAGAGCCAAAAACTGGTTCCGAAATGCAATGGAAAAAAACAAATACGAAGGCAAATATTACTATTGCTATTGCACAAAAAGCTCGCATTTTCAATACATTATGAATGAAGCGTTTAAAAACAACATTCATATAGAAACGTCTTCCGCATTCGACATCAACATCGTTGAGAATCTACTAGAAACCGGAAAAATAAACAAAAGCACGTATATCATTTGCAACGGTTTCAAACGTGATCAGTACATTTCAAACATTGCCCGCTTAATCAATAACGGCCACAAAAATGCCATTCCAATCATCGACAATTACGAAGAACTCGATTTGTTGCAAGC
Organism: Flavobacterium sp.; assembly: GCF_031411595.1. Lineage (GTDB taxonomy): Bacteria > Bacteroidota > Bacteroidia > Flavobacteriales > Flavobacteriaceae > Flavobacterium. The sequence goes on along the minus strand of NZ_JANOBI010000049.1, from coordinate 31,534 downwards.
GGAAATCAAAGGAAAATTCAAAATCGGAATCCGAATCGCAGCCGAAGAAGAACCGAAATTTGAGTTTTATACTTCGCGTCTCGGAATCGGTTATAAGAATATCGTAGCGTTCTATAAAAAACAAATTCTGGAAAATGAAAATCTAGAGCTCAAAATGCTGCACTTTTTCATCAATACCGGAATCAACGACAACGCGTATTATTGGAATGAACTCGTGAAATGTATCAAAGTATACATCCAACTCAAAAAAGAATGTCCAACGCTCGACGGACTCAACATCGGCGGTGGTTTTCCAATTAAAAATTCACTGGCTTTCGAATACGATTACCAATACATGATTGACGAAATTATCAATCAAATCAAAATTGCGTGCGAAGAAGCGGAAGTCGATGTTCCCAATATTTTCACTGAATTCGGTTCGTTTACCGTAGGCGAAAGTGGCGGTGCGATCTACCAAATTCTGTATCAAAAACAACAAAACGACCGAGAAAAATGGAACATGATTGATTCGTCTTTCATCACCACTTTACCGGACACCTGGGCCATCAACAAACGTTTCATCATGCTGGCGGTCAACCGCTGGAACGACCAATACGAACGCGTTTTACTCGGCGGAATGACCTGCGACAGTGACGATTATTACAATTCAGAACAAAACATGAATGCCATCTACCTGCCCAAATACAACAAAGAAAAACCATTATACATCGGATTTTTCAACACCGGCGCATACCAAGAAACCATCGGCGGCTACGGCGGATTGCACCACTGCTTGATTCCACAGCCCAAACACATCCTAATCGACCGCGACGAAAACGGCATTTTAGCAACTGAGGTTTTTTCCGAACAACAAACTTCAGAAGAAGTGTTAGATATATTAGGTTATAATAAAAAATAAATTATTTTTGAAGAATAATTCTTAGGAGCTATTTCCTGCTGTGCGCTACAATCTTTTGCGCCGAACAACGGCACAAAAGGATAACCGCTTCCATCAGGGCTAGGGCCTAAGCATTAAAAACAACATCACCATGAGTAAAGGACCTATCAGTCAATTTATCGAGAAACATTATTTGCATTTCAACTCCGCCGCCTTAGTAGACGCAGCAAAAGGCTACGAGCAACAATTAGCCAATGGTGCCAAAATGATGGTGACGCTAGCCGGTGCGATGAGTACGGCTGAAATTGGAAAAATTTTCGCGGAATTTATCCGCAAAGACAAAGTGCAAATCATTTCATGCACAGGAGCCAACCTCGAAGAAGATATCATGAATTTGGTGGCGCATTCTCACTACGAAAGAGTGCCGCATTACCGCGATTTGACACCACAAGAAGAATGGGATTTATTAGAACGTGGACTAAACCGTGTCACCGATACTTGTATTCCGGAGCATGAAGCCTTCCGTCGTTTGCAAAAACACATCTACAAAATCTGGAAAGATGCCGATGACAAAGGAGAACGTTATTTCCCACATGAATTCATGTACAAAATGTTACTTTCAGGTGTGCTGGAAGAATACTACGAAATCGACTTAAAAGACAGCTGGATGTATGCCGCTGCTGAGAAAAACTTACCGATTATCGTCCCGGGTTGGGAAGATAGCACGATGGGAAACATCTTCGCATCGTACGTAATCAAAGGCGATTTGAAAGCCTCGACAATGAAATCAGGAATTGAATACATGGTTTTCCTTTCTGACTGGTATCCAAAAAACAGTAAAAATGGCGTTGGGTTTTTCCAAATTGGCGGTGGTATTGCAGGCGATTTCCCAATCTGTGTCGTGCCAATGTTGTACCAAGATATGGAAATGCATGACGTGCCATTCTGGAGTTATTTCTGCCAGATTTCCGATTCAACCACTAGCTACGGTTCGTATTCTGGAGCCGTTCCCAACGAAAAAATTACTTGGGGAAAACTTGACATAAAAACCCCTAAATTTATAATCGAATCTGATGCTACAATTGTAGCACCATTAATTTTTGCTTACCTACTTGATTTATAACTTACCTACTTGATTTATAATAAACTATGAGAAGAATTATTGTTGATTACTCTAAACTGACGAATGAAATTCTCACCTTATTGGTGGAAAGGTTTCCTGACGGCTATGATGACTCCAACATCATCCGTTTTAGAAATGCGCACAACGAATTGATTGAAGCTGTTGAAGTACGAACCGAAGACACCATTTATTTGGTGAAAGTAAGTACCAAACTCGCGAGTCGACTCGAAAAATTTGACGAAGAAGACGATATAGACGATATCGTAGAACCAATCGATGTAATCAAAGGTCTCGACGACGACGACGACGCTCACGCCAGCGAAGATGAAGAAGAAGAAGAAGTGGATATCACCAAAGACCCAGGAGGTTCAGATGATGGTGATGACACAGACGACGATGACGATGATGATGTGGAAGACGTTGCTGACGACGACGAAGACGACGAAGAATAAATATACAAGGAACTTTCGGGTTCCTTTTTTTATACCAAAAACATGCTAGCTTCCTTTCCTCCTTTCGCAGATACTCAAACAAAAATCCTAATTCTGGGAACCATGCCTGGTGCGATGTCATTGCTAAAGCAGGAATATTACGCACACAAACAAAACCAGTTTTGGAAGATTATGTTTACCGTTTTTGCTGACGGAAAAGTTCCTGATAATTTTGCGGAAAGAGTGGCATTATTAAAGCAAAACCAAATCGGACTTTGGGATGTGTTAGCCAATTGCGAACGCAAAGGAAGTCTCGACATTCATATTAAAAACCACACAGAGAATGACATTCCGGCTTTGCTTGAGCAATTTCCAAAAATTAAAAAGATCCTTTTTAATGGAAAAGAAAGCCACCGTTATTTTATAAAGAAATTCGGGAATATTGAAGGTATTGAATTTCACGTAATGCCTTCTACAAGTCCGGCGCATACAATAAAGTTTGAAGAAAAATTTGGTGCTTGGCGAGAAGCTTTATACGAATAAATTACGAAAGATAACGTTCTTCAAAAACCCGTTGATGATGGTTCTGATGCCCAATAATCACAAATCCTAAAGCACGCACCGACATCGGATTATTCGAAGCGATTCCAACTTGCATCAGATTTTCATCAGAAAAACTTTTAAATAAAGACAAAGTCGCTTGTCGAACTACGGCCAATTCTGTCAACAAATCTTGGATGCTTCTGTTGTTGGCATGTGCTACATCAACATAAATATTTTCATCAAAACTCGCCAATGGTGTTGCATCTTTTCTGGCGAACCGCAAAGCGCGATAAGCGAAAATTCTTTCGGCATCAATCAGATGTAGCAGAATATCTTTAATCGTCCATTTGCCTTCTGCGTATCGGTAGTCGAATTTATCCAAAGGAATGTTTTGCACGAATTTAATGAGTCTATGCACTGAAATTTCTAATTCTTCTATCAAGCTGTATTCGTCAGAAACTGCATTGATGTATGGTGCGTAAAAAGAAGCGTATTCGGTATTTTGTAATTGATTTAATTTCATAAAAATAAATATTAAGCAGAATTCCTACTCGCGTTAGTATTCCCAAACAGCGATCGTGTTACAATTTTTTGATACATTTCAATCAACTTCACATCGGGGTTTTTCTCTTGCTGCAATTGATTGATTCTCGACAAAGCATACTGTTGAATCGTCAACAACGGTTTTACAATATTCTCACGCATCGCAATCGACGCTTTTCCGTCGGGATAATTTTCCATCAATTCTTGGTGTCCAGCAATTTTAAGCAATAAGCGCTTGGTTTCCAAAAATTCATCATAAATAATTTGCCAGAAATCACCAAACTGCGGATCATCTTTCATATAAGCTGTTAACGGAAAGAACGATTTGGCAAGCGACATCATGCTGTTTTCGAGCAACGTTTTGAAGAACAAAGAACTGTTATACAAATCTTGAATTTTCTCCCATTGGTTGGTTTCTTCGAAATGTTTTAAAGCTGTTCCTACACCAAAAAAACCGGGAACATTTTGCTTCAATTGACTCCATGAACCCACGAATGGAATCGCTCGTAATTCTGAAAAATCCAAAGTATCTGAATTTTTCCTTTTCGACGGACGGCTGCCAATATTGGTTTTCGCATAATAATTCAACGTACTCATTTGCTCGAGATACGGAATAAATTTAGGGTGGTTTTTGAAATCTGAATATTTGGTATAACCCACTGTTGCAAGTTCATCAAGCAAACCTTTTTGTGGTTCTGTCAACGTTGTTTGTGTTTCAGCAAAAACCTGATTCGTCGCTCCGGCACTCAATAAATTTTCAAGATTGTAACGACACGAATCCAATGTTCCAAAATTAGAACTAATCGTTTGCCCTTGCACAGTTACTTGAATCTGTTGATTTTCAATCGATGAACCTAATGAAGCATAAAACTTATGCGTTTTTCCACCACCACGCGCAGGTGGACCACCACGTCCATCGAAGAAAATAACTTTTATACCGTATTTTCTTGAAATCGATGTGATGTTTTCTTTGGCTTTATAGATGCTCCAATTCGCCATCAAATAACCACCGTCTTTGGTTCCGTCAGAAAACCCCAACATAACGGTTTGTTGATTGCCGCGACGCTCGAGGTGTTTTTTATATATTGTATTAGAATACAATTGCTCCATAATTTGTGGCGCATTTTGCAAATCATCAATGACTTCAAACAGCGGAATAACATCAACTGTTGGATATTCCCAATCACATTGTCGCAATAAGGCAAAAGCTTGTAAAACCTGTAAAGCACTGTCGCAATTGCTGATGATATAACGATTGCAAGCCAATTCTCCATTTTTTTGTTGAATGGTTTTCATCGCATAAATTGATTCGATTGTAGATTGTGTCATCTCATGAGAAAAATCTTTTGGATTTAATTTTCCTTGGAGTGCAGCCAAATCATCTAATTTTTCCGCGATTGATTTCGATTCAAAATCTGAAGAAAACGGAGCAATGTGAGCAAAAACAATGTCGTGAATTTTACTGTTCTGACGGATATCAAGCGACGCAAAATAGAATCCAAACAACGTTATTTTATTGATCAACGCATTCAATTCATCGAGATATAATGATTGGTGTTGGTGGATGACAATCGTTTTGATTTCTTTTAGCTTGCTTTTGAATTCTTCCAGTGTGATGTAAATGTCGCCTTGTGAATAAAAAACAGAGCGGTAAATTTTCAATTCCAATTCCGCAATTAGCTTATCGACTTGATAAAAGGTAAGCTTGCGTTTTAAGTTTCGCAAGTCTTTATAATAACTTTTCAAAATAGAAGTTCGCAAACGGTCCGCAACTTGGAGTGTAATTTCTGTGGTCACGAACGGATTTCCGTCGCGATCTCCACCGGGCCAAAACCCCAAATTGAAGATTGGATTTTGAATATCACCACCGTCAAAAACATGTTTTTGAATGTAAGACAACATCGCACCACTGGTTTCGTAAAACACATTTTCGAGATACCAAACCAAACTTACGGCTTCATCAAAAGGCGATGGTTTATGCTTTTTGATAAAAGGCGTTTTCCCCAATTGCGACAACAACTGCTTGATTTTTACCAAATCATCTTCACGAATCGCATTCGTCAAATCGGTAATAATTCCGAGTACAGAACCCGGATAAAATTGCGTTGGATGTGCTGTCAAAACCGTTCTTACATTAAAGTTTTTGAGGAACTCACGAAACACTTCAGTTTTGCCATTGGATTCCGCCGTTTCTTTAATATCACGCAAAGAACCTTTTCCTTCAAGGTTATTGACGACCGGAAAAGCAGCGTCTTCAATGGCATCGAAGAGCACGATTTGGCGTTCAATGAATTGAATAAACCGAAACAGTAAATCGATTCTGTCCCATTCCGGAGCATCGTCTAAATATTTTTTATTGAAGAAATCAACAATCTGAATGGGCGTTTCCTGCTTTTTAAATCCTTTCTCACACACTTCAGAAAACAGCGGTAACAATACGCCGGTATTATCAATAGAATCAAAAGGTAAAGTCAAGAAAACACTGTTGTAAACATGATACTTAGACAATACATTCTGATTGAAACGTTCTATTTTGGTCAGTGTGTACATGATTGAAACGGAATAGGCGAATTAAAATATTTAACACAGATTTGACTAATTAACACGGATTCAATCTGTGAAATCCGTGTTTAAAACAAAAAACCCCAAGCGCTAACTTGAGGTTCTATACTATAGTACGTTCAAGCTGCTTACATATTTTTAAAAATAGTATGCATCAAACGTTTCTTATCATTAATACTTTCTTCGAGAGAAATCATCGTTTCGGTTCTGTAAACGCCTTCGATGTCATCAATCATAAAAATAACTTCCTTTGCATGCTTGGTATCTTTAGCTCTGATTTTACAAAAAATGTTGAATTTCCCTGTCGTAACAGACGCAACCGTGATGTATGGAATTTCGTTGATACGCTCTAAAACAAATTTAGTTTGAGAAGTGTTGTTTAAAAATACACCAATATAAGCGATGAAAGAATAGCCCAATTTATCATAATCAAGCACTAAGGATGAACCCATGATAATGCCCGCGTCTTCCATTTTCTTTACTCTCACGTGAACTGTTCCGGCTGAGATTAATAATTTTTTGGCAATATCCGTGAAAGGAATTCTGGTATTGTCGATCAACATGTCTAAAATTTGGTGATCTACTTCATCTAATCGAAACTTACTCATAAAAATATTGGTTAGTTGTTTTGTTCTGCTCTAAAATTAAAAAGAAGTATTGAATTTTTCGCTATAGATTTTAAAAATTATTAACTATTAATTCGTCCGTTAACAATTTTTGTAATTTTATCCAAACAAAAATTAGCTTTTGCATCTAATTTCGGAATATTATCGCTTTCATCGGAGTAAACAGCGCCTTTGGCATCAAATTCAAAATGACCAAATGCATCTTCGAGATTTCCTATTTGAGCGAAATATCCATTAAAACAAAGCCGATTATCAATCAACTCTTCTTTATAATGAACTGCGAAATTCGTATTTTTTTCGATACCATCATAATTTATGTTGACATTTTTATAAACAATATCAAAAAAAACAGCTTTATTTTGAGGAATATTCAAGTAATTGTCAGTTTTGTTGTCAACTACAACGTTTTCGTAAATATGTTGCAATCCAGAAATTAATGCTATGAAAATAAATTTTCTAGTTACTTCACGCTCATAATCGTTTTGAAAATGTCCGGCTTCAAATAATATTGTCGGAACATTCAGCGACTGAAAAGTATCGCCGACGCAATTCAAATTAAACGCATCATCAAACCGACCGACTTGATTCGGGATATATTGTTGCAATGCATCATTCATCGCCACAATAACCCCAATGGCTTTTTCTCGGACTGCATTAATCTCACGTGCAACATTGAAAGCCGGTGCCAAAAAAGAAACTGTCGCTGGTTTGTTAGTGTTTCCAACTGCATAAATAGTCCGTTGATCGTGAAGATTGAAACAATAATGCGGTTCGAATTTGTCAAAGCAAGCTCGAAGAATTTTACTTTCAGGCTGCGATAAATCTTGCGCATCACGATTCAAATCAATGCCATTGGCGTTTTCTCTTGTGTATGCTTTCGCACCGTCAGGATTCAACATTGGTAGCATCATAAAAGTAAAGTGTGACAACCATTGCGTTGCAGTATCAGAATCGCTGTGCAGAAAATTCAAGAAATCGAAAACTGCTTTCGTCGTCGTACTTTCATTGCCATGCATTTGCGACCACATTAAAACACGAGTGCTTCCGTGCCCAATGGTGTATGCATAAATCGATTGATGCAACACCGATTGTCCGACGATTTTCAAATGATGGTCAGTATTCCATTGACTTAATAAAGGTTCAATGGATTCTAATGTGATGTATCGGCCAGATAAACTGGGAACTTTATTTGTTTGGGCTATTGATTCGAAATTCATAGACTAAAAATTATATTAAAATGAATTGGAATTAAAATCAAAACCATGCTCGGGAATTTTACCTTTAACTCCGGCAAAATGAGGCATAATGGCTTTCATATCTTTTTGAAAATCAGTGGTTGGATAAAACGGCTCACCAAAATTGACTTCTTTTTTCCCAAAATCAAACGCCACTGGAATAATCGGAACTTCAGCTTTAATCGCAATATAATAAAACCCAGTTTTCAATTCCGTGACTTTTTTTCTGGTTCCTTCGGGCGATATGCCCATTCTGAATACTTCTTTTTGCTTGAAAATTTCGGCAATCGCATCGACTTTGTTCAAGCCACCCGAGCGATCTAATGGTGTACCGCCAATCCAACGGAAATACCATCCGAAAGGAAATCGGAATAGTTCTTTTTTAGCTACAAAATTCATTTCCAAACCAATGATGCCTCTTGTAAAAAGCCCCAAATAGAAATCGTGCCAACTGGTATGTGGCATCACCATGAGGATACATTTCTTGATTTCGGGATTGATTGTGCCGATAATTTTCCATCCCATCAATCGACAGAAAATAAATCGGTAAATGCTTTGTTTCATATAGTAGAATTTATTCTTTATAGGTCTATATGAGAATCGCTTATTTTTAAAGGTTTTTGCAAAAGCAAATTTCTGGTTTACTGCGATTTCATGCTAAACTATTTCTGTAAAATTAACATTAATCTCTTATTTTTGATGAAAATAATTTCAAATGCTGCGAAGAGTACTTAGTTTTCTTATTCCGATTCGTGTTTACCAAAAAAAATCGATGGTTAGCAAGTCGATTGAAATTAATTGGAATAATGGTCAACTCGTGCTCGATTCTCAAAATACCAATTATTCTTATGGTAGTTTGCAACGCGTTTTGAGATTGGGTTTGAAAAAAATTGGTTTTGAAAAAATAAAATCAATGAATAACCTTCTAATACTAGGTGTTGCCGGTGGAAGCGTGATTAAAACATTGGTGGATGAAATTCATTATAAAGGCAAAATAACCGGTGTTGAAATTGATCCGGAAGTCATTCAAATTGCCAACGAATATTTTTATCTCGACAAAATTCCAAACCTCAACATTATTATCGATGATGCTTTCGAGTTTGTATTGAAAACCAAAGCAACCTACGATTTAATAATCATTGATGTCTTTCAAGACACACAGATGCCTAATTTTTTGTTCGAAAAATTCTTCATCAATCGCATTGGTGCTTTATTGAATGAGCAAGGTTATATTTTATTCAACACCATGACGCTCGATGAAAAACACAATCAGCGCAATAAAGAATACCTTTCGGAGTTCAATACTTTACCTTATACTGTTTTTACGATACCGCGAATTGAAAACCATAACGAATTGATTGTGATTCAAAAAAGCTTTAATAAAAAATAAACGATGCGGAAAAAATCACTTTTTATACTTTCATTGTTCGTGCTTTTCATTGTTGCTTTCACTCCGGTGAAAGAAAGTAAAACCACAAAAGCGGGAATTAAAATGCAAGATTTCGTCATCGATCTCTCGAAGTATGCGAGAAGTATCGACTCGACTTTCATCATCATTCCACAAAACGGACCCGAACTCGCGTTTGAAAAAATGAATCCGAATGGTAAATTAAGAACTGCTTATATTGACGCCATTGATGGCATTGCTGTAGAAGATTTATTCTACAACGAAAAACCAAAAGTTGACACTTATCGACTCAATATGCTGCGGAAATTGAAAGCCAAAAAACAAATCATGCTTTCTGACTTTATCCGCGAAGACAATGCTATAGAATCTATAAAATCGCAGAGTGACAAAGAAGGCTTTTTGTTGTATCCACGCGTGAAAACCAACGAGCATTATCGTGAAATTCCAACCAACATTCCCAACGAAAATGCTAATGATATTTTGAAATTGAGTGATGCGAAAAATTATTTATACCTCATCAATCCTATCGATTTAAAAACCAAACACCTTTTTCTTACCGCCATTGCTGCAACGAATTACGATATGATTACCATTGATTTATTTTATAACGACCGCCTTTTAACCGCCAACGAAATCGAAAAACTCAAAACCAAAGCCAATGGCGGAAAGCGACTCATTATTTCGTATGTCAATATTGGTGCGGTGGAAAACTGGCGTTATTACTGGAAAACAACGTGGCAAATCAACAACCCCATTTGGATTAAGAAAAAGTATGCGGGTTATGATGATGAATTTTATGTACAATTCTGGCACGAAGACTGGAAAAAAATTATTTATGGAAACCCCGATTCCTACGTCAAAAAAATTATCGATGCCGGATTTGACGGTGCTTTCCTTGACAATGTTGAAGGGTATTATTTTCTTTATAACAAATAAAAAAGAGGACAATCGCTCGCCCTCTTTTCCCAATTCTCATAACAAAATTCCCCGAAATTATCTTTTTATTTTGGAGTAACTACATTGTCAATTACGTGGATCACACCATTCGATTGGTTGACATCAGCAATCGTCACTTTGGCCGATTTACCGTTTTCATCGGTAATGTATAAGTCTTTACCTTTCATCCAAGCGGTCAATGTTCCGCCGCTCACAGTTTTCAAAGTAGCTTTTCCACCGCCGGCTTTAATCGCTTTGGCTATATCGGACGAGTTCATTTTTCCGGCAACCACGTGATACGTCAAAATAGTTTGTAATGTTTTAATGTTTTCGGGTTTCAATAAAGTTTCCACGGTTCCTTTTGGCAATTTGTCAAACGCTTCATTGGTTGGAGCAAAAACGGTGAATGGCCCTTTTCCTTGCAGCGTTTCTACCAATCCGGCAGCTTTTACAGCCGCAACCAAGGTGGTATGGTCTTTAGAATTGACAGCATTCTCAATAATGTTTTTTGATGGATACATCGCAGCGCCACCAACCATCACGCTTTTTTGAGCGGAAACCATACCTACTAAAAGTAAAGTAATTACCAGAATAGAATTCGAAATTAATTTTTGTGCTTTCATAGTTTTTCTTTTTTAAAAGTTATAATGGCATTTACGGAAGAATATTGAATGTGGTTTTGTGCAAATGCTTTTTATAAAGAAAAAAGACCGTTGACACTTCATTTTATAAAGAATCAACAGCCGGAAAAGCCTATTAATTACTATCTTAGCAAGAACAAACGATAACTTTCCATGCTACTGAAAATACTTTATATTTTAAGGAAATTATTATTGGGAAATGTATCTCAACTTTCAAAGTCTAAGTACAATCCGATACAAAAAAGAATCCGCAACATTCAATCGATTTGGAACAACGACCATCAGGATGACAATGGTATTGAAAAAATTGTGCGTTTGTTGCTTTCGTTTTCTCAGTTGCTTTTCCCTGGTATTTATATCAAATATTTAGCGGCCAAGAAAGGAGCAGAATACCGAGATTTGGCCATGGATTTTTACATTTTATTGAAAGTAGCTTTTCCCATGGTCATTTTATGGCACCATTGGCAACACAATCAGTGGATTTTAGGAATCATGATTTATGTGCTGTTGGAAACCGTACTGTATATTCCAACTTTAATTTTTGCATCCGATCTAATTTCACGACCACGTTCTTATAAAAGATCGATCTTACTACTTTTCCTCAATTATCTCGAGATTATTTTTGCTTTTTCGGTATTGTATTCGTGTGGAAATTATCTGAACAAACCATTTGCCAGCCGCTTTGACGCGATCTATTTTAGCATCATCACTTCGTCATCGATTGGGTATGGCGATTTTCATCCCGTGACCACTATAGGAAAGATTTTGGTATCAACCCAAGCGTTGTTGTTCTTATTCTTTGTGGTTTTATTTTTGAATTTTTTCTCCACGCAAATCAAAAGTAGAGGTTATTTTGATCACGAAAACAAAGAATAAACTTTTTGCGCCTTTGCGTCTTTGCGAGAGAATTATTTTAAATCTCGCAAAGACGCAAAGGCGCAAAGAAAAACTATGTTAGAGCATTTTTTTAGCACGCACTAAATCTTCAGGAGTGTCAATGCCAATACTAATGTGATTGGTTTCAACCATTTTGATGCGCTTTCCGAATTCGAGGTAACGAAGTTGTTCCAATTTCTCAGAAGCTTCCAACGACTTCATCGGCAAATGATAAAAATCTAAAAGGGCTTGTTTTCTGAAAGCATAAATGCCAATATGTTGAAAATACCGAACACCAACATTTTTTTCTCTTGGATACGGAATCACTGCACGCGAAAAATACAACGCCATGCCGTTTTGATCTACAACCACTTTGACGTTGTTCGGATTATTAATCTCATTTTCGTCTTTAATCTCACGCATCAAGGAAGCCAAATCAATTGCTTTTGAAGCATCATTTTTAAAAACGGCCATGACTTTTTCGAGCGAACCTTGATCAATAAATGGTTCGTCGCCTTGCACATTCACTACAATATCAACGTCAAGATTTTGCACCGCTTCCGCAATCCTATCGCTGCCAGATTCATGTTCCTTTTGGCTCATCACCGCTTTTCCACCATTCGAAATAATCTCATCGAAAATCAAATCCGAATCCGTCACTACAAAAACATCGTCGAAAAGATTCGTATTCACAGCGGCTTCATAAGTTCTGGTGATGACCGTTTTGCCACCCAAATCCTGCATCAGTTTCGCGGGAAAACGGGTTGAGGCGTAGCGTGCGGGAATGACGGCGATGATTTTCATTTTAGAGGTGCTAAGGTTCTGAGGTGCTAAGGTACTGAGGTTTTACTTTTTAAGAAGAACGTTTTTTTAAATATTTTACATTTTTTTAGGAGCTGGTTCCTGCTATCCGCCATATCTTTTCTGCCGAACGACGGCACAAAAGGATAAATGCTCCTATCAGGGCTAGGGTTTCACGCAAACCAGAACGACCTCAGTACCTTAGTGCCTCAGAACCTTAGTACCTAATCCTCCAAAAAACTTTCATCCTTAAAACCAATCAAATACAACTGATCTTTAGCACGCGTAATCGCAGTATACAACCACCGAATATATTCCCTATCAATAATCCCATCAGGCAAATAAGGCTGTTCTATAAACACGGTTTTCCATTGGCCGCCTTGCGATTTGTGGCACGTAATCGCATACGAGAACTTGACTTGCAGCGCATTAAAATATTCGTTCTCTTTTACCTTTTGGAAGCGTTTGTATTTGGTGGTTTCGTTTTCATAATCTTCCATCACGGCTTCGTACAATCGGTTCGATTCTTCGTAAGTCAATGAAGGCGATTCGCTCGTAATCGTATCGAGTAGCAACACCGTTTCAAAGGGTTTTTGGTTCGGATAATCAACCATTCGGATTTTGACATTCGCAAATTTGAATCCGTAGAGTTCTTTAATATTAAAGACTTGCATGACTTCAATAATGTCGCCATTGGCTATAAATCCGGCTTCATCGCTTTCTTTAAGCCAGAAATAATTGTTCTTCACAACCATTAAGTAATCTCCGGTGGAGAGTTCACTTTCCTTATCAAGAATCCTTGTGCGTATTTGCTGGTTGTAAGCGTTGGCGCGTTTGTTCGATCGTACGATGAATGCCGTTTCCTCAATACTATAATTGCTGTAAGCCGAATGAATCGCATCCTGAATATCGTAACCATCGGTCAATCTGACAATATCTTTAAAACCTTTAAGTTGAAATTGAAACGTATCGAAAAGTTCGTCTTTCAATACTTCACGCAATTCCGTAGCATTGAACAAAATTCCCGAATTTTCTTCCTGTCGCATCACTTCATCAAGTTCGATATGGAAGATTTCTTTTTGGTAATGCAAACCCAAACCATCGATATCGAGTGCCGGAGAAAGCGACAAATTCACCGGTGGCAACTGCGCTGTATCGCCGAGCAGAATCATTTTGCAATTGGTTCCGGCATATACATAAGAAATCAAATCATCGAGCAGTGAACCGTTTTCGTATAGCTTCGTATCTTGATTCACATCCGAAATCATCGAGGCTTCGTCGACAATAAAAATTGTGTCTTTGTGTTTGTTGGGTTGCAAGGTAAAACTCATGCCACCGCCTGAATTTTTCTTTGGAAAATAGATTTTCTTATGAATCGTAAAGGCTGGTTTCTGAGAATAATTGGCAATGACTTTTGCCGCGCGTCCTGTAGGTGCAAGCAATACATATTTCTTATTGATTTCCGAAAGGTGGTTGACAATAGTTGCAATAACGGTTGTCTTTCCTGTTCCCGCGTAGCCTTTGAGTACAAAGATTTCCTGGTTGTTATTGTTGGTGATGAATTCCGCAATCTGTTGGAAGAAAATATCCTGTTTCGTAGTGGGTTGAAAAGGGAAATTTCTGGAGAGAATGCTGTAGAAGTTACTGGAATTCATATTGGATTTTTGTCACCGCAAAGTACGCAAAGATTTTTTGATTTGGCTCGCAAAGACGCAAAGGCGCAAAGAAATTATTGCTTGATTATTTTTTGGGTCTGCAAAACCACGTTATTAGCATCGGTGATTTCAATGATATACAAACCCGGGCTACAATCGAGCAGGCTTATCTTATTATACGCTGCGTTGTGCCTTTCGTATGAATGTATGACCTTTCCTAAAACATTATAAACGTTTACGAAAACTTCGGTATTAGTGGTGTTGCCGGTATCGATTGTAAAATCATCCTGTGTTGGATTCGGATAAATGCTGAATGAATTTTGATCATGTTTTGTAGTGCTTAACACTTCATTACCATAGACCGTCAACGATTGGCCGTTATAACCCAAGATGGCGAGTACCTGAAACGGATTGGCATTAAACCAATTGTAATATATAAAACCACCGGGGCTTTCTATTTTTTGTCTGATGGCATTGTTATACGTGCCGTAGGGCGTGATTAAAGTTCCGTAGGCATCATAGGTTCTCGTAGTCGAGTTTGGTTCTGTTTCTATTGTAGATTGAAATGTATCCGTGAATGCCGTATTGTAAGTATACGGAAAAGTGAACACCGATAGCGGGTTGGGCGTATAATCTGTTGATATACTAGTATCCGAAACAGCACCAAGATATTCCATACCGTTGGCGGAAATACTAAACAATGAATAATTAATAAATTCTCCCGAAACATTTTTATAGCAAAAGTTTGCGGTTGGAAAATGGTTTGCCTGCGGCACATTCGCTACAGGGAAAACACTCGTATTATCCGACTCAGTCATGGCTACCGAAGAAAAATCCCAAGTTTGGTTGGGTCCCGGCAGGCCTGCAGACAATGACAAATTAGTGGCATCATATATTGTTGCGGAATAATTGCTTGGAAAACTCGACTGATTGATGACAGGTTGCGAAAATGCTACATTAAAGAAGCCGATCAATAATAATAGTAAACTCGTATTTTTTTTCATGAGAAGGCGGTTTTGAGAGACAAATCTAAAATAATAAATGGATTATGAGACTATAAGATTTTAAGACTGTAAGATTTTATGATACGCTCAC
Organism: Flavobacterium sp.; assembly: GCF_031411595.1. GTDB lineage: Bacteria > Bacteroidota > Bacteroidia > Flavobacteriales > Flavobacteriaceae > Flavobacterium. Next base: position 16,182 of record NZ_JANOBI010000049.1, on the reverse strand, counting down.
GGTCTTAGAATCTTACAGTCTTAAAATCTTACCGTCTCGTCTAGCCCTGATGGCAGCGGTTATCCTTTTGTGCCGGCGTTCGGCGCAAAAGATATTAGCGTACAGCAGGATTAAGCTCCTAAAAAAAATCAAAAATCATGTAAAAAAATTGTAAGTTTGTCGGGTTAGATTTTCTAATTTAATGATTGAACGATTTGTCTTATGCTAGTGAATGCAGCCAACATCACGGAAAAAATTTACAAAAAACTGACGGTTCAAGTTTCGGCTAGCGGTTTGGCTTTCAGTAGTTTTGATACTTTAAACAATAAAGTGCTTTCGGTTGACGAACTGGCTTTTGATGGTGCTACGGTGGCAGAAATCCTAAACGAAAATCCAGTTTTTCAAGAATCATATGACGAAGTGGTCGTGTTGCACGAGAACAATCTCGCGACATTTGTGCCGGCACCGCTGTTTGATGAGGAATATTTGGGCAGTTATATGCAGTATAATACCAAAGTTTTTGAAACTGATTTTTTTGCTTTTGATACGCTGTCGACTTATTCGATGCATACGGTTTATGTGCCTGATGCGAATATCAACGATGTGTTTACGAATCATTTCGGGGCTTGTCATTATAAGCATGTGCATACGATTTTGGTGTCGAGATTGCTCGATCTTTCTAAGAATGTTGATGACAAACGCATGTTTGTGCATATGAGCCAAACGCATTTTGAAATTATCATTGTGCAAAACCAGCACTTGCTATTGTTCAATTCGTTCGATTATAAGACGCCTGAAGATTTGATTTACTATTTACTTTTTACGGCAGAACAACTCAATATGAATCCGGAGAGTTTCAAGCTCGAATTTGTTGGTGATATTGCTGAAGACGATGCTTATTTTAAAATCGCTTACAAGTATATCCGAAACGTTTCGATATTTGATATTACCGATTTACAACCGCACAATACGTTCTCGACAGCTCAGAATTTGAAGCATTTCATTCTTTTTCAATCGTGAGAATTATTTCAGGGAAATTCAAAGGCCGACGCATTTCCGCACCCAAAAACCTACCGGTTCGCCCTACGACTGACATGAGTAAGGAAGCGTTGTTTAACGTGCTCAACAATCATTTTCATTTTGAAGATTTAAAAGTACTCGATTTGTTTTCAGGAACGGGCAACATCAGTTATGAGTTTGCGTCGCGAGGCAGTCAGAATATTACTAGTGTTGATGGCGATTTTGGTTGTGTGAAATTCATCAAGCAAACTGCGGTGGAATTCGATTTTAATATTGCCGCGATCAAAAGCGATGTACTTCAATATATAGCACGTTGTAAATCAGAATACAACATCATCTTCGCCGATCCGCCGTATGGTTTCGACCAAAAAACTTTCGATAAAATTGTAATTTCGGTTTTTGAGCAGAACTTACTGGCTGCCGATGGTATGATGGTTATTGAACATTCAAAATACACCAAGCTCGATCATTTAGCGCATTTTTCGTTTAAGAAAAGTTATGGTGGTTCGATATTTTCTTTCTTCGAATTTGAAACTGAAAAAGGATAAGGCACTAAGGTTCTGAGGTGCTAAGGCACTGAGGTTCGTCCTAGTTTGTGAGAAACCTAGCCCCGATAGAAGGGAAAATCCTTGGCATTGAGAGATTGCCGCGCAAGCTCGCAATGACAAGATTGGAATGATAGCAGGTTCCCGGCTCCTAAAAAAACCTTAGAACCTTAGCACCTCAGTAACTTAGACCCTTAAAAAGAAAAAAAAGCAGACCTATAAGCCGGATTCTGTACCCACCGAAGTGAGCCCTTATCATTTATCTAGGCAATCAATTACTCAATTGCTCCATCTTTCTACCCTTCGACAACGGGCGAGAAACCCTTAAATGCCGATATACTTGAAATTTCACCGCATAGAGTTTACCTGGTTTCACTACAGCCGAACTGTACATACTTTCTGTTGCACTGGTCCTCATCTCGCGACGGACGGGCGTTACCCGCTATGCTTCTCTATGGTGTCCGGACTTTCCTCCCTTCTTACGAACGGCGATAAGGCGGCCTGCGGTGCAAACTTACAATAATTTTGTGGTTCTATTTCATCTGCAATTATATAACATTCGGTGCTAATTTTATAAAGTAAACCCCACCTATAGCAGTACTTTTAAAACATATAAATAACCAAAAAATATTACCATGGATACTCAAATGTACCACTACGCCACCGCATCCATAGCACTTGAAGAATTAAAAGAAAAAGGCTTTACCATCGATTTCAATATTCAGGAAAATCGCATCATCAATAATCCCGATGATTTCGAAATCGTGCATGTTTATCGTTATGAAGGCAACACCGATCCCGGAGATGAAGTCATGGTTTTCGGAATCAAATCAAGCAATGGAGAAAAAGGTGTTTTCGTAGCAGGTTTATCCGCTTTTACCGACAGTAGTGCCGCAATGGTGCTAAACGATCTGAGCATTAAAGGCAGAGATAAAAAAGTTGAAATACACTAAATTTATTTTTCCCTTTTTTTCAAGGAGCTAATTCCTGCTATACGCTATTATCTTTTGCGCCGAACAACGACACAAAAGGATAACCGCTGCAAATGCGTAGCATTCATCGAACACCTATAAAAAATAAAAGTAAGGTGAGGTAATCAGGGCTAGGGAATTGATTTCAAGATTGTAAGACTTTAAGATTTTAGGATACTGCATCTTATAATCTTAAAGTCTTACAATCTTATAATTCTGTGGAAAACTTTTCCCCAAATCAATCAATTACCAAATCAACCAACCAACAAAAAAACTATATTTGTTCTCCAATAAAAAACTATGGAACAATTTGTAGTATCGGCGCGCAAATACCGTCCGCAAACATTCAAAGATGTTGTCGGGCAGCAAGCCATTACGAACACTTTACTCAATGCCATAGAAACCAACCATCTCGCTTCCGCCCTATTGTTTACGGGACCAAGAGGCGTTGGCAAAACAACCTGCGCCAGAATCTTAGCACGTAAAATCAACCAGCCGGGTTATGATGATCCGAATGAAGATTTCGCATTCAACGTGTTTGAACTCGATGCCGCTTCAAACAATTCTGTAGACGACATCAGAAACTTGATTGACCAAGTTCGGATTCCACCGCAAACCGGACAATACAAAGTTTATATTATCGACGAGGTGCACATGCTGTCTGCTTCTGCTTTCAACGCCTTTCTGAAAACACTTGAGGAACCGCCGAAACATGCGATTTTTATTTTAGCCACTACAGAAAAGCACAAAATCATTCCAACGATATTATCGCGCTGTCAGATTTTCGATTTCAAACGCATTACCGTTAAAGACGCTAAAGAGCATTTGGCTGAAGTAGCCCAAAGTCAAGGCGTTACTTACGAAGACGATGCGCTTCACATCATTGCACAAAAAGCCGATGGAGCAATGCGTGATGCTTTATCTATTTTCGACAGAGTCGTTTCATATTGCGGGAACAACCTCACAAGACAAGCCGTAACCGAGAATTTAAACGTGCTTGATTATGAAACTTATATTACGGTAACGGATTTAATTATCGAAAATAAGATTCCGGATTTGCTCATGGCTTACAATGATATCCTAGCCAAAGGTTTTGATGGACATCATTTTATTGCAGGATTGGCTTCGCATTTCAGAGATTTATTGGTTAGTAAAACACCATCAACATTATCATTGCTTGAAGTTGGTGAACAGGCTCAAAAACTATATGCTTCACAATCGCAGAAAGCATCGGCTGAATTTCTGTTGCAAGGCATCGACTTGGCGAATGATTGTGATTTGAAATTTAAAGTGTCCCAAAACCAGCGATTGCTCGTTGAACTTTGCCTAATGCAATTAGCCTCCATTACTTTTGATGGAGAAAAAAAAAAGTTAACGGGTTTATAATTCCACCCAAATATTTTTACGGACGCGTTTTAGAATTGGCTGTTGAAGCGCCGGAAATTGTCGAAATTCAATCTACATATAGTGATCAAACTATTGTCACATCGAGTGCAGTCGAAGTATCGGAAGAAATGCCTATTGAAACTCTAATAGAAACTGTTACTGAAAAAATAAACATTCCCACTCCAAATATTCCAAAACCTATTACTGAAAATGAAACAAAAGTTTCGGCACTTTCATTAGCGAGTATTCGCGCCAAAAGAGAACTTCAGGAATCAACCAAAGCGGTTGTTAAAGAAACGGTTCATTTACCTACTGAATCATTCACCGAGACTGACATGCTGTTGCATTGGAACAAGTATGCGCAGAAATTGGGCGACAAAGGGTTTAAGATTATGGAATCGTTGTTGCTGATTAATGATCCTACATTAAATGGCACTACCATCACACTCGAGTTGCCAAACGAAGGTTCAAAAATTGATTTTGAAACAGAAAAATCAGGATTGCTCGGTTATCTCAAAGGGCATTTGCACAACCATGACATTACGATAGAAGTCATCGTCAATGAGAAAATGGAAACCAAAAAGAATTACAACAACCAAGATCGTTACAACAGATTGCATGAAATCAATCCCGCAATTGAAGTATTGCGCAATACTTTTGGGTTGGATATTACTTGATTTATTCGATTACCCTTTCAATTCTTTTATCGGGAACGAGCCACATCAACGCTACAAAAATATAAACACCACCAGCAATCCATTCGTTATAAAAAGAAAAAGCAATACCTATGATGTATAAAATTGGTGAAGCGTTTCCTTTAAAATCCTTACCTATTGCTTTTTTGAGCAGTGAATTTTCACCTTGGCTTTTTACAATAATATTTTGTAAAATATAATATGCGGTTCCTGCCATCAACAATATAAATCCGTATAGTGCCATTGGTACTTTCGCAAAATGATTCTCACCAATCCAGCCTTTAGCAACAGGAACTAACGATAACCAGAACAATAAATGCAGATTTGCCCAAAGGATTTTGCCATTCACTTTGTTCATACTTTGCAACATATGATGGTGATTGGTCCAATAAATCCCAATGTAGATAAAGCTTAAAATATAACTTCCAAAAACGGGGAGCACTTTTTGAAGTGTATCAAAATCGGCACCTGCAGGCACTTTAATTTCAAGTACCATAATCGTAAGAATGATGGCGAGTACACCATCGCTGAAAGCTTCGAGTCTGGTTTTATTCATTTTATAAAAAAATTGATTTTTAAATACAATACATTTTGCGCCTTTGCCTCTTTACGAGAAAATTATTTAGTCTCGCAAAGACGCAAAGGCGCAAAGCCTTCAACTATATTTTTCCGTAATACATCGCTTTGATGATTCCGTCGGATAATCCGATTTTGGGAACATAGATTTTTTTGGCACCGCTCCATTTCATCGCATTGAGATAAATTTTAGTAGCCAATACAATAACGTCGGCACGGTCGGGATTCAAATCCAATTCTGAAACGCGTTGTTCGTAGGTTAGTGAATTCAGAAAATTATAGCGTTTGCTTACATAAACATAAGACAAAGGTTTGTCCTGTTGCTTGCCCGACATTTTGAATAATTTGTTGATGTTTCCTCCAGAACCGATTAAAATTACATCATCAAATTCGTGCGTATAGGTTTTAATCCATTTTTCGATTTCATCCCAAACTACATCGTTGACCATTTCATTCAACAAACGAACCGTTCCGATTTTAAACGATTTTGATGCCACCATTTTAGCGTCGGAAAACAGAGAAAACTCAGTGCTTCCACCGCCAACATCTACATATAAATAGGTATGGTCAGTTTCTAAAAGATGGTGCAAATCGGTTGAAGCAATAATGGCTGCTTCCGTTTTCCCGTCGATGATATCGATTTTAACGTCGGCTTGTTCTTGAATAATGCGAATCACTTCATCACGATTTTCTGCTTCACGCATGGCTGAAGTGGCTAAAGCAGTATACTTTTCGACTTTATGAATTTTCATCAAAAGTTTGTAGGCTTTCATCGCATCAACCATTCGACCAATGTTTTCTTCCGAGATTTCGCCCATCGTAAACGAATCCTGACCCAGACGAATCGGAAGCCGCACTAAAGCACTTTTACTAAAATGTGTCGGTTGGCCTTTTTCTTCGATGATGTTCGCAACTAGTAATCGCATGGCATTGGAACCTATATCAATCGCTGCGTATTTTCTTATGTTAATCATTTAGGTTGTTTGGGGATTTGTAGATTGGGTTATTGGATTGTCTTGATTAGAAACAACATTCTTTTTTTGGTAATAATTATAGGTTTCGAGTTGCGCTCGGAATACCGGATTTTGTCCCCGTACGCGGTATTTGTTGTCGAGTTTTTCGGAATGATAACGCGCTTTTACGTTTCCTTTCCATCCGATATTAAAGACATCTATTAGTTCATTTTTGATATCAGCATCATATATAGGACAAGTCACTTCTACCCTGCCATCGAGGTTTCTGGTCATGAAATCGGCGGAAGAAATGAATACATCGGGTTCGCCTTTATTAGCAAAAATGGAAACCCGTACATGCTCGAGATAATTGTCGACGATGCTGATGGCTTCGATGTTTTCGCTCATGCCTGCAACACCCGGAATTAAAGAGCAAATACCTCGAATCTGCAATTGAATTTTGACACCGGCGCGACTGGCATCGTATAATTTATCAATCATATCGAAATCAGAAAGGCTGTTCATTTTGAGTTTAATAAAAGCTTCATAACCTAAATTAGCATGGAGAATTTCACGATCTATGAGTTTATACAAACGACTTCTCGTATAATGAGGTGACACAATTAAATGCTTATAACGGTAAACTCGAAAATTCACATCGAAGAAATCGAATACTTTATTGACGTCTTTTAAAATCTGTTCGTGGCTTGTGAATAAAGTCACATCGGTATATACTTTTGCAGTCGATTCGTTGAAATTTCCTGTGGATACTAGTCCATAACGTTTTAGTTTTCCATCTTGAATTCTTTCGATGACACAAATTTTACTGTGCACTTTCAAGCCTTTGATTCCAAAAATTAGGTTGATGCCTTCAGTTTGCATTTGCTCTGCATAATAGATGTTGCTCGCTTCGTCGAAACGGGCTTGAAGTTCAATTTGAACTGTTACTTTTTTTCCGTTTTTCGCAGCATTGATCAATGAACTGATGATCTGAGAATTCTTCGCCAAACGATACAACGTAATTTTGATGGTTGTCACTTTCGGATCTAAAGCGGCTTCTCTTAAGAATTTAATTAAATAAGAAAACGATTGATAAGGCGCATTGACCAAATAATCTTTCTTACTGATTTTTTCTAGCATGCTGCCTTCGAGACTTAAATCGCAAACCGGCAATGGCTCGTTGGTTTTGTATAAAAGATCGAATCTTCCGAGGTTTGGGAAATTCATATAATCTCTTCTGTTGTGGTATCTTCCGCCGGGAATGATACTATCACTTTCGTGAATATGCATTTTTAAAAGGAAGAATTTGAGTGTATCTTTCCCGATTTGTTGGTCGTAAACAAAACGTACTGGCTCACCAATTCTACGGTCTTTGACGCTGGTTGCGATTTTTTCCATCATACTTTTACTCAAATCGCTATCAATCTCGAGCTGTGCATCGCGCGTAATTTTGATCATGTGGGCTGAAATGCTTTCATAATCGAAAATATTAAAAATGCTGTGCAGGTTGTGTCGGATTACATCATCTATGAAAATGATATAATTTTTATCATCTTTAGCCGGCAATACCACGAATCGGTTGAGTGTTTTGGGGATCTCAATAACGGCATAAGTAACTTCTTTCTTGGGCTTTACGATATTGAGTAATGATTTTTTAGATGGTATTGGCTTCATTACCAACTTAACCGCTAAATATCCTGAAGTATCTTTCAATAAAGGAAATTCAGCCAAGTCATTTAAGATAATCGTGACTAAAGCCGGGCTTACCATTTGGATAAAGAAATCTTTGATGAAATTTTCGTGCTCTCCGGCTATTTCATTTTCATTGACCATGAAGATATTTTCGGCTTCGAGTTTCTTCTCGATAATGCTTAAAATGCGTAGGCTTTCTGATTGCTGTTGAATCACAATTTGTGTAATTTCCTTCAGCAATTGTTCTGCGCTTACACCACCTAGCACCTTTTCTCCCGAAATTCCTGACAAGCTCAAACGGCGAATAGCAGCGAAACGCACTCTGAAAAATTCATCTAAATTATTGGAAAAAATCCCTAAAAAACGAAGTCTGTCTAATAACGGAACCGCATCATCTCCGGCTTCTTGTAATACTCTGGCATTGAATGCTAACCAACTTTTTTCTCTATCGATATATTTATTATCTGACATAAATCTATTTTAAATCTTTTGGGAATAGGACTTTTAGTGTTTTACCGTTTTGAATATTTTGCCAATCATAGGTATCGAATTGAAGGGAAACCAATCCTGATGTGGAAACGTTATCGATAAAAACGTCTCCAAATTTATTAACAAAATTTGTAATGGCCTCGTTATGTCCGAAAAGAATCACATTATCATAATTATTATCAAACGATTTGATAATTTTCTCCAATCGACTTTCATCAAAAGTATAGAGCTCGGGTTTGAAAACAATATTCTCTACCGGATACGAAAAATTCTGTGCAAAAATCATGGCTGTTTCTGAAGCGCGTTTGGCATTGCTGCTGAAAATCTGAAATTTAGCAGGAACGAAACTATGGCTGTTCATCGCAACCAGATGCGCATCTTTGATACCGCGTTGTTCCAAAGGTCGATCGATATCGTTTAAAGGTGCGTTCCAACTTGATTTGGCGTGACGGATGATAATGAGGTTTTTCATTGTGTTGCATTTGAAGGTACAATTTACAGAATTTAAATGTTCTTTTTATGGTTTTTATTAGATTAAAAAACAGGTGCTTGTTGTCGGCTATCGGTTGTTCGTTTGAGTATTGTGTTTTTATTTATGTAATATTATTCTTTAAATTAAAATCAAAAAGTGTATTTAATCGATGTTTATTGTATTTAATCGTTGTTTTTCTTGTTTTTAACTTATAGAAAGAATAGTTTTGAATGTCAAAAACAATACATTGAATACCAAAAACACTACATACAACATCAAAAGATGCATGCTTTGGTTCGCCATGGGGTGGATTTTTCTGTGTATTGGAGTGTTTGATGTCGCGGCACAAGTTCGTGTTCCGTACAAAGTGAGAACTTCTCAATATTCACCTTCGAAGAAAGTGTATAGCATCAATGGTGATTTTACATTCATAGGAAACACCAATTTAACTTTACTAAATTACGATGCCAGTACCAATAACAACAACAGCTCAATGCGTTATGTTGATGTTGACAATGACGCTTCCACGTGGAATTCCTCATCAGCCGATTTAACTTTCTCTTCAGAAAACGGAGCCGCAACACCTTGTAGCAACATCGTATTTGCCGGTTTATATTGGACTGGAAAAAGTGCAGCCGACAATAGTAACAACAGCAGCAATGAGTTTTCGATGACCAAAATAATTGATGGACATGCGGTTACTAAAAATTTCAGCAAGAGAAAAATTTTATTGAAAGGTCCAAATTCGAATGCCTATTCAGAGTTTTTTGCCCGAGAAGATGCGATATATTATCCGAACAGTTCAGACGCTTTTATATACTCTGCTTATACGGAAGTTACCGATTATGTTCGTCAAAATGGCGTTGGTTCTTATTTGGCGGCAGACATTGCTTTGGCTGAAGGTAATGGTGGCGGAACAGGTTATTCCGGCGGTTGGGGATTGGTGGTGATATATGAAAATACCCAAATGAAACACCGCGACATTTCATTGTTCGACGGTCATGCGTTTGTATTAAATTCCAATAATAACGGCTATAATTTAGAAGTATCAGGTTTCCATTCGGTTCAAACCGGGAATGTTGGCGTGAAATTGGGTGTCATGGCCAGTGAAGGTGATGTTGGATTGAATGGGGATTATTTCAAAATTCAAAAAAATAGCGATTTGAGTTTTATGAACCTTGAGCATTCGCTAAATACCAGTGACAATTTTTTCAATTCATCGATTAATAATAATGCGAATCGAAATCCAAATCTGACTAACAATACAGGAATTGATATTGCATCGTTTGATATTCCGAATACCGATAATTCCGTCATAGGCAATAACCAGACGACTGCCAATTTCAAATACGGAACCAATGCCGATACTTACGCGATTTTTGCGATAGTCTTAGCAGTTGATTCTTATGTTCCTAAAGTTGAAAATATTATTACGGTTACTGAAATCAATCAAGTCATAGTGCCTGAGCCATACACAGCATTGCCAGGACAAGAAATCAAATTAAAAGTCGATATAAAAAATACCGAACACGAAGCGATTAATGGATATAAAATCACAGTACCAATGCCGTATAATGCTACTTATATTAATGGAAGTGCGGTTGGAAATCTATGGAATAGTACCACTCAATTGCTACCGAATGCGATACATTTTGATGCAACCTTGGGTTCTAATGGTTCCATTGTTTGGGATTACGGAACGTTGCCATTGCCCGAAAATCCTAATACTGTTTTAGCAACATTGCATTTTACAATACAAGCCACATCGGATTGTGCGCTTTTAAAACAAGCCAATTGTGCTAACACCATTCTGATTAATGGTTTTTCTGAAGGTATAGGTGCGATTAGCGGTGTTGAAATGCGTGAAAATCCTTTTATTTTAGGGAATACTGTTTCAGGAAATTGTTTCGGAAATCCGATTAAAGGGCCAATTACAATCGATATTGATGCTAGTGAATATGCCGGTATTCATTGTCAAAACACCGCTTCGATTCGGAATTTTACGTTTTGTAATCCGAACAATGTCGTAGCTGTTTCTGAATTGTCATCGAATTTCTCTTCCGGCACTTTGTTCTACAATTCATTTCCTTTGACACAAAATACGATTCAATATTCCAATTCAAATCCATTTGCGCTGCATCCCGGAGCAAGTACTTTATATTTTGCCATTCAACAAAACTTAAATGATGCTTGTGTTGTACCTTTCACTTTGTCGAAATGCATCGAAATTTCAGCCAATGCTGATCATGGAAATGCCATCAATAGTAATGTTGGCGGCATTGCTTTTAGTAATGTTTTGAGCAATGATTTGCTTAATGGTCAAATCGCATTGGCTTCTCAAGTCAACTTGACTTTTGTAAGCGCCAGCCATTCCGGAATTACGCTTGACGGCTCGAATGTGATGGTGGCATCAGGAACACCGCCCGGAAATTACACACTAACTTATCAAATTTGCGATTTGACTGATCTTACAAAATGCGCTCAAGCGACCGTGAATGTAACCGTGACATCGAGTCAAATCATTGCCGAAAATAATACTTATGAATACCAATGTTCTACTGCCGGGATATTAGGCAACATTCTTAATAACGATACCTTAAATGGTGCTTTGTGCCATTCGAATGAAGTTAGAATTTCAATTGAATCGCCATTAAATCCCAATATTATTGTTGATGCAAGCGGAAATATTTCCGTCACCAACGAATTGGCTGTTGGGCATTATGACTTGGAATACAAGATTAGTTCAATTGTAAATCCAAACAATTTTGATCTCGCAACCATCGGCATTACGATTATTGATACAACTGTACCTGATTTGCCTTTATTAAATGACATTATAAAATATTGTGAAGCTACCGTAACCATTCCGAGCGCTACCGATAATTGTTCGGGGAATGTTTTGGGAACTACGAATGATTCGCTGTTTTATGATGCTCCTGGAAATTACATCATTCATTGGGCATTTACCGATGAAAGTGGCAATCAAACTACTGCGCTTCAAAATGTATTGATAAAATCAGCAGAAGACATTGAGTTGGGTTATGGTTATGCAGATTGTAATTTGGATAATGATGACAGTTTGAATATTAATTTGAATAGTTACCTACCGGAAGGCATGGGCTTAGACGGCACTTGGACATCGAACTTGACTACTCCAAATTTGACCGGTGCTATATTTAGACCTTATCAAGCGCCGACTGGTAATTATGAATTTGAATACATTCACAGCGACATCAATTGTACGCAAACTGTTGAAGTGGTTATCGAAGTTAACAATGATTGCTTCGTAGCACCTGCTTGTAATCTACTAGTTCACAACGCTTTTTCTCCGAATAATGATGGCGTGAACGATACGTTTTTTATCGAAAACATCGACCAAATTTTTTGTTTTCCAACCAATAGTGTAGAGATCTATAACCGTTGGGGTGTTTTGGTTTATAAGACCAAACAGTACGATAATGTAACCCGAGTTTTCAAAGGAATTTCCGAAGGACGCGCGACCATCAATGAATCGGAACAATTGCCTACTGGTACTTATTATTATGTCATTAATTATACTGATGATAAGGGAAATACCTTAGATAAAGTGGGTTATTTATATATGGTCATGTAAATTCATTGCGATTGTATACGCCCAAATATCAATAGAAAAAATAAAATTTAACAGCTAAATAGTTTACAATCAATGTTAAAAAAAATAACAAATTATAGAAATAGCAAGTACATTTTAAAGAAAAATGACTTTTTAACGAGTTTTCTGGTTATTGGTAGAAAAAATGATTGAAAAAATAATTATGTAGGTAATTTAGCCCAGATTAATTTTAAGTGGTTTTCCCCAAATCTGCTAAAAAATTTAAAACTCGGAAACCTACAATAATAATGTATTAATTTTTAATGTTATGGAAACAACCGTCCCAAACCTATTTGTTAACCGTTCAAACAATGCTCAATTGTTTGGAAAACTCCAATTTTTATTTATGAAAAGACTACTACTATTATTAGTATTGGCGCTATATTGCGTTGGTGCTAATGCTCAAGAATTGAGAACAAGTCAAGGTCCTCAACTAATGGAGGTGAAAGCTTATCTGGCTTATCTTAGAACTTCACAATCAAGTTCAAGAAATTCGATTTCAAATGCAAATCGATTAGAACAACTATTAAGTGAAGTGCAACCCACTGTATATTTTCTCTCCGGAGAAATAAAAACGTATGGAGAAAACCCTACTGCTCTTTATACGAATTCAAGTGCATTGAGTGCTATTGAGACTTCAGCCATTAATAGAGCGACGATTGAAATCGTGACTATTAATCTATCTCAATATGCAGACTTAAATAACCCTTTGGATTTGGCTGTATTTTCAAATTTCCCTAATTTGAAATACATCTATATCTTATCTAATTTGGAAACTACAGGAACGGTTATTTCAGGCTTGGTCCGAAATAGCAATTTGAAAATTGGTGTTTTTTACAAAATAGACAAAGGCGCTTAATTGTCCCAATCAAAAAGAAATCATTATGAAAAACATATACTCTTCAAAAAATAGTAACCTATTGTATGGTTATTTTTTACAAGCTTTCCTTCTTTTAGGAATAGCATTGACAACGAATGCTCAGGTTAGAGTGCCTTTTACACAAAGAACTTCTCAATATACACCTGCTACGAAAATCTACAACGTTAAAGGAGATTTCACCATTATGGGAAATACCAACTTAACGTTGCAAAACTACGGAGATCAAACTGCAAACAGTAACAACTCTATGGTTTATGTAGATGTCGATGGTAACAGCAACAATGGTGTGGATGGAAAACCAACATTCAACTCATCGCGTTCAACCTTAGCATTGTCTACAGAAAACGGTGCAAACCCTTCGTGTTCAAACATCATATACGCAGGTTTGTATTGGACCGGTAGATCATCTGACGGAAGTTCAAGCGACAATAGTTTCTCGGTAACCAAAAACAATGTTACCAAAACTTTCGACAAAAGAAATATTTCGTTGAAAGGGCCAAACGCTTCTACTTATACGCAATTCACGGCTGCTACGACCGATATATACTATCCGCAGACTTCCGATGGCTATATGTATTCTGCTTACAAAGAAGTAACGGATTATGTTCGTGCCAATGGAATTGGAGAATATACTGCTGCCGATATCGCTATTACAGAAGGTAATGGTGGTAGCATTGGTTTTTATGGCGGTTGGTCATTGATTGTAGTGTATGAAAATTCAAAAATGAAATATCGTGATGTTACTATTTTTGATGGACACGCGTATGTTACTGGTGGTACTGCCAGTTTTGAAATTCCGGTTTCGGGTTTCAATACTGTTCAATCAGGTCCGGTTGGAATGAAATTAGGTTTGATGGCTGGTGAAGGCGATAATGGAATTTCGGGAGATTACTTCCAAATACAAAGACAAAGCGATAATGCTTTCGTAAATTTAACGCATTCTGGCAATAGTTCTAATAACTTCTTCAATTCCTCGATTCAAACGGGAGGAAATTCCAGAAACCCTAATCTTCTTAATAATACGGGATTGGATATTAGTATGTTTACGATACCTAATGCCAATAATACCGTATTAGGAAACAACCAAACCTCGACAAGATTTAAATACGGATCGACCCAAGATACTTATGTAATTTTTGCGATTGCCATGGCGGTCGATGCATACATTCCGGAAGTTGAAAATATTATAACGGCCACAACAATCAATAATGTTCCTGTAACTACTGAACCATATGTTTCTTTACCAGGTCAGGATGTAGGATTCAATATTGATATTAAAAATTTAGGAACGGAAGCGATCAACAATTATAAAGTGATTGTTCCGATTCCTTATAACGCGTCTTATGTTCCGGGAAGTGCTGTAGGTACTATTTTGTTCTCGCCTGCTCCTACGCCAAATACCGTAACTTTCGACCCAACACTTGGTGCGACTGGTTCTATTGTTTGGGATATGGGAACTTTGCCTTTACCTGCAAATCCAAGTACGCTTTTAGCAAAACTTAGTTTCAAATTAAAAACGACTACAAACTGTTCCATTCTATTGAATGCTACTTGTGGAAGTCCAATATTTGTTGTTGCCAATTCAGGCGGAACAGGCGCTATTACCGGAATTACTTTTAGTGGCACAAGGGCTATTAAAGGATATACCCAAAACGGAACTTGTACAGGTCAACCTATTGGAGAAACCTTATCGATTAAAATTGATGGTGCTGCTTATGTGGCCGCAAATTGCGCCAATACTCCATTAATCAGAAACTTCGGATTCTGTAATACAGGCTCAACCATTGGAACTTCAGCTATTGCTGCGAACTTCCCTCCTGGATCTACATTTTATAATGAATTTCCAGTTACTTTAAGTTCGATTCAATATTCAGATGCCAATCCATTGCCATTAACAGCCGGATCTACCATTACCTATTATTCAGTTCCGCCTAATACGACCGGATGTGTTTTCCCTTTTACAGTTTCTAAATGTAAATTGATTGATGCTGTAAACGATGCCATTGGTCCAATCAACGGAACAACTGGCAGCACAAATGCCGGAAATATATTCAACAATAACGGAAGTGGCATCGATACTTTAGGTGGCGTTCAGGTAGCTATTGCTCAAGTAAACTTAACGGTATTGACTCCAGCTACTCCTATCAATGGTGGATCAGTTCCTGCAATAGATTTGACAAACGGTAACATAGTGGTTCCAGCAGGTACTCCAGCCGGAACTTATACCATTGTTTACCAAATTTGTGAAAAAACTACACCAACCAATTGCGATTCAGCAACGGTTACCATCTGTGTAAGCGCTGCTCCTATTTCTGGTGGAGATCAAACAGTATGTAAAACGACTCTTATACAAACATTAACTGCAACTGCAACAGCTCCGGGACAAACCATTGTTTGGTATACTGCTGCAACTGGCGGAAGCATTGTGGCCAATCCAACACTCAATACTGTTGGAACCATTACTTATTATGCACAAGCGAATGTAGGAAGCTGTTCTTTCCCTACACGAACTGCGGTTACTTTAACGATTAAAGATACACCTAACGTTCCTGTATTAGCGAATGTTACACAACCAACTTGTGCTGTAGCAACAGGAAGTTTTGCAATTTCTAATTATAATGCTGCGAATTCCTATAATGTAACACCTTCCACTGGTGTGACAATTTCTGCTGCTGGTGTAGTAAATGCTCCTGCGGGAACTTATACTGTTACTGCTTCGGCTAATGGTTGTACTTCTGGATCTTCGGCTTCAGTAACCATTAATGCACAACCGGTAACGCCAACTGTGCCTACTGTTCTTGGTAATGTTACACAACCAACTTGTGCTGTAGCAACAGGTAGCTTTACAATTTCTAATTATAATGCTGCGAATTCCTATAATGTAACACCTTCC